>DBVQ01000013.1:0-405 GCA_002308155.1 Christensenella sp. UBA1260
CCGCCGACAAAGCGGATTGTATCGGACGGTTTGACCTTGATTGCACAGGATTCAAGCATCCAGCGTTTGTGATAGCACACGCCTTCAAGCACGGCACGGATGAGTTCCGTCTTGCCGGTCTCAAGACTGATGTTGAAGAACATACCTCTTGAATACGGGTCTTCAAATGGGCAACGGTTGCCGTGCAGCCATGGTGTGAAGATGACTCCGCCGCTTCCTGCAGGGATTTTTTCAACCACTTCGGTCATATAGCTGAAGAGNNCTCAAGTGGCGTTTTTCCACATCTGTGATGTGGACTTTGTTGTAATACACGCCGACTTCGTCAAGAGCAATATGGTCTTTGACCCACTCAAGGCACTTGCCGGATGTCTCCATCTCGGCAAAGTAGTTGAACTTGCCCGGTTG
>DBVQ01000013.1:410-6453 GCA_002308155.1 Christensenella sp. UBA1260
CCGCCACGGTTGCCGCAATCATGTGAGAGACGTCCACGACGGACTTCTCGGTTATTGTGCCAATCCAGCCCGACGTGCCGCTGTAGATGTGCGTGTCGCCAACAGCCGTTGAGCCTGCGCCCACACCGATGAGGTTTGCGTCCATGCCGCCGCCAAACACTTTTGTGCCAACTGCAAGCCCGAGTTCTGCCGATGCCTTTTCGTGCACTGTGCCCGCGCAATCCGTAGAATTGATGAGGCGAGGGAAGTGCTCTATGTTGACTTCAAACAACTTGCACATCTTCTTGGAGAAGCACTTGTTTTTGTAGTCGTACATTTCTGTACCGAACGCGGAGTCATAGGTCATGACAAACTCGCCCGTCATACGGCAAATGAGATATTCTTTGACGTCCAGCCACTTGTAAACGCGAGCAAAGTTTTCCGGCTCGTTGGCGCGGAGCCAATGATATTTCCACACAGGGTCCTTGACGCTTATCGGTGCGGCACCCGTAATCATGAGGGCGGGGAGAAGTTTTGCAATGTTGCAACCAGCCACTTGAAGCCCGTTTGCCACGCATTTTTTCATCTCGGCTGTTGCACGTTGATCCATATAGCTGAACGCTCTGTGCACAGGCACGCCGTCCTTGTCAACGAGCACAAGCCCTTGGGCTTGTGAGCAGAAGGACACGCCTTCAATTTGCTCCGGACGGATGTCTGTCTTTTCAAACACGGCTTTCGTCGTGTGGCACATGGCATTCCACCATTCTTCGGGGTCTTGCTCCGCTCCGCCGTCGTCAAAGACGTAGAGTTTGTAGCCTTCGTTTGCAGAGGCAACAATCTTCATGTTCTTGTCAATTTCAACGAGACAAGTCTTGAGCCCCGTCGTGCCGACGTCGTATGCCAATACGTATTTTTTCATAATTTTCTCCTAATCAAGAAATCTAAAATTATTATACCAAACAAACCCCCTGCTGTAAATACTCAAAATAGCATATTTTGTCAACATTTTTGCGCTAGTGTGCGTTTTGTCCCTCTCACGCGTTTAGAATGCCAAAAACTTGTTGTTGACGAAAACTATTGTATGCTATAAAATATTTGTATAGTATATTTTTGCACTCGGGAGAGAATTATGCAGAAGAAAAGAATAGTTTTGTTTGCAGTTGCAATCCTTGTTCTCATGGTTTCAACATTTATGCTTTTTGCGTGCAACAAAGACGCGCCTCACTCAATGAATCTTGATGAGGGCTCTTATCCTGATATGTTTGCAAGCAATTTCCAAGGCAGCGAGCTTGCAGCGGTAAACGCTGGTCTTCAAAACGGCGCAACAGCGGACCAAGTCAAAGCGGCTGTCCTTGCAATGTACAATGTCGCCAATCGTTCAAGACGTACGGCAGACACGTCACTCATGGTGCAAGACACAAACGCAGGCAACGGCTTTATGCTTTTCAAAGGATATGAGCTTAAGAGCGGCGATGCTTGGTATTATCAACTTCCAACTCAAGCACCTGGCATTCTCAATTCTTTGATTTCCTATACGACGCTTGCATACACCATTGACAGCGACACTTTCTATTTTGCGCATTTAGGGCCAAAATCCAAGCCGAATTGCCAAGGGATTGACACTTTCCCTTATGCGACATTTGAACTTGTTCAAGAACCTGAAGCATACAACTTTGACGGATATAAAGAAGTCAGATTCTTCCTTGATGATCAGCTTGAACTCTGCAATATGAAGATGTCCCTTGATCTTTTGTTTGTGGACAATGAAGCAGAGCAATCCAGTTCTATCTCCTACGATGCAGAAAACCGCGTTTACAAAGTAAAACTCGTCATTGATTGCAGGGTTGAGGGTACAGACGAGGAAAAAGCCGCAAAGAAAGCCAAGATGAGAGAATGGTATTTGCAAGCTTTCAATGAGGGCAACACATACGCTCCGTTTGATGCAAAATGCACTGAAAGAACATACGAATATTGGTATGCCGAGTTTGAGGTGTGGGACAATGGCTATGTGAAATCGTTGACATATACTGAAAAATGGGATAGCGACAACTCCATGGTCAACAGCGATGCCGTGTCCAATTTCAAGTTCTTCTATTATGATGACGAAATCATGACCATCGTAAAACAAGATCCGAGGTACACCGCACTTGATGAGGAAACTCAGGCAGAGTTTACATCTCCGCTTTCATTTGTTGAGTTTTACAACAATGCAGAAATCAGCAAGAACGCGGGTGGACTTCTTGATTGGGAAATCGCACTCATCGCAGTCGGATGCGCAATCTTTGCTGTCATTGTGATTGTCGTCCCGATTGTGGTTGTGAAAAACAAAAAGAAGAAAGCAAACGCAGCACTTGTCAGCGAGGATGAGCCGTCTGAAGCCGATTTGACCGAGGACGATGTCCCTTTTGAAGAAGCGGACGAGCCAAAAACTCCTGACGAAGAATAATGACCAAAAGAACGCACTCGTTTGAGTGCGTTTTTGTTTGACAAAATGTGCGAATTATCCTAAGTTTTGCCACTGATCAGTTGAATTGTGCGGCAAAAAATAAATTTTGCCTATTGACAGAGGGAAGTATAAAATATATACTTCAATTAGAAAGATAGGCTCTTTGCCGATGGAGAATAATATGAAGAGAAAATTATTGGCTATGTTGCTGTGCCTCGCAATTTTGGCGTCATGCCTTGCGGTGTTTACAGCATGCTCAAAGAAGGGTAGCACAAAGACGATCATCGCCGTTGTCACGGATATCGGCGAGCTTTATGATGGAGGCTTCAACGAGAATACGTACAAAGGTGTCAGAGATTTCGCTGGAGATAATTACGAATGTAGGTATTATCAGCTGGGTAACACGACAAATGTGACAGACGCGGATCGTGAAGCCGCTATGCGCAAGGCTATTTCTGATGGCGCAAAAGTAATCGTTGCTCCCGGCTATTTGCAAGAGAACGCAATCAAGAAGGTCGCGGCAGAGCATCCGGATGTAAAGTTTGTGTTTGTTGATGGCGAACAACCTCTTGGTCTTGACAATGTCACGATTGTTTCTTTCAAAGAGGAAGAATCCGGGTTTATTGCAGGATATTCCGCAGTAAAAGAGGGCTGGAACAAACTTGGCGGCACGTTTGGCGGCGGCGGAACGTATGCAGCTTGCAATAGATTTGCATTCGGCTACGTGCAGGGCGCAATCGCAGCGGCAACGGGCAGATTTGACGTGTTTGTCAAAATCAGTTTCAAGTATGGCAACGACTTTGCTCCATCCGAGCAATTGAAGCAACAAATAAAAGATTGGTATGACAGCGGCACACAGGTTGTGTTTGCTTGCGGTGGCGATATGTTTGAATCCGTCAAAGAGGCGGCAGAAGCAGCTGTCCCGAGTGAACTTGTCACACCAAGATGGATAATCGGCGTTGACGTTGACCAATCAGGACTTTCATATAGAGTTGTCTCATCCGCAATCAAGAGAATTGATGAGGCGGTTAAACACGTGCTTGAGAAATGGGCAAGTGGAGAGTGGGACAGCAAGCTTGCAAACAGAGTATCCAAACTCGGCGCAAATGAAGATGCAACGGGCATTCCGGACAATCCGTGGAAGTTCCAAACTTATCAGTTGCAAGAATACTATGATATGTATGATGCAATGAAGGCGGGCAGATTTGAACCATCTCCAAACGTTGCGGAAGACTGCAACGACCTTAACTGGTGGGCGACACAAGTTGAGGCATATAATACATTGTATGGTTCATCGGTGTCTGTTGAAGTGATTCCGTTTGAATCTGAGACATAACAGAAGACAAAACATTTGATTAAATTGTGAAAAGAAGGCATTTTGCCTTCTTTTTCTTTTATTTTTTGTTGTGATAATTGCAAATTGGGTCTTTATTTATCAAAAATTATAGTGTATTATATACTTAAACAGCAATATGCACTAAGAGGCGATTTATGAGGATGTTCGATATTATTCGCAAAAAGAGGGATGGAGTTGAACTCTCAACAGAGGAAATCAAGTTCTTTGTTGAGAACTTTGTTGCGGGTGAGATTCCTGACTATCAGGTGTCGGCACTGCTCATGGCGATATATTTCAAAGGCATGAACGAGCGCGAAACCGCCGACCTCACTTTTGCAATACGTGATTCCGGTGTAAAAATTGATTTTTCCGATATCAACGGAATAAGAGTGGACAAGCACTCAACCGGCGGCGTCGGCGACAAGACAAGTCTTGTCGTTGCTCCTCTCGTTGCCACGTTTGGCGTAAAAGTTGCCAAAATGAGCGGGCGAGGTCTCGGGCATACGGGCGGCACTGTTGACAAGTTGGAATCTATCCCGGGATTCAAAGTGTCGCTTTCAAAGGACGAGTTTGTGCGTATCGTCAATGATATAGGCGTTGCGATTGTCGGTCAAAATGCCGAACTCGCACCTGCGGACAAATTGCTCTATGCGCTCCGTGACGTCACGGCAACTGTGGACAGCTTGCCGCTCATCGTGTCAAGCATAATGGGCAAAAAACTCGCCGCGGACGACGACTGCATCGTGCTTGACGTCAAGACGGGCAGTGGGGCTTTTGCAAAGACGTTGGATGATAGTTTGGCACTTGCAAACGCAATGGTGAACATAGGCAAACGCGCAGGCAAAAAGATGCTTGCACTCATAACAGATATGGACGTGCCGCTTGGATATGCAATCGGCAACTCTCTTGAAGTCATTGAAGCGATTGAAACGCTCAAAGGCAATGGACCTGATGATTTGACAAAGGTCTGCCTTGAACTCGCTTCAAATATGCTTCTGTTGGCGGGCAAGGGGAAGCGTACTGCTTGCAGACACGCGTGCGAAAAAGCCTTGCAAGACGGCTCGGCATTTGAGACTTTTGTCAAGATGGTAAAGGCTCAGGGCGGAGATACAAGCGTCATTTTGGACACAGACAAGTTTGCAAAAGCAAAGTTTAGTCGTGAAATCAAGGCTTGGACGAGCGGATATATCAGCGGCATTGACACAGAGGGCTATGGCAGAGCAAGCTTGCTCTTGGGAGCCGGAAGGAACAAAAAGGAAGATAGCATAGACTACACGGCAGGCATAATGCTCAAAAAGAAGACAGGCGATTTTGTGAAGGAAGGCGACGTTGTTGCCATCATGTATACATCGGACGAGAAGAGATTTGAAGACGCAGAAAAGGTGTTCAAGATCTCAACGCTTATGATGGATACTCCGCCGGAAAAACGTCCGCTCATTTTTGCCAGAGTTGAATAATTGGGGGTGTGTTGTGAAAACAAAAGATATACTTGCAAAATGCGACCATACGCTGCTTGCCCAGACGGCGACGTGGGAAGATATCAAGGCGATTTGCGATGACGGGATGAAATACAAGACGGCATCTGTCTGTATCCCGCCGAGCTTTGTCAAACGCGCAAAAGAATACGTGGGCGACCGCCTTGCAATCTGCACGGTGATAGGCTTCCCAAACGGCTACAACACGACGGCTGTCAAAGTGTTTGAAACAAAGGACGCAATTTTAAACGGCGCGGACGAGATTGATATGGTCATAAATATCGGCGAACTCAAAGCGGGCGACTACTCCTTTGTGGAGCAGGAAATAAGAAAGATAAAAGCGGTGTGTGAGGACAAAGTCCTCAAGGTCATCATTGAGACCTGCCTTTTGACAGAGGAAGAAAAAATCAAGATGTGCGAGATTGTCACAAATGCAGGCGCAGATTATATCAAGACTTCAACCGGTTTTTCAAAGTCCGGCGCAACGTTTGACGATATCAAACTTTTCAGTGAGCATATAGGCGCAAATGTCAAAATTAAAGCCGCGGGCGGAATATCGTCCATTGAAGATGCAGAAAAGTTTGTTGAGCTCGGTGCGTCCAGACTTGGCACAAGCAGAATCGTCAAAATCGTAAAAGCGGAAGAAAACAAATAAGAAAATCAAGTTGCAAAACTCTGTTTTGCACAAAAGGAGAAAGTTATGTCAGTCCCAACTCCTCATATAGCAGCAAAACTCGGCGACGTCGCGAAGACAGTGCTCATGCCGGGCGACCCGTTGCGCGCAAAGTTTATCGCGGAGAACTTCCT
>DBVQ01000013.1:6526-7855 GCA_002308155.1 Christensenella sp. UBA1260
TATGAGCTGTTCAACTTCTATGACGTTGAAAACATCATAAGAGTCGGCACTTGCGGCTCGTTTGACAAGGATTTGCACACAAGAGATATCATCATCGCAATGGGCGCTTGCACAAACAGCAACTATGCAAGTCAATACAATCTGCCGGGCACTTTCTGTCCTATTGCAGATTTTGGGCTAGTGCGCAGGGCGGCGGAGCTTTGCGAGAAGGAAGGCGTCAACTTCAAAGTTGGCAACATATTCTCATCCGATGTCTTCTATGACGATGCAAACAGCGGTATGGAGTGGTCAAAGATGGGTGTCCTCGGTGTGGAAATGGAATCTGCGGCACTCTATTGCAACGCCGCTCGCGCAGGAAAGAAGGCACTCTGCATTTGCACAGTGAGCGACAGCTTTGTTTATCCGGAAGAAAACACAACCGCGGAAGAGCGTCAAAACTCGTTCACCGCAATGATGAAAATCGCATTAGAATTGGCATAAAATGAAGAGAGTTTTTATCATCGTACTTGATAGCCTCGGCATTGGCGAAATGCCGGACGCGTACCTCTGGCACGACGAGGGGAGCAATACTCTCGGCGCGATAAGAGGGGACAGCCATTTTTGTTGCCCAAATCTTGAAAAGCTTGGGCTTTTCAACATTGACACAGTCGGTGGCGGCGTTGAGCATCCGCTCGCGTCTTTTGCGCGTCTAACCGAAAAATCCGCAGGCAAGGATACGACGATAGGACATTGGGAGATTGCGGGACTTGTATCTCAAAAACCGCTCCCTGTTTATCCAAACGGATTTCCAAAGGAAATAATTGATGAGTTTGAACGTCAAACGGGCAGAAAAGCACTTTGCAACAAGCCGTATTCCGGCACGGAAGTCATAAAGGACTACGGAGAAGAGAGCATAAGAAAAGGCGCGCTCATTGTCTATACGTCCGCAGACAGCGTGTTCCAAATCGCCGCACACGAGGACGTCGTGCCTGTCAAAGAGCTCTACCACTATTGCGAGATTGCACGCAAAATACTCGTTGGCGAGCACGCAGTGGGCAGAGTTATTGCGCGTCCGTTTGTGGGGGAATATCCTTTCACGAGGACGGCAAATCGTCACGACTTTTCGCTTGAACCGCAGGGACAGACCATGCTTGACGTTCTCAAAGAGAACGGACTTGCAACTTTGTCCGTTGGCAAGATATATGATATCTTTGCGGGCAAGAGTGTGAGCGAGCTCAACAGGACGACGAGCAACAACCACGGCATGCAAATCACACTTGAAATGCAAAAGCGCGATTTTGAGGGGCTCTGCTTTGTCAATCTCGTTGACTTTGACATGAAGTACGGCCA
>DBVQ01000013.1:7891-18222 GCA_002308155.1 Christensenella sp. UBA1260
TTTGACGGGCAGCTGGCAGAGTTTTTGGCAAATATGCGCGACGAAGACGTGCTTATCATCACTGCGGACCACGGTTGCGACCCTGCCACGCCGTCCACAGACCACTCTCGCGAATACGTGCCTATGCTGATATACGGCAAGCCGATAAAGGCGGGCGTAAACCTTGGCACGCGCGATTCGTTTGCGGATATATCCGCAACAGTGCTTGAATATCTCTGTGTGGACAAAGAGAAAACAGCGGGGAACAGCTTCTTGAAAGACGTGCTGAAATAGAGGTGAATATGGACTACAAAGAACTTATGAGCAAAGCAGCAAAGGCAAGAGAGTCGGCTTATGCGCCGTACTCTCACTTCAGGGTGGGTGCGGCTCTCGTTGCAAAAAACGGAAACGTGTATTTGGGCTGCAATATAGAAAACTCCGCCTATTCGCCAAGTGTATGTGCTGAACGTGTGGCATTTTTTAAGGCTGTGAGCGAGGGTATAAAGGAGTTTGACGCGATTGCGATAGTTGGAGGCAAGGAAGGGGAAACATCCACTCTGTGCGCGCCATGCGGCGTTTGCAGACAGGTCATGACAGAGTTTTGCGACAAAGATTTCAAAATCGTGCTCGGTACATCTGAAAAGTTTGAAATCCACACCCTTGAAGAACTTTTGCCTCTTGCGTTTTCAAAGGATGGTGTAAAATAATTGAACAAAAAAATAAAAGCGTGCAGATGCACGCTTTTTTTTACAATAAATCAAAGATTTATTCTTGATAAACGATTGTGATTGAAACGGTGTTTCCGTTTGTCGTTTTGTACGTTGCGGTGAAGGATACGGGTGTCCGTTCGCCCGCAGAGACAATGATGTTTATATCCGTTGCAATGGTTGCTGTCTCGGCATCCGTGAGCCTTGCAATCGTTTGGACGTCTGCTTTTGCAATGACAAACGAGAGATTTAGGCTTTGATTGGTTTTTGTCAAAGTATAGTCATCTTCGCAAAGGCGGGCGTTGTTTATGACGTTTGCGATATTTGGGAACTTGTTTTCAAACTCCGCGCCGTTAAGCGTCAAAGACGCTTCTTCCGTCATATATGGTTTTTGAGCATCCGCGGTGTTGAGAGAAGTGTGCGTTGTTTTGACCGTG
Source organism: Christensenella sp. UBA1260 (assembly GCA_002308155.1). Taxonomy (GTDB): domain Bacteria; phylum Bacillota; class Clostridia; order Christensenellales; family CAG-917; genus CAG-475. Next base: position 9,015 of record DBVQ01000013.1, read on the forward strand.
CCACCGTTTGCGCTTCTTGTGTATTCAATGACCTTTTGACTGAGTGTTCTTCCGCCAAATGACACAGTTATTGTTGTCGTAGCATTGACATTTTGAACGTTTGAAATGATATCCACAAATTGTTCAAACTCGCTTTTTACAGGTGTATCGCCGCCAGGTGTGGTGTTGCCACCATCGTCGGGAGTTGTGCTTGGAGTGTTGCCGGAATCGCCACTCGGGGTATTGCCGGTGTTGTCGCCGTTGTTGTCTCCTGTATTTGTGTTTGTATTATCTCCCGTTTCATCTCCGATTTGAGAATCCGGCTGGGTGTCCTGTTGCTTGTCTTGGAAGTTCTTTGGATTTGTTTCGTCATGCGAGCAAGCGGCAAAAGTAAAGACCAATATGCAAACAAGCAGGGTGCATATCAAAACCAATGCGAGTTTATTCATATTGAAAGACATTTTCTTTTTCACGAACAGTCTCCTTTTGTCAGCCGATAAACGCTTTTATGAACGCAAAGCCGAGCAGTAGGCTTGCGGAAGTTGCGGCAATGACGATTGCAATCAAGTTATCGTATGTTTTTTCCGCGACAGTCAAGTCGCTTTCTGCGCTATTGCGCAGGGTGTCCCAACTCTCAACAAAACTTGCAATCTCCGCTTGATAATCTTGATTGTTCTCAATTTGGAGCAAGTCTGTTGTCGTGAGGTTTGAATATATGCTTTGCGCAGAGAAGAGGGCTTCAATTCTTTCTTCGTCTGTCGCTTGCGGGTTTTTGAAAGTTGCAAGCAGGGTGGCAAGCCTTGTAATTTTGCCTTCTACGTTTTCATAAACGGTAAAGGCCGCGGACTTGCTTCCCGAATAGTTGGCGTTTTGAACGGTTGCCGTAAATGTGTATTCGCCGACTTTGGAAGTGTTTTCAACGCTTTGTCCGCCAAGCATGAGCGAATATACGAGTTGCAGATTGGCAATATCAATTGACGCCGTACATGGTGTGGATTGAACAACTTGTGCGCCATTTGCCAAACTCAGTGTGATGTGTGAGGACACGTCCTGCTTTTCAATTGTATAGACGCCTTGTCTCACAACATTTACGCTATAATTGAAGTCCCAACCAACTTGTATTTCATATTCGCCTGCGTCATTGCCGCCATCCTTGAAAAGGGTTATGACTTCGTCAGGTTCGTCTCCTGTGGCAAGGGTAGTGCCGTTTGCAAGTTCCCATGTCAACGGTTTTATTGATTCGCCATAGACGGATGATTTGTTGTGAACAATGATTGAAATCGGTCGTTTGGAATATGTGTAGGTTGCAGGCACTTCATTTTGGCACGCAACAACGTAGTTGTTGCTTATGACTTCAAACTCAATATCGTAGGCGTTTATTATGCTCGCGTCAAAGTCCGCAACACTCAGCGAAACGATATCATAGATATCGTCATCATACGGCAGTGCTTCGATTGCGTGGCAAGGTATTGTCGCGNNCAGTGCTGCGGCTGCATGGCAAGGTATTGTCGAGAGTGGATCGCCATAGCAGGAAGACGCATCGCCAATCACAATTTGGATGCTGCGCTTTGAGATAGTGTAAGTGCCATTTGCAAATTGTGCGTCATAGCCTATGTGCGAGCAGGTGCCCGTGATTGCATATTTGCCGACGTTGACTCCCGCCGCTTTTGTCAATGAGATAATATCGTTTGCGTTGTCGCCGTTTACGAGAGATACAGGTTGATAGGTGAGCGCCACAAGCTCATTGCCATAGATGCTCGTTTTGTTGTCAATTGTTATGGACAATTGTTTGCGTGCTACGCTTGTCGCGGCAAACGAGAGAGTGTATTCCGTTCCGCTGTAAGTCATCGTTTTGTTGACAGTTGCACCGAGAGTGTCGGTGGTTGAAAATGAAACAATATCTGCGGTTGTGTTTCCCGCTGAACCGTCAACCATAAGAAGCGTTGCCGAAACAGTCAAATCACCATAGGTGATTGCGCCGACGGATTGAATTGATTGTGCGATTTGGCTTGCGAAATCCAAATAGCCATCGAGATATGTGTTGATATAGTCAATTTCGCTGCTGGTTTTGTTTAAAAGCAGAGAATTGTATTGCGAATACAGTGCCTGCGCATCTGCGATAATGTTTGCACCGCCGAGATTTGAGACGGCGGTTTTGAACTCGTCAAGAGTGGCGTTAAGCTCGCTATATGCGCTGTTGTTTTCGCCGATTTCAAAACTTGCAACAACACTCGTGTTGTTGATAACAGCAGTGATTGTCAGTGCAGTCGCTGTTGACGGGATTGTAAACGATAATGTGCGTCCGTCAAGCGTATGCACAGGCTCATCTGCGTCCGTGCAGTTTATTGAAACGGATGTTGGGGTTGCAACATACGCAATTGCGCCCGTGTTCTCGTGCATGCCTGTTGCGTCGTAGGCATAAGAAGTGGAGCTCAATCCGCTGTCCACAAGGATATTTCCGCCCACTCGCACGCGGTCTATGTTTTGATAGACGACGTCAGTGGATTCAACAACTGTGAACTCGCCTGAGCCAAGGTTTCCAGAGATATTTGTCTTGCAGTCAACCAATGTGACACTTCCTGGGTTGATTGCTCCAAACAAACCAACATAACTTGGAGTTCCGTTTATAACGGAAAAATTGTATACTTCGCAGTCTGTCAGCAACATAGTGCCACTGCCGCTTGATGAATCGCCGATTATTCCGCCGATGTTTTGCGTGCCGCCAAGAGAGCAGTCCACTGTCAAATCTCTTGCAATACAATTTGATAAACTGTTGCCATAGCCGACAATGCCACCCGCTGAGACGTCAGACAAATAGATTGTTGAATTGCACACTTCAAGGTTTTGAAGTGTCGCACTTGCGTCTGCACTGCCGACAACCACACCGACATATTGATAGCCGGATACGATTGCGTCTTTGACGGTCAAATCGTGCACGGAAGCGGTTGAAGTGAGTGTGGCAAAGAACCCGCGTCTTTTTGCAAGCCCAGAGGACGTGCCTTCATTCACACTCATATTGTAAATTGTTTTGTTGTTGCCGTTGAACTCTCCCGCAAAGTTTTTGATTGGAGACCAAATATAATGTGAACCTGTATCGGTGAAGGAAATTGCAAGCGCGTGTGTCTTATCATGCTCATATGTTTCAAACTCTTTGCAACCGTTGAGGTCAATATTTGTCATCAAGTTGATTGTCTTGCCACTGAAATCAACGGGCTCATTGGCATAAGTCAATGATGAAAGACCTGCAAGTTGCGCGGCGGTTTCAATGTTGTAAGAGGTGTCGCCTTCGTGTCCGACATACCAACTTGTATCAATCGAGCCATCCCAAACCGAAATCTCGCCGCTTGCATAGGCAATTTGAGCATCTAACAGGACAAAACTTCCAAAAAATAAAAGAGTTGCAATCGCAATCACGACTGCAAATCCCAATAGTTTTGTCCCAAATCTCGTCATCAAAAAGCCTCAACTTGTGTGTATTTGTGATATATCACAAAAAATATTCTAACACAGCAAATATGCAAACACAACACTAAATTGACAAAATCTGCCAATTTTCGACAATATTGACACACGTGTATTGCTAAAATGAGAGATTGATTTAGGAGATAGTTTGTTTATAAAAACAAAAACCTCGTCAAAAGACGAGATCTTTGTGCATTTGAGTGACATATGGTGGAGATAAGGGGATTCGAACCCCTGGCCTTCGCATTGCGAACGCGACGCTCTACCAACTGAGCCATATCCCCGAAACAGAGGATATGTCACATAAATGCTAGGATATATTACTACATTTTTTTGAGATTAACAAGCGTTTTTTACATTTTGACGATTTTGTGGACGATTTTGTCTCCGCTAACTACGAAGTAGGCGTAGGACGGTGCGCCAATCATCGGAGACTGTATCGCGCCCGGGTTCAAAAGCAGGATTCCGTTTTCGGTGGTTTCCTCGGCAAAATGTGTGTGTCCGTAGAGTGCAACGTTTGCGCCGACTTCCTGCGCGCGCAGAAGAAGCGGGAGTTTGTCGCTCTTGACGTGATAATTGTGCCCGTGTGTGAGCAAAAACTTGACGTTTTCCACTTGGACGACATCTTCATCGGGGAACCCGTGATAGCCGTCGCAATTGCCTCTCACGGCGTGAAAACCGTCATTGAAGAGTATATCGCCGAGTCCGCTCAATCCGTCGCCGAGAAAAAAGACGTAGTCACTTTCGTGGGCTACGTTTTCAAGTTGCTTCGGGAGCGGAATGTGGTGGGAATCCGAAAAAACGACTATGGTCTTCATAAAAACTATTTGGCAAGGGCTTTGAGCTTTTCAACGGTGTTGCGAAGAGCTCTGCCGCGGTGGCTTACGCTGTTTTTTTCGTCAGCGGATGCCTCGGCAAAAGTCTTGCCAAGTTCTGGGCAGAAAAACAGGCTGTCATAGCCAAATCCGTGTTCGCCACGTTCTTCTTTTGCGATATATCCGTCAACTCTGCCTTCGGCAGTCAGGCTGTCGCCGTTTGGATAGCATATAGTTATGACCGTTGCAAAGTGTGCGGAACGGTCGCTTGCATTTTGAAGGTTTTTGAGCAAAAGCGCGCGATTGTTGGCATCATTGTGTTCTTCGCCGGCGTAGCGTGCGGAATATACGCCCGGAGCGCCGTTCAGTGTGTCAACCATGAGTCCCGTGTCGTCCGCGAGGGCTATTTTGCCTGTCAGGTCGCAAATGGCCTTTGCTTTGATATAGGAGTTTTCTTTGAGTGTTGAGCCTGTTTCTTCAACGTCCACGTCAATGCCCAAATCGGCAAGCGAATAGAGTTTGTCAAAAAATCCGCCCAAAATTGAGCGCATTTCTTGAAGTTTGTGTTGGTTGTTGGTTGCGAGTACTATTTCCATATTTGTTGACAACCGCACAGTTTTGCGACCTGCTTTGTCAATACGCTTTGTTCGCCAAGCTGTGCGTTTTTAATGAGCGAAGTCGCGAATGGTTTTTGCCACATTGATAAAGTGGTCAGCCACACGTTCTGCATTGGAGCAGAGCGACAAGAAGTGGGCTCCGACATCCGGCGAGCAAGTGCCGTCTCCGAGACGTTTGATGTGGTTTTCGGACATTTGATCAGTGAGGTCGTCAATTTGATCTTCAATCTTGTCAGCTTCGCTGAGTGCCAAGAAATCCTTTGAAACATAGGCTTTCATAACCTTTTGGAAGAGGTCGTCGATTGCCTGTTGCAGATTGCGGATTTCTTTGACGGCGGTATCGGAGAAGCGTTCGTTTGCGTCTCTCAGTTTTTCGGCATATTCTACGATGTTTTCTGAGTAGTCGCCGATACGTTCAAGGTCGGTTATTGTATGGAATGCCGTTGACAAATACAAGTGGTCGTGACCGGTCAATGGCTTTGCGGAGAGTTTGACGATAAAGCGAACGATTTCACGATTCAAGAAGTTGAGTTGCTCTTCATTGTGTCGGAACTGCTCTTCGTCGGCAAAATCAAGAGTGCAGACAATATCGCATGAAAGGTTGAAGTTGTGCATTGCGATTTCCGCCATGTTGACAATTTCGCTCTTTGTCTGTTGCATAGCAATAGGCGGAGTTTTGAGCAAGTGTTCGTCAATATAGAACAAACGTGGGACAAATTTCTTTTCTTCTTCCGTCTTGTGTATGCGCTCCGGCAACATTTTTTCCGTGAGTTTGACAAACGGTTTGATGAGCGGTGTGAGCATAAGCACGGTCACGGCGTTGAAAATCGTATGGAACATTGAGAGTCTAAACGCTCTTATATCTTCCGGGAACATCTTTTCAAACAGCACGCCGATAGTGTGTTCCTGGCGAGAAATTCCCGCAACAGTCATTGCTATCGCAAGGAACAATACGACTCTCAAAACATTTGTGATAAGGTGGAAAAGCGCAAGGCGCTTTGAATTGACGTTTGCGCCGAGTGTCGCAAGAAGTGCGACGACAACAGCACCGACGTTTGAACCAAGGATGAGATAGATGCCTTGATCGAGTGTTATAAGCCCCGAAGCGTACATCGTGATTGCGATGGACGATGTGACGCTTGAGGATTGCATAACGGCTGTGAGCACGATGCCGACGAGCGTAAGCACAAGTTCGTAGCCGGTGAAGTTGATGCTTTGAATAAAGTTCTTAATTGAGTCGGTTTCTGTAAAAACCTTCATAGAACTGCTCATCGTGGTCAAACCGAGGAACAAAAGTCCAAAACCCGAGAGCAATCCGCCGATACGTTTTGCTTTGCCTGTCTTTGCAAAATAGGTGATGAATGCGCCTATACCGGCGAGAGCGGCGAGGATGACGGATGCCGAAATCATTGATGCGCCGTCGCCAAGGAAACCGATTGCAACGATTTGACCTGTGATAGTCGTACCGAGATTTGAGCCAAGCACGATTGCCGCGGCTTGTGTCAGAGCCATAACGCCTGCGTTGACAAAACCTATTGCCATAACCGACGTTGCGCCTGAGCTTTGAACGAGGGCGGTGGCGGCTGTGCCGATGCCGACGCCAAGCAAATTGCTCTTTGACGTCTTGGCAAACAGCGCTTTGAGTCTGTTGCCTCCAACGGATTCGAGGTTGTTGCTTATGAGTTTTATTGCAACCAAAAATACGCCGATACCGGCAAGAAGTCCGAGTAATGCTGTAATAATTTGAACTGCCGACATAGTTTGTTCTTTTGTTTGTCTATCGCAACTTCACGATAGTGGCGCGCTTGACTTTGCAAGGTCACCTGCGCGCTATGCGCATTTTAATGTCATTTTTATTAGTATAAACAATATGGCAAAAAATGTAAACTGAAAATGCTACAATATCAATTTTTGGGCATAAAACACGATACGTGTAGCAAAATATTGAAACACGAAACGTGCTATATATGCGCAATTTTCAACAAATTATACCTTCAAAACATTTGTCAAAAGTGACAGATAAAGTCCAAAATATCACAAAATCCCCACTATTTAGTAGAGATTTTGCAAAAACACGAACCGTGTAGTAAAAATGGATGTTAGTTTATTCTCAAGTTGACTTTGATTGATGAAACGGTCTGAAATCATCTTCCTCGTGCAGATTGCCCGTCAAGTCATTTTTCAAAATAACTCCGCGCTTTATTGACTTGTAGCCATACTTGTCGCGTATCTTGTCAACGGACTTTTCAAGCTGTCCTTCGCGTTCATCGCTGTTGTCGTCAAAGAGTGATATTTGAAGATTTGTTTCGTTTGACAATCTTATTGCGGCAACCGTGATTGCTCTGAGCGGAAGATTGAAGTTGTAAATGTTTTTGATTGTGTCAAGCGCAACTTCTGCAAGAGTTGAGGCATTTGAAGTTGGCTTGTTCAAAGCAATCTGCTTTGAAACACCGTCAAATTGATTGTTTTTGAGATAGACGCCCACGCCGTTTGCAAGAAGGTTGTAGCTTCTGAGTCTCACGGCAACAAGTTCGGCAAGCGCATACACGACAACTTTTGCTTCTTCAAAGGTTTTTATGTCTCTTGGAGTTGTCGTGCCATTTGAAACGCTCTTTGGAATTGTATGCTCAAAGTATTTTGCGACAACGTCGTTGCCTTCGCCTCGTGCTTCTTTGATCAAATTGACGCCCACAATGCCAAAATGTGCGCGCAAAAGTTCTTTGTCGGCGTTTGCAAGGTCTCTTATCGTGCGAATGTTGAGGTTTTCAAGCTTCTTTGAAGTCTTTCTGCCAATCATTATCATTTCGCTTGGGGAGAGATTGCCTATGCGGTCAAGATAACTTGCCTTGTCAAGTACAGTGACAGCATCCGGCTTTTTGAGGTCGGAGCCGAGTTTTGCAAGCGTTTTGGTGAAGGATACACCAACGGATATTGTGAGTCCGGTCTTCTTTTTCACTGTTTCGCGAATAATATTCGCCGGTTCCTCGCCTGTCTTGCCAAAAAGTTTCAGTGACCCAGTCACGTCCAGCCAGCATTCATCTATGCCAAAACTTTCAACTCTATCCGTAAATGTTGTGTAGATTTCATAAACGATTTTGGAATACTTGACATATTCATCATAGTGAGGAGGCACAAGTTTGATGCCGGGGCATTTCTTTTGAGATATCCAAATTGCCTCTCCTGTCTGCACGCCAGCTTGCTTCGCAAGCTGATTTTTTGCAAGGACGATACCGTGGCGCACTTCGGGATTTCCGCATACGGCAAGAGGCATCCCATCATATTCGGGATGCAATTTCTGTTCTACCGATGCATAGAAGTTGTTTAAATCGCAGTGAAGTATCGTCTTTGTCATGATTTGATTATACAACACATATTGTCCCAAAAACAACCCAAATATAAACGAGGCAGAACTTTTGTACAATTTGGGCGGCGAACAAATCGGTTATCTAACCGTGCGCGTTTGCAAAAACAGGCATTCTAATTCGTTTAATTTTTTAATTTGGCAAAAAATATGCTTTTTTGACCGCTCGAAAAAATCTTGCAATTTTACAAAAATTGAGCATCAAAAATGAAGTTTTGTCTTGCAATATCTTAAAGAATAAGTTATAATAATCAAGAAATAATTGTGCGTGAGTGCGTGCGCTCTTCAAGCAAAGGCGCTCATGCGTTTAAGGAGATAATTATGATTTTAGTCACAGGTGGAGCAGGTTATATTGGTTCTCACTGCGTAAGAGAACTTCAAGAGCGCGGTATCGGCGTTGTCGTCTATGACAATCTCGTCACCGGGCATATTGAATCCGTCCCGAAGGACGTCCCGTTTGTCAAGGGCGACATCTTTGATGTCGAACTTCTTCGCGAAACCTTCAAAAAGTATAACGTTGATTCCGTTATTCACTTTGCGGCGTTTTCGCTCGTCGGCGAGAGCATGGTCAATCCTGCCAAGTATTATCACAACAACGTGGCGGGCACTCTTGCGCTTCTCGATGCAATGATTGCTGAAAATGTCAAATACTTGGTGTTCTCATCATCCGCGGCAACCTACGGAGACCAAGGCGATGGACTCATCACGGAAGAGAGTCCGCAAAAGCCTACGAGCGTGTATGGTCAAACAAAGCTCATGATGGAGCAATTTATGCAGGACTATGACAAGGCTTATGGTCTCAAATATGTGGCACTGCGTTATTTTAACGCAGCCGGCGCACACAAGAGCGGCGAAATCGGCGAGGCTCACAATCCTGAATCTCACCTCATCCCAATCATCTTGCAAGTGGCAAACGGCACTAGAGACCACATCGGCATTTACGGCGACGACTATCCAACGCCGGACGGAACTTG
>DBVQ01000013.1:18269-18462 GCA_002308155.1 Christensenella sp. UBA1260
TATTTGAAGAAGGGCGGCAAGTCAACCTATTACAACCTTGGCAACGGCAATGGTTTCAGTGTCAAGGAAGTCATTGATATGACTGAAAAGGTGACAGGGCTCAAAATCAAACGTGCAGTTGAACCAAGACGTCCGGGCGACCCGCCGACACTTGTTGCATCAAGTGCAACAATCAAGAAGGAACTTGGCTGGA
>DBVQ01000056.1:0-7432 GCA_002308155.1 Christensenella sp. UBA1260
GAAAGCGCGTCGCACATATCGCCGTTTATCATCATATCAAGACGCACAAGGTCGCTCTTTTCAAAGCCGTCCATCTCGTAGTCGAGAGAGGCATAGCCTCTCGTCCTTGATTTGAGTGTGTCAAAGAAGTCATAAATTATCTCGTTGAGCGGCATTCTATACGTGATTTGCACACGTGTTGGGTCAATATAGGACATGTCAACAAACACACCGCGTTTGCCCTGACAGAGCTCCATAATCGGACCAACATAATCAGGCGGCGTGAAAATAACTGCCTTGACGATTGGCTCTTCAATGGACGAGATTTCGCTCGGGTTTGGAAGAGCCGTCGGGTTGTCTATTTCAATCTTCTCCCCGTTCGTCTTTGTGACGATATACGAGACGCTCGGCGCGGTTGTTATGAGGTCAAGGTCAAACTCACGCTCCAACCTCTCCTCAATGATNNCACATATAGGTAACGTTAGGCACAGTGGTAATCACATCCATATCAAACTCTCGATCCAGACGTTCTTGTACTATCTCCATGTGAAGCAGTCCCAAGAATCCGCAACGGAAACCAAATCCCAAAGCCGTTGAAACCTCAGGCTCAAAGCTCAAAGACGCGTCGTTTAGTTGAAGCTTCAAAAGTGCTTCTTTAAGATCGTCATATCTTGCGCCGTCCGCAGGGAAAACTCCTGTGTACACCATAGGTGTAGCCTTCTTGTAGCCGGGCAACGCTTCCTTTGCGGGATTGGTTGCAAGCGTAATCGTATCGCCGACAGCCGTATCGCTGACATTCTTTATACTTGCGGCGATATAGCCGACTTCGCCTGCGCCAAGTTCCTTTGCAGGACGCATATGCGGCGAGAAATAACCAACCTCAACGACTTCAAAGGTCTTGCCCGTTGCCATCATCTTGATTTGGTCACCGGCTTTGACTTTGCCGTCGAAAAGACGCACCATGGAAATTGCTCCCCTATAGTTGTCGTAAAAACTGTCAAATATGAGTGCTTTAAGAGGCGCCTCGTCGTCCCCATTAGGCGCAGGAAGTTTGTCAATGATTTGCCCAAGCAAATCGTCAATTCCTATGCCCTCTTTTGCGGAGACGAGCGGACAGCCCTCAGTGTCAAGCCCGATTATGTCTTCAATCTCAAGTTTGACGCCGTCAACGTCCGCAGAAGCAAGGTCTATCTTGTTGATGACAGGAAGTATCTCCAAGTTGTTTTCAAGCGCGAGATAGACGTTTGAGAGCGTTTGAGCCTCCACGCCCTGCGTCGCATCCACGACGAGCAAAGCGCCCTCGCAGGCAGCAAGCGAACGCGACACTTCGTAGGTAAAATCCACATGCCCCGGAGTGTCTATAAGATTGAGCACGTACTCCTCGCCGTTGTACTTATAGTACAATCTGCAAGTTTGGAGTTTGATTGTGATGCCGCGCTCCTTCTCTATATCCATATTGTCGAGCAACTGCTCACTCATATCGCGCTCGGAGACAGTGCCCGTCTTTTCAATGAGTCTGTCCGCAAGCGTAGATTTGCCGTGATCAATGTGCGCGATTATGGAAAAGTTTCTTATATGCTTTTTGCCCACTTATAGTCCTTTCTCTGCCGCCAGTATTAAAATACTTGACAAATGTAAAATATTTTTTGAAAACTATTGACATTATTATAATAGAATTATAAGATTTTATCAACAAGATTTATGGTAATGGGGTGAAAAAATGGATTATCAATGGTTGTTTGACCGTCCAATCGCACACAGAGGGCTTCATAACGATGAATTGCCCGAAAACAGTATTCCCGCTTTTCAAAACGCAATCGACCACAATTTCAATATTGAAATCGACGTGCATCTAACTTTGGATGGACATCTTGTCGTATTTCACGACGACAATTTGAAGCGCGTTTGCGGCGTTGACAAACTTGTCAAAAAATGCACTCTTGAAGAGCTCAAAACCTATCGTTTGAAAGATACGGACAATCAAATCCCGACTTTTGACGAGTTTTTGGACTTGGTCAACGACCAAGTCGGCATTTTGTGCGAAATCAAAGGCATTAATCCTTTCAAACACGAAATCGCAAAGGCAACAATTGAGCGTCTCAAAACCTACAAAGGCAGAATTGCCCTTCAAGCTTTCAACTTCGGCGACGTAGCGTATGCAAGAAAGCGCACGAAACTTCCTGTCGGTGAACTCTGCACTTGGGTTGCGCTTGACCTTCACACATATCGTTGGCTCCCCTGCAACTTTATGGGCAAACTTTGGGTTAACAAGTACACCAAGCCTGATTTCATTTCCTATGACGTGCGCGGAACAAAGACGGAATATACCAATTCAAAAGGCAAGTCACACAGACACAGATTCAACAATTATATCGTCAAATGGGCAAAACGTCTCCCCGTGCTTTTCTGGACTGTTGACAGCGAGGAAAACGTTGAGCTGGCAAAGAAGTTTGCAAGCAATATCATTTTTGAAAAGCTCACAGCCGAAAGAGCTGAAGAACTCACAGGCGAGTTTAGACCTCTTGAGTGCCCTGAGTCTGTTCTTCCAAAGAACTTTGAACGCGGAAAAGTCAAACCACTTTAAAAAACACACAAACAAAAAACGCACGGGCAACCGTGCGTTTTTAATTATAAATAATTAACAAAATTATTTTGCAGCTTTTCTTCCCTTAAAAGCCCTCTTGATTCTGTCCTTCAAAGGTTCGTCAAGTGCCTTGATGTCCACAAGTTTGCCGTTTGTTGTCACAGAATACACAACATACACAAAATAACCTGCAAGCAACACTGCAAACACGCTGAACGCAATGAGGAATCCGTCCTTTTCAGCAAAGTTTTGAAGCCCTGTCAACGGGTTGTTTGCAAACACTTTGTTTGTGCACAAAATCTGCGCGATATTCAAGAATCCAAACAAGGACAAGCCTGATGTCACGATGAACACTCTCTTTTCGCCGCTGACCATGACGTAGACAAGCGCAAATGCGATTGCAAGCACAAGATATGTCCAATCCGTCTTCAATGTAAACACTGCGACAACCGCAAACACAAAGGACGCAATGAGGAATATCTCCTGTCTGTTGCGGTTTTTGAAATAGAGCGATGCCGCAAAGATTTCAAGCACAAGGATAAATGCCAAGTTCAAGTATTTGACGCTGTCGTTTGAAAAATACTTGCCGTTCATGCCGACCATTGCATAGAGGTTGAAGGCATTTTCCACGAAAATTGAGTTTGTCATCACCTTGCCTGCCATATACTTGAAGTTAAAGAAAGCATCCCCTGCCGCGATTTGATGAATTGCAACTGGAAGCGTCAAAATATAGACGAGCGCGACAAATCCAACAAGCCCAAACACGATTTTGGCTCTGTTCGCCGTAAACTTCTTCAAATTGCTGTTGTCGCGATAGTACATATAGCCCATATATGTCAACGCTATCGGCAAAACAAGCATTGCTCTCACGTCAAGCACAGTCGCAAGCGCGATGAGCAAATATGTCAACAAATATTTCTTTTCAACAAGCATGACAACCGTCGCAAGCAAAAGCGCCACGAGCACACTCTCAAATCCGAAGTGCATACCTGCAAAATACATTGCAAGCGGAAGCACTGCATAGAGAAGCGCAAACAGGCTTGACAATCTGTTGCCAACGTATTTTTTGCCGTAGAAATAAATGAGCGAGATTGTTGCGATATCGCCGAGTACGTTGACAAATCTGAGCAAGATTGATGCGGATTTTCCCTCCAAACCGGTTGCGCCGATTATATTCATAATATACAATGCGCCCGGAGAGTAATAAATCGCTCCACCCGTATATTCAACAAAGTTTGCAATACCCTGGTTTTTGAGTATCTTTGCATAGCTGAGCACAACCGTCGTTGCTTGACCTACACCGTATGTTGTGAGGATGAGTATAAGACGCAAAAGCACGGCGAGCAACAAAATCCCCGCGAGCACAACAAATGTGTTTGTAAAAAATGCAACCACAGGCTTGACGTTCGTCTTTGCAGGCTTCTTGCCATAGGCAAGAGGCTCGGCTTTTTCATTGGACGGCGTGTTGTCAAAGTTGACAAACACGTTGCTCTTTGCATACAGCTTTGAAAGTCTGTAATATGCAAAGCAAAACGCAAATGCCGTAAATATCGCAAGAATAATTTCAAATGCAAGCCCGGCTTTTGGTGCACTGGCCTCCATTTCGGCATCCGTCTTGTTGCACGCAACAAAAGCAAAAAATGCTAGTACAACGACTAGCATTAATGCGCAAATTAAAAACAATCTCTTTTTCATAATCAGTTGGTTTCTTTGAGCTTTGCAGCTTTACCTGTTCTGTTCTTGAGATAGTAGAGTTTTGCTCTTCTAACTTTGCCGTGACGGACAACTTGGATGCTGTCGATCTTTGGCGAATGAATTGGGAACGTTCTTTCAACGCCGACGCCGAATGTGACTCTGCGGACGACGATTGTCTCTCTGATGCCACCGTTCTTCTTTGCGATGATGACGCCTTCGTAAGTTTGAATACGCTCTCTTGTGCCTTCGATAACCTTGACGTTGACTTTGACTTGGTCACCGATTTTGAGTTCAGGAAGGTCTTGCTTCATGCCTTCTTGTTCCAATGTGTCGATAATGTTCATACTGACTACCTCCTATATTTGCGAAATGTTCTTACACAAGTCTCTCTTGCCAGCGGAACACCCGAGTCATGCCGTGTTATAATATCATATATTTTTTTTATTTACAACCAAAATTACAAACATTTTGGCTTAATTTTCAATTTTTTTGAGGTTTTTTTGCCTTTTATACCTTCAAACAGCCCCTCAGCTACGCTTTGAATAGCGAGCGTCATTTTCAACAAACGCATTTTCAATATGGTTGACTCTGCCGTCCTCAACAGTTATTACATCAAAACGAATTGCTGTGTTTTGTTCGCTGTATTTTTCAATATAACTCTTTGCGGCAGTAATGTATCTTCCCTTCTTGTAAGCGTCAACAGCCTCTTCGGGAGCGCCATGCTCTTCGCTTTCACGTGTCTTGACCTCAATGAAAACTAGAGTTCTTTTGCCCTGCTTTTTGACTGCGCTTTTCTGTGAAAACAGTCTTTTGATTTTATCAGCAAAACCGCTATTTTGACGGATTAGATTGCCGAAATTGTCAAAATATGCTTCGGCAACAATATCAATCTCACACTTTGTGAGTTTTAGGTTTCTGTGCAAAATCTTGTAGCCTTTGTCTTCAAGATATTTGACGGCGATTTCCTCGCCTATGTCCCCTCTCGCCTTCGTGTTCATCTTGTCCCCAAAATGCCGCCGATGAAAGATTGTCTGTGAATTGGGCTTGGACCTATCTCTTTGAGCGCCGCAATATGCTTTGCCGTGCCATAGCCCATATTGTGCTCAAAATCATATTCCGGATAGACTTTTGCCATCTCTGTCATATATCTGTCTCTCGTCACCTTTGCGACTATTGAGGCGGATGCAATTGAATAGCTGAGCGCGTCGCCGTGGATGATTCCCATTGTTGGATATGGAATATCCAATTTGAGTGCATCAACAAGTACGACGTCAGGTTTGACAGAGAGCGACATGATTGCATCTCGCATACAAGCCTTTGTTGCGTTCAAGATGTTGAGTTCGTCAATTTGCTCAGGCGTATAGGACACGGTTGAAACCGCAACAGCCTTTGACAAAATCTCGTCATAGAGCTTTTCGCGCTTGCCTTTTGACACCTTTTTTGAGTCGTTTACGCCGACAATGAGGTCATCAAGGTTCATAATGACTGCCGTGCAAGTGACAGGGCCGGCAAGTGGACCTCTGCCCACCTCGTCTATACCGCAGATGAGTTTGTAGCCCTTTGCCATAAGCTCGTTTTCATATTTCATCAACTCTTCGGGACGAACCATAAACACCTCTATTTAGTGGGTTTTTCAAGCATAATCTTGCCGAGTTTGCCCTTTCTGAACTCGTCGATAATCATCTTTGCCGTGCGCGTATAATCAATTTGATTTCCCTTCATTTTGAAACCGCGTACAAGCGCGATTTTGTCAAAGATTTCAAGCGTATCTTCCGGCAATTCTTCAAGTCCGTAGCGGAATTTGAGGTTTTCAGGATATTTTTCTTTGAGTTCGGCAAGAAAATCATAGCAGAGGTCGCCTTCGTCCAAAATATCGTCCCTTATTGAGCCGATGTATGCAAGATGATGCGCAACCGCCTGGTCTTCAAACTTGCCCCAAAGCGTACCAGGAGTGTCCAAAAAGTCCACGTTGTCAACTGATAGCCATTGTTTGCCGCGCGTGACACCGGGTCTGTCCCCCGTCACTGCCTTTGCTTTTTTGACCATAGAGTTGATGATTGTGGATTTTCCGCTGTTCGGCACACCGACAACCATTGCTCTGACAGACACGTTTGCGCCTTTTTTGGCGTATTTGTCAATTTTGTCTGCGACAACGGCTTTGAGTCCCGCGACAATCTGCGAGCAATCTCCCGACGTTCCTATCGCTTTGACGAAAGGCTTGCCTTCCTCTTGAAACTTTTTGCACCATGCGTCAAGGTCGCTCATTTCAACCAAATCACATTTGTTGAAGACGTAAAGCACTTTTTTGCCTGCAAGGAGCTTATCAAACAGCGGATTGTTGCATGAATAAACCGCTCTCGCGTCAATGACGTAGATGAGAGCGTCCACAAGACGGAGATTGTCCTCCATCATGCGTATGGCTTTTGTCATGTGTCCGGGAAACCACTGTATGTTCATTTTGTTCCTTTACAAGAAAAATAATTAGTATTAATACAAATTACTTTCTATGTTTGCGCTTCTTCTTTGGCAAGAACTCGCCGACGTCTGCTTTTGTGAGCAAGTCGGGTCTGTTTTTAATTGTGATTTCAAGCGATTTTTCAAGACGCCAAGCTGCGATGTCCTTGTGATTGCCGTCAAGCAAGACTTTTGGCACGCTCACGCCCCTATAAACTTCCGGTCGCGTGTACTGTGGATATTCAAGCAAGCCGTTTGAAAAACTTTCTTCTTCGGTTGATGCGTCCGACCCAAGCACACCGTCAATATAGCGTGCAACCGCGTTGATTGTGACGAGTGCCGGAAGTTCGCCGCCCGTGAGCACGTAATCTCCAATTGACAATTCCTCGTCAATAAAGAGGTCTATGACTCTTTGGTCAACGCCTTCATAGTCTCCGCAAAGGATTAAAATCCTTTGTTCTTTTGCAAGGCTCTCCACTTTTTGCTGATTGAGTGTCGTGCCGCGTGGCGACATATACACTCTCCACGCCTCGTGATTTGGGTCAACGGCTTCAATTGCGCGTGCAATCGGGTCAGGCGTCATAAGCATACCTGCGCCCCCGCCGTATGGCGTGTCGTCCGTCTTTTTGTGTTTGTCAAGCGAAAAATCACGGATATTCGTCACCTGAACATTAAAAACACCACCGTCTATTGCTTTGCCGATAAGACTGTGTTTGAGCG
>DBVQ01000056.1:7441-10903 GCA_002308155.1 Christensenella sp. UBA1260
TATTCAGGAAATACGGTTAGAATATCAAATTGCATAGTTTTTCAGTTGTAAACAACGACTCTGCGGAAGACCATATCGTCAAGCACCATTTCGCCCTTTTCAACGTCAACGGACTTGATGAGTTGCTTGAGAGCAGGAAAAGAGCAAGTGCCGCTTTCCGATCTTACAACATACACATCGGCAGAACCGTATTGAAGCACGTCAACAAGTTCTCCGATGCGTTCACCCGCAACGTAAACGTCAATCCCCAAGAGGTCAGCTATATAATAGCTGCCTGCTTCGAGTTTTGGCAAATCGGCACGAGATACGGATATCATTTTGCCGCGCAAAAGCTCGGCGGAATCCATATCATCAACGCCTTTCAGTCCAAGCATGCCAAACGAGCCTTCAAGAGTGAGGCGTCTCACCTCATACTCTTTTCCGTCAAGTTTGAGCCGTTTTAGACTTGCAAAACGCGCAGGATTTGAGGAAAACGTCTCAATTTTGACGTCTCCTTTGAGTCCGTGCGGTCTTAGCACCTTGCCTATTGTCAGTTCAGTTTTCATCTTTCTCTTCGATGACGACGTTGTATCTCACACTTGATTTCGCGCTTGCGGATTTGACAAGTGTACGGATAGCCTTTGCAATTCTGCCCTGCTTGCCGATAACTTTGCCAATATCCTTCTTTGCGATTGTGATGACGATATCTTCGGTCGCCTCACCCTCTCTCATTTCAACGGTATAATCGCCGTCCGGAACGAGAGCGGAAACGAGATATTCAACAAGTTCAATCATATCTTGCTCCGATTACTTTCTTTCAATGATGCCTTGTTGCTTCAAAAGACCGCTGACTGTTGCAGTTGGTTGTGCGCCCTTTGCGAGCCATGCCTTTGCCTTGTCTACATCGATAACGATTTGCTTTGGTTCAGAAACAGGATTGTAAAAACCGATTTGATCGATGTATTCACCATCTCTTGCTTTTCTTGAATCGATTGCGACGATGCGATAGAAAGGTTGCTTCTTTGCGCCCATTCTGGTAAGTCTGAGTTTAACCATTGTTGTTCCTCCAATTTATTGTGTTTTTTTGTTTTTGTTTATCATTCGTGCAAGCACGTTTTGACCTTTGTTTTTCAAAAGTATTCTTATTTTTGCCATATTTTCGAATACTTTTGCTGTTTATTCAACATGTCTCAATCAAAAAATCGGCGATTTCGGCGATTTTTTGATTAGAACGGGAATCCGCCTTTCATGCCTCTTAAAGCTTTCATTCCGCCCTTTTGCATGCGTGCCATCATGTCTTTTGTAAGCTCAAATTGCTTGAGAAGTTGGTTGACGTCCTGAATTGTCGTGCCACTGCCCTTTGCAATTCTCTTCTTTTGAGACGACTTGATGAGATCGGGATTTCTGCGCTCCTTTGGCGTCATGGACTGTATGATTGCCTTTGTTCTTGCAATCTGTTTTTCATCCACTTTTGCATCCTTGAATTGCTTTCCGTTCATGCCGGGAATCATAGCCATCATATCTTGGATGTTGCCCATCTTCTTCATGCTCTCAAGTTGTCCAAGATAATCTTCAAGCGTAAAGGAGTTTTCTTTGAGTTTCTTTTGAAGAGCAAGTGCTTCCTCTTGAGAGATAGCGTCCTGCGCCTTTTCAATGAGAGTGAGCACGTCGCCCATGCCGAGTATTCTCGAAGCCATGCGCTCAGGATGGAACGGTTCAAGATCCTCCATCTTCTCCCCTGTGCCGTTGAACTTGATTGGCTTGCCTGTGACAGCTTTGATTGAAAGAGCCGCACCACCGCGCGTATCGCCGTCAAGTTTGGTCATAATAACGCCCGTGATGTCAAGAGTCTTGTTGAACGTATCTGCAACCGTCACCGCGTCTTGACCCGTCATAGAGTCAACAACAAGCAAGATTTCGGTTGGATTGACGGCTTTTTTGACGTTTACAAGCTCATTCATAAGGGCTTCGTCAATATGCAAACGACCTGCTGTATCAATAATCACGGTGTCGTAGCCGTTTTTGAGAGCATAGTCAATTGCGCCTTTTGCAATCTTGACAGGGTCAATTTGCCCCATCTCAAAGACTTCTGTGCCCGCCTTTGTGCCAACGACCTTGAGTTGTTGAATTGCTGCCGGACGATAGATATCGCATGCTGCGAGCAACACTTTTTTGCCCTGCTTTTTGAGATATGTGACGAGTTTGCCGCACATCGTGGTCTTGCCTGCGCCCTGCAAACCGCACATCATATAGATGGTTGGTTGTCTGTCGCTGATTGCGAGTTTTTGGTGGGTAGAGCCCATGAGCGCACAAAGTTCGTCATTTACAATCTTGACAATCTGTTGCGCAGGTGTCAAAGACTTCAAAATGTCTTCGCCGAGTGCCTTTTCACTGACTTTTGCTGTGAAATCCTTGACAACTTGATAGTTGACGTCCGCTTCCAAAAGCGCAACGCGGATTTCTCTCATTGCTTGCTTAATCTCAAGCTCCGTAAGTTTGCCTTTGTTGCGGAGTTTGGAAAATATGTGGTTCATTCTATCGGACAAACTTTCAAATAATGCCATATTAGTCCTCCAAAATGCGCTTAATCTGCGCTATAGCATCCAAAACATCTTGGCTTTGCCCTTCTGTTTCAACGCCTTCTATTGCCTTCAAAATGCTTTTATCCTTATTTATAAGGTTGAGTTTTGCGTCGTATTCGCGCAGAGACTTCTCTCCCTTTGCCAAACTATCCGCGACGGCTTGACGCGACACACCGTAGATATCGGCGATCTCTGCAAGCGACAAGTCCTCGTCATAGTGCATTTTCAGCATATCGTTTTGCTTCTCCGTGAGGAGCGCTCCATAATAGCTGCGCAAAGTGGCAATCTCAAAAAACTTCACGTTTCACCTCAAAAAATAAGTGGCAAGCATTTTTGCTTACCACCTTATTATACATATTAAAACTTTGCTGTCAAGCATTTTTGCTTAACATCATAAAATTATTATAATTATACTTCTTTTTCAAATGTGCAACCTATTCTTTCTTTACCATCTGCCGTTGTACAAGGTCCAATCTCCGTCAACACATAACCTGCCGATTGATATAAAGCACGTGCTGCAAGATTGTCCTCTGTTGTGTGAATGCCGACTTTCTTAAAACTCTTTTCTTTTGCGACGTTTTCAAATACAGATAAAATATATTTGCCCACGCCTTGCCTTTGATAAATCGGTCGAACTTGAAGCATTCCAAGCCACAATTCGTCGATTGAAACGTCAATTCTGAACCACGCAACGTTTGTTTTCGCTCTTACAATATAATATATTGATTCGCCGTTTAAAAGCATATCTTTCCACGTTTCAATACTTCTTGAAACTCCGTGCAAAGCGGCTATATTTTCATCGTACGTTTCACTGATAAACGCAACATCGTTTTCATTTGCAAGTACGCAGTTGAGCCCGTCCATATTCGTATTAAAGCAACGCATTAATGAAGTCTGTCGC
>DBVQ01000056.1:10957-17139 GCA_002308155.1 Christensenella sp. UBA1260
CCGCCCTTTGCGGTTCCGTCAAGTTTAGTGAGTATAATTCCGTCCGTTTCAATATCTTCAGAGAAGATTTGCGCCTGCGACACGGCATTTTGACCAGTTGTTGCGTCAAGCACGAGGTATTTTCTGAAATCCGCTTCCGGAAGTTCTCTGTCAACGACACGGCAAATCTTTTGAAGCTCCGCCATAAGATTCTTTTTGTTGTGCAGTCTGCCTGCTGTATCCACCAAAATAACGTCGTTGCCTCTTGCTTTCGCACTGGAAATCGCATCAAACACGACAGCTGCCGGGTCTGCGCCCTCGTTGTGGCGTATAACGCGCACGCCGGCTCTCTCGCCCCAGACTTCAAGTTGTTCGCTTGCAGCTGCTCTAAACGTATCTGCTGCCGCTACAACGACACTCCTGCCCTGTTCCTTGAAAAGATGCGCAAGTTTGCCGATAGCGGTCGTCTTGCCCACGCCGTTTACGCCTGAAAGAAGAATGACGAGCGGATATTCGTACTCAGGAATATCGTAGTCTATATCTTCAATCATAATTTGACGCAAAAGTGCTTTAGCGTCTTCAGGCTTTTTGACTTTCTCTTTGAACGCTCTGTCTTTGAGCTCTTCAATGAGGTTTTCGGTTGCCGTAAGTCCAACGTCCGCGGTCAAGAGTGCCTCTTCAAGGTTCTCATAAAACTCGTCGTCAAGCTCGCGTGCGGAAAATGCAAAGAACAGCTTCTTTGAAAACGCGTCCTTTGTCTTTTTTATACCTTCTGCAATTTTTTTGAAAAATCCCATACTTTTTCCTTACTTTTGATTTGAATATTTGTCCGCCTCTTCAAACTCGATTGAGACAATCTTCGTGACGCCCTTTTCTTCCATAGTGACACCAAAGATTGTATCAGCGTGACGCATCGTCGGCTTTCTGTGCGTGATGACGATGAATTGCGTGAAGTCGCTGAACTTCTTCAAGAACTCTGCAAACAAGTTGACGTTTGCATCGTCGAGAGCGGCTTCGATTTCGTCGAGCACGCAGAACGGCATCGGTTTGAGTTTCAATATTGCAAACAATATTGAGATTGCCGTGAGAGCCTGCTCGCCACCGCTCAAAAGGCTGATGTTTTGAAGCTTCTTTCCAGGTGGTTGAGCAAAGATTTCAATGCCCGCTTCAAGCACGTCGTCCGTCTCTTTCATGTCAAGACGAAGCTCGCCCTTGCCGCCGCCGAACAGTTGTTGGAACACACCCTTGAAGTTTTCGTTGATTTGTTCAAATGCAATCGCAAACTTCTCTTGCATCTCGCCCGTGAGCTCCTTTATGACGGTGACAATATCGTCGTACGCCTTTTGGATGTCGTCTCTATAACTGGTCTGTTCTTCAAGACGTTGCTCGGTTTCTTTCAAGGTTTCAAGCGCAAGCGGGTTGACGTCGCCGAGACGGTTGATTGACTTCTTGAGTTCGGAAATCACGGTTTGAGCACCGTGGGCTTTGAACTCTTCATCCTTAAACTCAAGTGCACTTGCGTATGTCAAGTCATACTCTTCAAGGATATGATTCTGCTGGTTGCGGATTTCAATATCCACGTTTTCAAGCATACCTTCGTCGCGAATCTTCTTTTCGTTTATGGCATTGCGCTCGTTGAAGACATCCGTCTTTTGCTTGTCAAGAGAGACGATTTCGTCAGATATATTGCGCTTTCTTTCGCCAAGCGTTGCAATCTCTTCTTCAAGTTGTTTGATTCTTGCCATATCTTCCGGCGAGAAACTTGTCTTTTCAGGAGCAGCAGTGATTGACGCAAGATTGTTCTCCGCTGTCTTAATCTCCGCAACAAGGTCAAGTTTTTCCTCTTCAAGACTCTCCTTTTCTCGCGTTATGCGGAACATATCTGCATCGCAAGTATCAAGAGCCGCCTTTTGCTCGGCAAGTTTCAAGCGCATATCCATGACTTTTGCGGCCATAATCTCGCGCTCGCTCTTTTGCTCTGTGTTCTTGTCCTTCAAAGAGAGCAAAGTGGTGTATTCCTCTCGCTTGGACGACACTTCTTCTTCAAGCTTGCTGATGGACCCAATCTTGTCTGCAAGGTCTGCGATTTGAGCCTTGACCTTTTCGTATTCAAGAGCGTCGTTCTTGATTTCAAGTTGCAAAGATTCGCTGATTTCAAGAGCTTGCTTTTGCTTGTCCTCATTGAGTCCGTTTTCAATCCTCAACTCTCCGAGTTGTTTTGTGATTTCTTCAAGACGAGCGGCAAACTCTTCAATCTCAACTTCGCGTTCTCTTCTTTGGTCGGAAAGTTTGGAAATATTGTTTTTGATTTTTTCAAGATTGGCCTCTGCGTTCTCGATATTCTTCTCTTGCGCAAGCAAGCCACGAGTTTGATTACGTCTTGAACCGCCCGTGATTTCACCGCTACGTGAGAAGATTTCGCCATCAAGCGTGACAATCTTGAATGCCTGATTGTATTTTTTGAATATGCGCGTCGCGTTGTCAATATTGTTTACGACAACGGTTGCGCCGAGCAATGTCTCAACAAGCCTTGCAAAACGCTTGTCGCTGGACACGAGGTCGCTGGCAAGTCCCAAGCATCCCGGCTCTTTTAGAGCTGCTCTCTCCTCGCCTTCAAGTGAGTGCGGACGGCAAGCGGAAAGAGGTCTGAATGTCACACGACCATAATTCTTTTGTTTCAAATAGTTGATGAGGTCGCTGGCATCGCGCTCGTCCTCAACGATGACGTGTTGCATCGCGCCGCCGAGAGCATATTCGATTGCCGCTTCATACTCGCTCGGCACGCTCAAAACCTCTGCCATAACGCCGAGGATCTTGCTCTTGACGTTTGGATCATGCTTTGCGTCCTGCATGAGACGTTGCACTGCTTCTTGATAGCCCTGATAGTCCTCTTTGGATTGCTTGTAAAGTTTGAGTTGTCCTTCGGCTATTGCAAGTTTTTGGTTGAGTGCGAGTATATCTTCGCCGAGTGCCTTGATTGCATCTTGCGACTCAATCTTTTCGGAAAGCGTCTCGTTGTACTCTTCCGTGAGTCCGCGCATAACTTCCTTTGTGGTTTTGACTTTGCCGCCATAGATTGAAAGGTCTGTCAAAGCCTCGTCAAGTCTTGCCTTCTTTTGGTTCAAGAGATTGAGAATTGTCTTTGCTCTTTCTTCGCAGACGCCCTTCTCGGTTGAATAGCCTGCGAGGTTGGTTTTCAAAGTGGACAAATCTTCAACCGCCTTGACATATCTTGCGTTGCTCTCTTCAAGCGAACTCTCTTGCCCCTCGATTGATTGCGAGAGATAGGAATATTTGCTTTGCAAATCTTCAAAGTCTTTGGACGCCTTTATGTATTCGGAGAGCAATCCTTCTTTCTTTGTTTGCGTGCTGTCAATAAGCTGAGTGCTGACGACGAGTTGTGCGTCAACGGATGCAAGCTCTGCGTTCAAACGCGCGATTTCTCCCTGCAAGTTGTTTATACGCTCTTTGACAAGGTTTGCCGTGCCCGCGACACGCTCTGCATCAACTTTGAGCGACAAAAGCTCTGCATTGTCCTCGTCATAGACGCGGTCAATCGAGGCGCTCTCTGCAATGCATTTCTCATAGCGCTCAACGATTTCGCGATACTGCATATCTTTGAGCTTCAATTCCTTTTCAGCGGCGGCGAGACGGTCGTATATCCTCTGTTTTATGGATTGGATATTCTCATAATTGTAGATATAGAGGTTGACTTCATTGAACTTGAGTTCATCGCGAAGTTCAAAATACTTCTTTGCCGTCTCTGCCTGCTTGCGGAGCGGATTGATTTGACGCTCGATTTCCGCAATAACGTCGTTTGCCGTCTGCAAGTTTGCGGCGGTTTTTTCAAGCTTGTTTTCCGCCTCGTTGCGTTGCGCACGGAACTTGGATATCCCAGCCGCTTCCTCAAAGATATGGCGTCTATCGTCAGGCTTTGCGGACATAATCTCCGCAACTCTGCCCTGTCCGATGATAGAATAGCCTTCTTTGCCGATACCGGTGTCTCTAAAGAGAGCGATGATATCTTTCATACGGCAGCGGGTTTTGTTGATATAGTACTCGCTGAGTCCCGAACGGTCGAGCCTTCTTGTTATGACGACTTCGTCATAAGGAAGCGACGGGAAAATGTGTTGCCCTTCGTTGTTGAAAGTGAGAGACACTTCGCAATAGGACACACTCTTACGTTTTTCGGTGCCCGCAAAGATGACGTCTTGCATGTTTTTGCCGCGGAGTTGCTTTGCACTCTGCTCGCCAAGCGTCCATCTTATTGCGTCCGCAACGTTGGATTTTCCGCACCCGTTTGGACCTATAATCGCGGTGACACCCTCTTGGAACGGGATTTCAACCTTATCCGCAAAGGATTTAAAACCGCGCAATTCGATTTTGACAAAGTTTAACAAAATCTACACCTTCCTTATTTAATAAGGAAATATTAACACACAAAACGCCCAATTTCAAGCGTTTTACATTTGTTTCACAAATGTTTCACGGATTTTTGTGAAACATCAAAAGGAGTTGTTCACAAAAACAAAAAGAAAAGTCGCGACAACTTACTGTCATCGCGACGATTTGAGCGGTTTAGAATGCCGATTTGCAAAACTCAAATTATTTGTTTTTCATTTTGTGCCCAAACACAAGTACAGCAGCAATATACGCAACAACTGTATACGCAATCACGACAATAAGCGGCAAACCGAAATCATAAAACATGTCCCCTATGCCATTCATAGCATTTTGCACGAGCATTGTTGCATTTTTAAACGGCAAAACCTTCATAAAGACAAGAATGCCACTGTTCAGTCCATCAATCGGGAACCACATTCCTGACAACAACGATTGCCCTGCAATCACAATGGAAGAGACACCTCCCACAGACTTTTCATTGCAAATTGAGCCCAATAGAATGCCGATTGCGATGAAAAACTGCGATGTGACAAACGCAAGCAATATGGCAAAAATCATGCCAACTTGAAAGATTGAATTGTCAATAATTCCACCAACAATAAAGAACAAAACCGACTGCACAGCAATCAAAGGCAAAATTGCAAGTCCGTATGCCAAGACAAACTCGTATGACTTTGCCCTAGATACATAGAGCCTTGTCAAAAATGATGTATTTCTGTCAGTTGCAAGCAAAATGCCGACGAACAAAGTCAAAAACGACTGAGAAAACACCACTATCCCCGGCGCCAAGTATTTCATCTCAAATTGCGAGGTCATGTCGTGAAATATAAAATAGAACAACACCTCCAAAAAGAGCGGAAAACCAAGTGTAAACACAAGTGAGAGCGGGTCGCGAATAATTTCTTTAAGATTTCTCCCCGTCAGAGTCAAAATCCTCATAAGTGATTTACGCATCAAGCTCACCTCCCGCCACAATTTCAACAAAAGCATCTTCGACATTTGCCTTGCCGGTTTTGCCGTAGAGTTCTTCTTTTGTGCCGACAAAAAACAGCTTTCCGTCCTTCATAATTCCAATACGATCGGAAAGGGCTTCTGCCTCCTCCATATAGTGAGTTGTGAGTATGATTGTCATTTTGCCTTTCAAGGATTCAATTGTCTTCCAAAGTTCTCTTCTTGCAAGAACGTCAAGTCCAAGAGTAGGTTCATCCAAAAATAATATTTTAGGCTTATGAAGTAGTGCGGCTGCTATTTCACATCGCATTCGTTGACCTAAACTTAATTGTCTTGTTGGAATTTTAATAATTGATTTCAAATCTAATGCTTCGATTAGCATCTTTCGTGTGGACTCAAATTTGTCCTTTGGAATTTTGTAGATATCTCGTAAGAGATAAAAAGAATCATCGGGTGGAACATCCCANNTCATCCAAAAATAGAATTTTTGGATTTGTCACAAGTGCAAGCGCAATAGAGAGTTTTCTCTGCCAGCCACCCGAAAGTTTTGCCGCAGCTTTTTTGGCAACCTGACCAAGCTCAAAAGTTTTGTATAAATACTCTTTTGTTTGCTTAATCTCGTCCTTTGTTTGCCCGGAAAGGCGTGCATAAAACTCAATGTTCTCTTCAACTGTGAGTTTTCTTGCAATTGCGGTCTCTTGCATAGAAATGTCAATGAGTTCCTTTATCTTGTCAGGCTCTTTTTGAACTGAATGCCCAAAAATGTACGCTTCACCACTGGTTGGACTTGTCAGAGTTGACAACATCTTGATAGTTGTCGTCTTGCCTGCGCCATTGACACCAAGCAA
>DBVQ01000056.1:17144-17348 GCA_002308155.1 Christensenella sp. UBA1260
GCAAACAATTCGCCTTCTTCAATTTCAAGGTTCAAATTGTCAACGGCAACAATATCTTTGTATTCCTTTCTAAGGTTTTCAGTTTTAATTCCCAACATAAGAATCTCCCATCAACTTGTAAAACTCGTCATCTTTGATCAATGCGAGCCCACGTTGTTTGTCACCCATAACCATCAAAGTATCCCCTTCTTTGATATCAAACAT
>DBVQ01000021.1:0-7555 GCA_002308155.1 Christensenella sp. UBA1260
GACCCATACGGCTTGCACTTTGAAACCGCTCCTGCAAATGCGTCCAAACTCTACGACATTTCCGGCTATCGTTGGAAGGACAGAAAGTGGATGCGCGACAGAGAGAACTTCAATCCGTACGGCTCGCCAATCAACATCTACGAGATGCATTTTGGCTCTTGGAGAAGATACGCAGACGGCAACTTCATCAACTACAAAGCGATGGCGGACGAGCTCATCCCATATCTCAAAAAGATGGGCTATACGCACGTGGAGATTATGCCGCTCACGGAATATCCGTTTGAGGGCAGCTGGGGCTATCAAGTGACGGGCATGTTTGCGCCGACCTCTCGCTATGGCACGCCAAAAGACCTTATGGAGTTCATTGACCGTTGCCACAGAGCAGGTATCGGCGTCATNNTGGACTGGGTTCCCGGCCACTTCCCCCGCGATGCGCACGGCCTGGCCGACTTCGACGGCACGCCCCTTTTTGAATATGCCGATTCCCGCAAGGGCGAGCACAAAGAGTGGGGCACCAAAGTCTATGACTTTGGCAAGAACGAAGTTCGCTCCTTCCTCATCTCCGCCGCGATGTTCTGGTTTGATATGTACCACATTGACGGCATAAGATGCGACGCTGTTGCAAGTATGCTCTATCTTGACTACGGCAGAAAGGACGGCGAGTGGGCACCAAACCAATTTGGCGGCAACTACAACCTTGAAGCCAAAGACTTCTTGAAACAGATGAACACCGCGATCCTCAGCAAATATCACGGCGCGATGACGATTGCAGAGGAGTCCACGGCATACCCGATGATAACAAAACCTGCTTACGACGGCGGCCTCGGATTCAACTTCAAGTGGAATATGGGTTGGATGAACGACAGTTTGAGCTACGTCTCGCTTGACCCGTTCTTCCGCAAGGACAATCACAACAAACTCACGTTTGCAATCACTTATGCGTACAGTGAAAACTACATATTGCCAATCTCTCACGACGAAGTCGTGCACGGCAAATGCAGTATGATAAACAAGATCCCGGGCGACTACGATCAAAAGTTTGAAGGGCTCAAAGCGTTCTACGGCTTTATGATGGGACATCCGGGCAAAAAGCTCAACTTTATGGGCAACGAGTTTGCGCAGTTTATTGAGTGGAACTACTCACAAGAACTTGACTGGTTCTTGCTTGACTATCCGCGCCATCGCACCTTCCAAAAGTTTATGAAGGACCTCAACGAGTTCTATCTTGAAAACAAGGCACTTTGGCAGCTTGACTGCACGTACGACGGGTTCAAGTGGATTGTCGTTGACGACAACACACAAAACATCGTGGCGTTTGAAAGAAAGGCGGCGGACGGCGAATACGTCATCTGCATCGTCAACTTCTCGCCAGTTGAGCGCAATAAATACGTTATGGGCGTCCCTGAGGGCGTGACATATAGAGCGGATCTTTATTCCGCACTCAAAAAATACGGCGGAGAGGAGGAGCGCAGACCAAGTTTCAAGGCAACTGCAAAACCGTCTCACGGCTTGCCGTATTCAATCAAGGTGAACATACCGAAAAACTCAGTAATGTTTTTGAAGCCTGAAAAGAAGGAGGGAAAATAATGGGCAAAATTACAAAGAAAGAGTGCATCGCAATGCTACTTGCAGGCGGACAAGGCACGCGTCTTGGAGTTCTCACTTCCAACGTCGCAAAGCCAGCCGTGCCTTTTGGAGCGAAATATCGTATCATCGACTTTCCGCTTTCAAACAGTATCAACAGCGGTATAGATACAATTGGCGTTCTCACGCAATACCGTCCGTTTGAGCTTCACCAATACATCGGCAACGGACAACCTTGGGACCTTGACAGACTCAGTGGTGGTATCTACGTCTTGCCGCCGTATATGGGCGCAAAGTCCGGCGAGTGGTACAAGGGCACAGCAAACGCAATCTACCAAAACATCGACTTTATTGACAACTATGACCCGGATTACGTTGTCATTTTGAGCGGCGACCATATCTACAAAATGGACTATCACGCAATGCTCAAAGACCACAAAAAGAACAATGCAGATTGCACAATCGCCGTCCGTGAAGTTCCTATCCAAGAGGCAAGCCGTTTTGGCATCTTGAACCTCAAAAAGAACTCCAAACAAATTGAAGAGTTTGAGGAAAAGCCAAAACAACCAAAATCCACAAAGGCTTCAATGGGCATCTACATATTCACTTGGAAGAAACTTCGTCAATACCTTATTGACGACGAAAACGATAAGACCAGCGAAAACGATTTTGGCAAGAACATCATCCCGAAGATGATTGCGGACAACCAAAGACTATTTGCATATCAGTTTGACGATTATTGGAAGGATGTCGGGACAATCTCTTCTCTTTGGGAAGCAAATATGGACGTCCTCTATGGCAAGGAGCTCAATCTTGACGACGACAAGTGGAAAATCTATGCAAGAAACAACGCAGAGCCGCCACAGTTTATTGCTCCAAGCGGCAAAGTGTCCAACTGCCTCATTTCCGAAGGTACTGTTGTCAAAGGCACAGTGAAGAACAGCGTCATTTCCAACTCCGTCACAATCGGCGAAGGCGCATACGTTGAAGAATCAATCATCATGCCGGGCGCAGTCATCGAGGACGGCGCAGACGTGAGATATGCAATCATAGGCTGGGACGCAAAGATCGGCAAGAACGCCATGGTCGGTGAGACTCTCGAGCCTTGCAAGCCGGGCGAGTGGAAGATCGCCGTCGTTGCTCCAGACTATGAACTTCCGGCAGACGCAGTTGTCGGTCCAAACGAAATGATCGGTTAAGGGGAGGAAAGAATATGAGAAATAAAGTAATGGGCGTTTTGTTTGCATCAGACGCAGAAAGCCATCTCAACGATTTGACAATACATCGCACAGCCGCATCCCTTCCTTTTGCGGGAAGATATAGGCTCATTGACTTTGCGCTTTCAAACCTCGTACACGCAAACATCACAAATATTGGCATCGTCACAAGAAGCAACTACAACTCCCTCATGGACCACATCCGTATGGGGCGTGACTGGGACCTCAACAGAAAGAACAGCGGTATCACGGTGTTCCCACCGTTCGTATTCAACTCTGCACACGAAGTGTACAAAGGAAAGATTGAGGCACTCTATACTCTCCGCGGATTTATGATTTCTTCGCCTGAAGAATATGTCGTCATTGCAAACTCCAACATTGCGTTCAACCTCGACTTCGAAGAAGTCGCAAACTTCCACGAAGAGAAGGGCGCAGACATCACGGTTCTCACCTACAAGGACGAAGTCAATTCGCGCAAGATTTTGGTGACAAGCGACAAGAACCACCGCATCACGGATATGCGCTATCCTGTCGGCAGCGATACAGGCAAGCAACTTTGCAACCTCAACATCTACTTTGTCAAGAAAGATTTGCTCATCTCCCTCATTGACAACGCCTACGCACACGGCGCATACGATTTTGAAAAGGACATCTTGCAAGCCAACCTCAAAGAACTCTATATTATGGACTACGAGGTGCAGGACTACGTCGCAGTCATCGACCGTATTCCAACCTACTTCAAGCGCAGCATGGATTTGCTTGACCCAGCAGTCAGAGACTCTTTGTTCTATGGACACTCAACAATCCTCACAAAAGTCAAAGACTCCGTCCCTGCAAAGTATAAAGAGAGCGCAAATGTCAAAAACTCAATCATTGCAGACGGCTGCGTCATCGAGGGTACTGTTGAAAACTCAATCCTCTTCCGTAGCGTAAAAGTCGGCAAGGGTGCAGTCATCAAAAACTCCATCGTCATGGAAGACTCCATAATTATGGAGAATGCAACTCTTGACTATACAATCACGGACAAGGATGTCATCATCCAACCAAATCGTTCTTTGAGCGGCTACGAGACATATCCTATGGTCGTGGTTAAAGGTAAAGTCATTTAATCAAAAACAAAATTAAAGAGGAAATATTATGAAAATCTTATTTGTGACTTCTGAAGCGGCGCCGTTCGTGCGCTCCGGCGGTCTTGGAGACGTTGCCGGTGCATTGCCAAAGGCACTCAACAAAGCCGGCAACGATTGCAGAGTTATTGTTCCTTTTTACAAAGAGGAAATCAAGGACTCTTTCAAGCAAGGCTTCCGCTTTGTTGCGTCAACTTTTGTTGACCTCAGCTGGAGAAGACAATACTGCGGTGTATATGAAGCAGTCTATGAGGGCGTGAAATACTACTTTATTGACAACGAGTATTATTTCAACCGCAAGGGACTCTACGGCCACTTTGACGACGGAGAACGCTTTGCGTTCTTCTCCAAAGCCGTGCTTGAAGTTTTGCCACTCATTGACTTCTATCCGGACGTGCTGCACGCAAACGATTGGCACACCGCGCTTTGCCCAGTCTTCCTTGACGTGTTCTATCGTTATAGCGAGGACTATCAAAAGATAAAGACGGTGTTTACAATCCACAACATCGAGTTCCAAGGCAAGTACGGCGACAGCCTCATCGGCGATATTTTGGGATTGCCTGAGTGGGCAAGGTCAATCGTAATGAACGGCGACTGCGTCAACTATATGAAGGGCGGCATCGAGTCCTCAAACGCAGTGACAACCGTGTCCGAGACGTACGCAAACGAAATCCTTGACCCGTTCTATTCCTATGGGCTTGAAGGCATTTTGTCCGAGCGTCGTTTCAAATTGCACGGTGTTGTCAACGGCATTGACGAGAGTGTGTACAATCCAAAGACGGACGACAAGCTCTTTGCAAAATACACTGTGAAGAATTATGCGGCAAAGAAGGCCGAAAACAAGAAGGCTCTTCTTGAAATGATTGATATGCCGTATTCTGAGGAGCGTCCGCTCGTTGCAATGATCACTCGTCTCACTGAGCAAAAGGGCATAGACCTTGTTGCCGCGGTCATTGACGATATCATGCGCGCAGACATCCAAGTTGTCATTCTCGGCACAGGCGATTGGAAGTATGAGAATATGCTCCGCTCGGTTGAATCAAGATACCCAAGCAAGTTCAAGGGCATCCTTGCATTCTCCGCGGACCTCGCAAGCAAGTTGTATTCTGCAAGCGACATGTTCCTCATGCCGTCCAAGTTTGAGCCTTGCGGACTCTCGCAACTCATCGCAATGAAATACGGCTCAGTGCCTATCGTGCGCGAGACGGGCGGCCTTAAAGACACAGTGCCAGCCTACAACCACGAAACCGGCGAGGGCAAGGGCTTCACGTTCAAGACCTACAATGCATACGATATGCTGGACGCAGTATGGCGTGCATATGCCTGCTATTTTGACAATGAAAACTGGAACAAAGTTGTGTCAAACGGCATGAACAGCAATCTGGGCTGGGATATAAGCGCCGCTAAATATCTTGATATTTATAAAAGCCTATAAACCGCGCTATTTGGCGATTGGCTGTGTCAGGCTTGCGTGCACTCGCCGTCATGTACGAACTTGTACATTGGGCGGCTCGTGTGCGCACCTTCCTTGCCACTCATCCAAATAATCACGGTTTTGAATAAAAAACTATTTAAATAGTTTTTGTAAATTAAAAAATATATTAAATCTTTCGTCCGGGGGAAAGCGGAAGAAAGGAAAGGGTATATGAAATATAACGTCACAACAAAGGAGTTTACAGCTCAAGTCACGTCAACACTTGCAAGATATTTCGGTGTCAAGCCCGAAGATGCGACCAAAAATCAAATCTACAGAGCAACTTGCATGTGCGTGAGAGATATTCTCACTCAAACCCGTGTCAACTTCAAAAAACGTTGCCACGAACAAAACGTAAAACAAATCTACTATATGTCAATGGAGTTTCTCCTTGGCAGATCCTTGAAGAACCACTTGTACAACATGGGCATAGTCAAAGAGGTCACCAAGGCTGTTGAAAGCTTTGGTGTCTCAATGGACGAAATCTATGCCTTTGAGCCTGACGCGGGTCTTGGCAATGGCGGTCTTGGCAGACTTGCCGCCGCTTATATGGACGCGCTTACGTCTCGCGGTTATGCTGCAAGTGGTTTTTCCATTTTGTACGACTACGGCATTTTCAAGCAAGTAATTGTCGACGGCTGGCAACTTGAACAACCTGATTATTGGATCAAGAACGGCGGCGACGTATGGCTTGCACCTCGTCTTGAGGAGATCTATCAAGTCAAGTTTGGCGGCGTAGTTGATCAAACTTGGCAGGACGGTAAACTTACGGTCAATCTTCGTGACTGCACGGTTGTCAATGCATTACCATACGATATGAACATCTCGGGCTATGACACTCAAACCGTCAACCGTATCAGACTTTGGCACTCCGAAGCTCCGCAAGACTTTGATATGAGCATGTTCAGCCGTGGCGAATACGTCAGAGCATCCGCCGCAAAGGCTATGGCAGAGGCCATCAACAAGGTTTTGTATCCTGCTGACGACCATATTGAAGGCAAGTCACTTAGACTCAAACAGCAATACTTCTTTGTGTCTGCGTCAATTCAAAGCATTTTGAGAAGACACTTGAAGACCAATCCGTCGCTTGACAACCTTGCGGACTGCGTTGCAATCCACATCAACGACACGCACCCGACGCTCTGCATTCCGGAGCTCATGCGACTTCTTCTTGACGAGTACGGCTATGGCTGGGAACAAGCGTGGGACATCACGACACACGTCATTTCCTACACAAACCATACTGTCATGGCAGAAGCGCTTGAAAAGTGGCCGCAAGACCTGTTTGCAAGACTTCTCCCACGTATCTTCCAAATCGTGCACGAAATCAATCAACGTTTCTGCGACGAGCTGTGGGCGTTCTATCCAAACAACTGGGACACCGTCACTTACAACGCAATTCTTTCAAACGGACAAGTCAAGATGGCAAACCTCTGCCTTGCGACTTCGCATACAATCAACGGCGTTTCGGCTCTGCATAGCGACATCTTGAAGAACGACGTCTTCAAAGACTACTATCGTATGCATCCGGAGAAGTTTACAAACGTCACGAACGGCATCACTCATCGTAGATGGGTGGAGCAGGCAAACCCACGTCTTGCCAAATACATCAATGACCTAATCGGCGACAAGTGGCTCAAAGATGCGGACTATCTGCAAGAACTCCAAAAGTTTATGGGGGATAAGCAAGCGCTTGAACGTCTTGAAAAGATCAAACGCGCCAACAAGGAAGACCTTGCAAAGTTTATTCTTGAACAAAACAAGGTGCAGGTTGACCCAGACAGCATCTTTGACGTGCAAGTCAAGAGGTTGCACGAATACAAACGTCAACTTCTCAACGCGCTCAACATCCTTGACCTCTATTTCCGCTTGAAAGAGAACCCGAACCTTGACATCACACCGCGTACGTTCATATTTGCGGCAAAGGCGGCGAGTGCCTACTATATGGCAAAACAAATCATCCGCTTTATCTGCACGCTCGGCGACGTAATCAACAACGATCCGGACATCAATGGCAAGATCAAGGTCGTGTTCCTTGAAAACTACCGCGTCACACTTGCTGAGATGATTATGCCGGCCAGTGAAGTCAGCGAGCAGATTTCTCTCGCAGGCAAAGAGGCGAGCGGCACAGGCAACATGAAGTTCATGATCAA
>DBVQ01000021.1:7590-8052 GCA_002308155.1 Christensenella sp. UBA1260
GGCGACGAAAATATGTTCCTGTTCGGCTTGCTCGCAGAGCAAGTTGAAGAGATGTGGCGCAACGGCTACAATCCGTCCCACTATTATCAAACCAACCCGCGCATCAAGAGACTCATCGACTCCTTGCGTCAAGGCTTGGGCGGCGTATCGTTCAGCGAGATTGCAGACTCCTTGACAATCGGTCGCGGCGGACAACCTGACGGCTACATGGTGCTTGCTGACTTTGACAGCTATTCATCAACGCAAGACAAGGTTGACGCAACCTACAAGAACCGCGAGCAATGGAACCGTATGTCTCTCGTCAATATTTCAAAGGCGGGCTTCTTTGCGGCCGATCGTGCAGTAGAAGAGTATGCTCAGCGTATCTGGGCTTTGAAACCCGTGCTGTAAAACGCACTATTGAGCGCCTGACTGCGTCAGCTTTGCGGGTGCTCGCCATCACGTACGGGTTAGTACGCTCAG
>DBVQ01000069.1:0-3059 GCA_002308155.1 Christensenella sp. UBA1260
TGTTCTATGACGGCAAGGCGCACAAGATTGGCTCAGTTGACGTTGAGACCTTCCCGAAGCCGGACAAGTATATGGAGCCATGGCACTTCATCAGTGAGGATGGCAGATTTGATATGGTTATGACACCTGTCTTTGACCATCACTCCGACCTCAACATCGGCGTTGCAAGAATGCACTCTCACCAAGTTCATGGACGTTGGAACGGCACAGTCGTGCTTGATGACGGCACCAAGCTTGAAATCAAAGATATGTACGCATTCTGCGAATACGTGGAGAATAAATGGTAAATCACTCCTCGGTTGAGGCAATTTGACGCGTCCGCTATTTGCGGACGCTTTTTTTTTGTCTCAACCTCGTCGCCACTTCGCACAAAAGATTGTGTGCTAAACATTAAAAGATTAAAACAACTCAAACAAGTGTTTCGCACCAATCTTTTGTTTGAAAGGGCGCCTAACGGCACTTGTTTGAAGAGGATTAAACAAAAAGCACGCTCGTTGTTTTGAGCGTGCTTTTTGGTTGTAAAAATGTTGTTTGGTTGTATCAGCCTATTGTGATGTTGCCGTCATCGGTACGGAGAGAGGCGTTGAAAAAGGCTCTGACACATGCTTCCATTTTGCCGATGTCTGATTTGTCCACCGTTTCAATGGCGGAGTGCATGGCAAGTTCTGCAAGTCCAATGTCGCAGGCGTTCATTTCAAGTTGAGCACTTGATATGAGCCCGATAGTTCCGCCACAGCGCACGTCTGAATGGTTGTAGTAGTCTTGATGCTCAACTCCTGCTTTGTCAAGGATTGCTTTGACGATTGCAGAGGAGAGTCCGTCCGTTGAGTAGTTGGTGTGATGCTTGATGACAACACCTTTGCCAAGATACACCTTGTTCAAAGGATCGCTCTTTTCGGGATGTGCGGGGTGGACGGCGTGTCCGTTGTCAATGGAGAGTACAAATCCGTTTTTGCAAGCGGAGGCAAAATCATCCTCGTTTTTGCAAAGTCCGCGGTTTATCATACGCAAAACGTCTGCTAAAAGCGCGCTTCCTGCACCTTGCTTTGTGCGAGAGCCGATTTCTTCATTGTCAAAGCAGGCGGCAATCGCAACCCCTTTTGGCTTGCAATTCTTGATTGCTTTGAGGGATGAATAGACGCTTGTAAGATTGTCAATGCGCGGGGAACAGAGCAGTTTGCCGCTCTCATAAGGGGCGACGGCAGGGGATACAAAGAGATCTGCATCCAGCACTTCGTCATTTGAAACAAGGCCATATACATCCTCGGCTTCGCCGATAAGAGGTGCCATATCATTTTGAAGTGAAAGCTTCAGCTCGCTGTTTGCTGTTGGGTTGTGGTGTATGCAAAGGCTTGGGATGTTGAAGAGGCGGTTGCTCTCAACAACTTGCTCCTTGACGCCGCTTGCGTCTTTTACGAGTACGCGTCCAGCAAGTTTTAAAGGAATGTCAAGAAAGCTATATAGCAGTGCTCCGCCATATTCTTCCACATTGAAACGCTTGCCTTCCGGACTGTCAAGGAGGAGATTGCCCTTGACTCTCAAGCACGGAGAGTCCGTATGGCTGCCTGCTATGTTGAACGCATAGTTTGAAAGGTCGCCGATTTTCACGGCAATGACTGCACTTGAGTTTTTGGTGAGATAATACTTGCCACCTTCTTTGAAGGTGGTTTTGTCATTCACTCGCTCAAATCCCCAGTCTTCAAGCATGCTGACCGCGTTGAGCACAGAATGATATGCCGTGTATGACTTGTTCAAAAACTCCTCGATTGAAGCATCTCCGCCAACGCCCTTGGACAAGAACTCATTTTTGTCAATTTGAAGCCCGAATAAAGAGTGAAGTTTTTCAAGGATGTCACCGTTTGGTACGACTTGACCGTTTTCATACTTGGCGTATGCCTGTTGAGACACGCCGAGCTCCTTTGCGACCTCGCTTTGTGTGAGCCCTTTTTGCTTTCTCAGTTGTTTTAAATCCTGCATAGTCTACCTGTTTGTTGTAATTTTGTCTTGTACAATCATTATAGCGCAGAAAATAAAAAAATACAACACAATTTTTTGCGACTGTGTTGTATTTGATTGATTTTTTGACTAAATTGTTTGTAAAGCTCTCTTATTTTACAATTTCACAAGTTATCTGTGTGAATCGTTGAGCTTGTCGCACCAGTTGTCAAATGCGATGACGAGTGCAATAAGGAATGGTGCTTGGTCTGTCAAAGATGTTGAAAGGATGAATGAATCCTTGACGATGTTGAAGTTTCTGTGAACCTCTGCGATTGGGAGACCTGCTTGCTTGATTGTGAAGTTCCAAGACATGAAGTTGCCTTCAAATGTGTATGGAGAGACAGTCTTGTCTGCATTGAGGACTTCAAAATCGTTTCTCAAAGAGAAGAAGCTCTTTTTCTTTATCATGAGCATAATTTTGCCATCTGCGTCGCAAACGAAGACCTTTGGCAAAAGGATGTGGAAGAACTTGTTGCGGACTTGATAGAGAGGTTTTTTTGCCAAATCCATGATGATTTTCTTCTTTGTGAAAGTGAAAACTCTGCCTCTCACGATAAAGAGGTCGTTGCCTTGTGCATCGCGGACTGTTGAGCTTGCGCCGAGAGACACGATTTTATTTTTGATAATATAATCCATAAACAACTCCTTTGCTATTAGTTTTTATTATAATACAATAAAAATGCGATTTTTACAACCCCTTTTTGCATTTTTGATTGTTTGCATAGTTTTTTGCATCAAAATCGCACAAGAGTTTACAATGGCGTTTTTTTGCGGTATAATACTGACGAATAAAAATATGCGGTTTTCGCAACAGGAGAAATTATGAACAGAAGAATTGTCCCAATCACTCTTCTCACAGGTTATTTGGGCGCAGGCAAGACCACGCTTCTCAACCACGTACTCAACAATCAGCAGGGCTACAAAGTGGCAGTCATCGTCAACGATATCGGCGAAGTCAACATTGACGCAAGCCTTTTGGGCGCAGGCGGAGTTGTCACTCAAAAGGATGAAAACCTCGTTCCGCTTCAAAACGGCTGCATCTGCTGCACCTTGAAGATGGA
>DBVQ01000069.1:3085-3713 GCA_002308155.1 Christensenella sp. UBA1260
TCATCGAGGCAAGCGGTATCTGCGAGCCTGTGCCGATTGTTCAAACAATCGAATACCTTGGTCAAGGCCTCAAAGATGCCAACTACGACTTTGGCGTCAAACTTGACAACATCGTGTCCGTCGTGGACGCCGCACGTCTTGTTGAAGAGTTTGGAAGCGGCAAAGATCTCATGAAAGAGGAGATTGAGGACGACGATATTGAAAACCTCATCATCCAACAAGTTGAGTTCTGCACAAAGATTGTCATCAACAAGGTTGACCTCGTATCACGTGAAGACCTTGACGAAGTCAAGACCGTGCTTAAAGCATTGCAACCTGATGCGGAATATATTGAGTGCGAGCAGGGCAAAGTCCCGCTTGACAAGATCCTTGCAACCAACTGCTTTGATTTTGACAAGGCATCCGGATCCGCCGCATGGATCAAAGGGCTTGAAGAGATTGAAGAAGAGGAAGAGCCAGAGGGCGAAGTGCTTGAATACAACATCATGACGTTTGTCTACAAACGTCGCCGTCCGTTCAACACAAACAAGTTTCTTGACTGGGCAAACCATAGATATCCAAAGGAGATCATCCGCTGCAAGGGTGTGCTCTGGATCACCAAAGACACAAGAGATATGTTTATGTTTGA
>DBVQ01000004.1:0-1822 GCA_002308155.1 Christensenella sp. UBA1260
TCTTCGCCCATACCCATCATACCATCAAGCACATACTTCTTTCCATCCTCATCGCGGAGATAGCCTTCGAGCTCGCCCCACGTGACGAAGTAGTCAATGTTGACGACGCCCGCGTGCAAAATCATTGGGTTGATGCCATAGACTTTGAACTTGAGGTTGACCATGTCATGCTCGTCTTTGACGTCCCACTCGGAGTAGTTGGTGAAATCGCTTGACGCAACTGAACGTGTAAACTTGACCGGTGGAAGAATTGAGGTCTTGTCCTTCAAGAAAATGATGTTCTCGTTGTATGCTTCCTCGTCCGTGCTTTGATTGTGTGTGAGGTTGAAAGCAAGGTACTCTTTTTTGCCATCGACTTCGCATACACCCATCGTTGTCACCCAGTCATAGTGTGCGCGACGTGGATAGTATCCTCTGTGGTCGTCGATGATTGCCGTTGATTCCTCATCTGTGAGCATCTCTTCACCGTTGATGATGAGTTTACCTTCTGCCTTGAAGAAATCCTTTTGGCTGTAAAGCGTACGGTTGTCGCTGTATGGGAAAGGAATTGAAACTACGCATGGTTTGCTGAGGCGTGTGAGTTTGAAATCATATTCAATTTCCGCAGTGCCGTAGTTTTCTTTGATGACCTTTGGATCTGCGCAGACCTTTTCGCCAGGTGTTGTGATGAGGCACTTGCCCGTATGTTTGCCGCTCAAGTCTGCTCTGCCATTTTCAAAGTTGTTGACATATTTGACAAAGCCAAACTCTGATTTTGCTTCGGCAACTGCTCCTCTCAAAAGGTTTGGAGCAATGATTGTATCTTTGGATTTGATTTGTGTATCCCAGCAATAAACTTTGTGAGAGCGTTTGTCATAAAACATATTGAGCTGTTTGCCAAAAATGCCCATATCGCAAACGACTGCAAGCAAAACACCATTTTTGAGATGAACTTCGGTTGCTTCCCAAAGTGTAAGTTTGAATTTGTTCATAAAATCAGGTGCTTTTGTCGGGCGTTTTGCACGAAGAAGCTCCATCGTCTCAAACTCGTTTTCAAAAGTGCCGAACACAACTTTGCCGTTTTCGTCAACAAGATCGTGTGGTGCTGGAACAGCGCGTCTCTTTTCTGATATAAATTTGCTATATTCTCCCATAATGTCCCCCTTGGGTTCTTATTTTATGAGAGTATTATAACATTTGTATGATATCTTTTCAATATGTTTTGCAAAAACATACACTTTGTCTTCTATCTTTTGTATTTTTCGCACAATACATGGCAAAATCGTGCAAATTGAGCGTTTTGGGCTATTGCGTATTTACATTGTGGCGAAAAATATGTTATAATATTTTTTAGTCGGCAAGCGACAATCAAAACGATAATCAAATTTTCGGAGGAAATAAATATGGCAGGCAAAAACAAATATTCCGGCACGAAGACAGAGCAAAACTTGCTCGCGGCATTTGCCGGTGAATCTCAAGCAAGAAACAAATACACCTACTTTGCATCAAAGGCAAAAAAAGAAGGCTATGAACAAATCGCAGATTTGTTTTTAAAGACAGCTGACAACGAAAAAGAGCACGCAAAACTTTGGTTCAAGGAGCTCAACGGCATCGGCTCCACCGCAGAGAACTTGGAAGCGGCAGCAGACGGCGAAAACTATGAGTGGACTGATATGTATGAAGAGTTTGCTCGCGTCGCAGAGGAAGAAGGCTTTGTTGAACTCGCCGCAAAGTTTAGAGGCGTTGCGGCAATTGAAAAACGCCACGAAGAACGCTATCGTGCGCTTCTTAACAACGTTGAGACAAACAAGGTGTTTGAAAAGAGCGAAGTCAAGGTTTGGGA
>DBVQ01000004.1:1859-4036 GCA_002308155.1 Christensenella sp. UBA1260
TCGTGGGCACAAAGGCTCCTGAAATCTGCCCTGTTTGCGCGCATCCGCAAGCCTACTTTGAGGTCTCCGCAAACAATTATTAAAAACCACACAATTTGGTGACCTGCGTTGTCAGTTTTGCGGGTGCTCGCACACCGTGTACGTCTTGTACACTTGGCACTCGCGTACGCAACCTCCTAGCATCTTATCCAAATTGAGCGGTTTTGCAATTATGTATTTTCACACCGCCTATGCGGTGTGATTTTATAATTTACATATTGCATTTGTCCAAAAGTTGCTATATAATAGCAAAAGAAAGTTTTATCTGAAACAATCAAAGGTGGTTTATGAGTTTTAAAGATTTGAGAATTGTAGACAACTTCTATCAGACGTCAGCGTTCTTCCCGATGCCTACGATACTTGCGAGCACGGTGTCCGAAAGCGGACAAACCAACCTTGGCGCATACTCGCTTTGCTTTCCATACTACATAGCCGGCAAAGACTACTACGCGATGATTTTTGAAGTTCGCAACAGTTCAAACACCGCGCAAAACATATTGCGCACGGGCAAAGTCACCTTGAACTTTATCCCTGACAAACGCAAGTATTTCAAAGAAGCCGTGCGTCTCGGCTTCCCGGGAGACACTACCGCCGAGAAGATGAAAAACTGCATCTTCACGCTCAAAGACAGCACGCTCGGCAATGATAGACCTCAGATTGTTGACGAAGCATTCCAAGTGTTTGAATGCACGTGGATGAGCGACCTTGAAGACGCATATCTTGACAAACCGGGCTGTCTTGAAGGATACGCCCCGCCATATCGCAATTTCAACGGCATAACAAGCAAGTTCGGCGCGCATTTCATTCTCAAAATCGACAAAATTTGGATGGAAGAAAAGTATTACGACTCAATCATAAACGGCGTGAAGAAAAACAACTTCCCGCCTGTTCCCGTTGACTACGGCTATCGTGACAGCACAAACTTTTGGTGCTCGTCCTTCAAAGCTCCGTTCCCTGAGAAGATCCCTGAGCACGAAGGCGACGTCAAGTCGGTTATAT
Organism: Christensenella sp. UBA1260; assembly: GCA_002308155.1. Taxonomy (GTDB): domain Bacteria; phylum Bacillota; class Clostridia; order Christensenellales; family CAG-917; genus CAG-475. Next base: position 2,898 of record DBVQ01000004.1, read on the forward strand.
ACTGCGCAGAGCGCATAGATCCAACCGTAAAATTTACGCCCGAAGCCTGCCAAAAACTCGTCAAAATCCCGCGCGTATTTTTGAAAGCCGCTCTCACGCAAATGGTGGAAATCGCAAAGGAAGAAGGCATCACGACTATTGACGAGCAAGCACTTGTCATTATAAATGACAAACGTAGAAAGGAAAAGAAGAAATAAAACATGAGAGGGGCAACAACCTATCAAAATAAGACGGTGGCAAAAGCCGCCAGACATACGAGAGATTTGACCTACATCGCACTTGCGGTGGGGTTGATTTCGGTGTGCTCGTGGATAAGTGTGCCAACCGTCGTGCCGTTTACGCTTCAAACGTTTGCTGTGTTTGCAAGCGTACTGCTTCTCGGCGGCAAGCGCGGAACGATTTCAATCCTATGCTACATCCTTTTAGGACTCACGGGCGCACCCGTCTTCTCCAACATGATGGGCGGCGTGGGCGTGCTTGCAGGCCCAACGGGCGGATATATCATAGGGTTTATGTTTGTGGGGCTCACCTACTGGCTGTTTGAGACTGCGCTTCCAAAACGTCTATGGATGCAAATCGCATCCCTTGTCCTTGGGCTTTTGGTCTGCTACGCCTTTGGCACTGCGTGGTTTATGCTCGTCTATGGACAAAGATTTGGCGAGGTTTCTCTCGTCTCCGCCCTGACAACCTGCGTCGTTCCGTTTGTCCCTGTTGATATTGTCAAACTCGCCCTTGCCTTGATGCTGGCGAGAGCCATTGAAAAACGCATAAAACTGTAAAAAACAATAAAATTAGCATTAATAAACACACCGTCAAGCGGTGTGTTTTCAATTATACTAGCAGTATTTTATGACTGGGTTATTTGGATGAATGACGAGGAAGGTGCGCACGCGAGCGCCAAGTGTACAAGGCGTACACGGTGTGCGAGGGCACGCAAAGCTGACAAAGTCAGTCGCCAAATAGCACGGTCATTTGAGACAAGAGTCCAAATCCTTAATGATCTGCTCTTTGTTCATATCCTTGCCGATAAACACAAGCTTGATCATCTTGTCGCCCACGACTTCGTCCCATTCTGCGGCAACGTCAGGATTGTACAAAAGGATCTCTTTTTGTTCGCGCTTTGGCATGGAGACAACCCA
>DBVQ01000079.1:0-18021 GCA_002308155.1 Christensenella sp. UBA1260
TCTCCCGCTTTTGCGTAGGTAAATAAAAGCCGCACAGTTTGGCAAACAACTGCGTCAGGTTTGCGGGTGCTCGCCACCATGTACATTTTTGTACATTGGGTGGCTCGCGTGCGCACCTTCCTTGTTCTTCATCCAACCTGAGCAGTTTTAATCGATATAATGTATCTGCGGCATACGAAAACAAAAACAATAAAAAACAATGAATTGAACAATATTCAAAACCGAGCAAATCGGATGAGATGCGCGAAAAGGTGCTTTGGGCGAAAGCCAAGTGTACTTGTTGTACACGGTGCTTGAGAACAAAGTGCGCTGACAAAGCAGGTCGCCAATGTGCACGGTTTTTGAGGAGAAATTATGTTAGACATTAACAGAATCAGAGCAAACGCACAAGAGGTCGTTGACGCTCTTGCAAAGAAAGGCTACAAAGCGGACTTCACGCAAGTTATTGCGTGGGATGACGAGCGCAAGGCCACAATCACAGCCGTAGAGCAATTGAAGGCGCAAAAGAACAAGGTGTCCGCGCAGATTCCTATGCTCAAAAAGGCAGGGCAGGACGTGCAACCGATTTTTGACGAGATGAAGAAGATCGGCGAAGACATCGCAAAAAGCGATGCGCGCATCGCGGAACTTGTTGAAAATATTCAAAACGCACTTGCAGGCATCCCAAATATCCCAGACGACGACCTTCTTCCGGGCGAGAAAGAAAACAATCAAGTTGTCAAAATCGTGGGCGAGCAACCAAAGTTTGATTTCCCGCTCAAAAACCATGTTGACATCTGCACGGATCTCGGGCTCATTGACTACGAGCGCGGCGTAAAGCTCTCGGGCAACGGCTTCTGGATTTACAGAGGCATCGGCGCAAGACTTGAGTGGGCACTCCTCAACTATTTTGTTGAGGAACACTTGAAAGACGGCTATGAGTTTATTCTTCCGCCATATCAACTCGGCTACAACTGCGGTTTTGGCGCAGGACAGTTCCCGAAGTTCAGCGACGAAGTCTATTGGCTTGATTGCGACGAGGACAGAAAGCGCAACCGCTTTTTGCTCCCAACCGCAGAGACCGCACTCGTCAATATGTACGCGGGCGAAATCATTGACGAAGCAAAACTTCCAATGAAGTTCTTTGCCTATTCTCCATGCTTCAGAAAGGAAGCGGGCTCGGCAAGAGCAGAGGAGAGAGGCATGATAAGAGGACACCAATTCAACAAGATTGAAATGGTGCAATATGCGCATCCCGAACACAGCAAGGAAGCATTTGAAGAACTCGTTGACAAGGCGGCGCGTCTCGTTAAAGGGCTCGGACTTCATTTCAGAGTCAGCAAACTTGCGGCAGGCGACTGTTCCGCGTCTATGGCAAGAACGTATGACGTTGAGCTTTGGATTCCGTCCATGGGCATCTACAAAGAGTGCTCGTCTGTGTCCAATGCAAACGACTATCAGGCAAGAAGAAACAACACTCGCTACAGAGATTCAAAGACGGGCAAGCCGCAATATGTGCATACGCTCAACGGCTCCGGACTTGCGACATCGCGTCTTATCCCAGCAATCGTCGAGCAATATCAAAACGCCGACGGCAGCGTGACGATACCTGAAGTCTTGCGCAAGTTTATGGGTGGCGCGACACTCATCACGAAAGACGGTTTAAAATAAAAACCGCACGAGCGCGCGACTGACTTTGTCAGATTTACGCGCACTCGGCGTCATGTACGCCTAAGTCACGAAATACGGATTAAAGTAAGAAAAAACACTTTAAAACGGCAAAACAAACACTTAAACTCTCGTTTTTGTGAAAAAGGGGAATAAATCATGAGAGAAGAACTCAAAAAATACGGCGATGAAGCATACGAAATCGTAAAGCACGCCGCAAATGAAATCGGTCCTCGTCTTCCGGGAAGCGAAGGCGAAAAGAAGCTTCACGACTATATGGCGTCAAGACTTGACGAAATCGGTGTCAAGCCTGTGACTGAAAAGTTTGTGTTTGCACCGCACGCGTCTATCGGCGGACTTCCTTATGCAGGCTGGGGCGGAATTATCGGCGCACTTGCGCTCGTCATAATGAGCATAGTCTCAACAATTACACCGTTTGGCGGACTTGCACTCAGCTTTTTGACATTAGTCTATATGGCAGGGCTTTGGACATGGCTCATTGTCAGCGTGTTCAAATATCACACATGCTTTGACTGGTGCTTCAAACATGCGGTCTCGCACAACACTTATGGAGAACTTTTGCCAAAGGACGGAAGGTATGACTATACGATTTTCCTTTCAGGGCACACCGACACAAGCTGGACGCTCAAACTCAGTGCGTCGCAGGGCAAAGCGGGATTTGTCAGCGTTGTCGTGCGTCTCGCACTTGGGGCTGTATCGGTTGGCATAGTCACCGTGCTTGCATTTGTCAACTTCATCATCCTCTGTGTTTATGACGGCGCAATGAACGATGCAAACATAAACGTGCTCCAAGACACCGCGATGGCAGCCAACGTGATGTTTTATATCAACATATTCACATCTCCTCTTTGGATTGTCGGCTCCTTCCTTCTCACGATGTACAACGAGAAGACAGAGGCAATTGCATCTCCCGGCGCAATGGACAATGCCACAGGCATTGCAATCTCCTACGAAGTGCTCAAATTCTATCGTGACAACCCAAGCAAAATGCCTGCACGTTGCCGTATTGTTGATATGAACTGCGGCGCAGAGGAGTCGGGGCTTCGCGGTTCGCTCGCGTTTGTGAGAAGACACAAGGACGACGGCATGCTTGACCACGCCTATCACATAAACGTGGACTCCATTGCTGACAAGGACTTCTTTGAAGTCATCAACGGCGATGCTTGGCTCTGCCCACACTTTGACAAGGACCTTGAAAACATGTTTATGGACGCAATGAAAGAGGCGGGCATTGAAAAGCCGGGCAAGATGAACAATCCTGTCGGCGGATGCGACTCAACGCCTTTCCAAAAGAACGGCGTCAAATCCATAACCTTCGCGGCACAAAACCCGACAATGACAGACTATTATCACACTTACAACGACATCCCTGAAAGGTTTGAACCTGAAACGGTCGGTTTGGGACTTGACGTGGTGTTGCGTGTCATAGACAAAATTGCCGAGAGGGAAACCGCACAGCTTGGCGAATAGCTTCGTCAGCCTTGCGGGTGCTCGCCACCGTGTACGCCTTTGTACACTGGGTGGTTCGCGTGCGCGCCTTCCTTGCTCTTCATCCAACCTGAGCGGTTTCCAAACCGCACAGCTTGGCGACATGCGCGCACCTTACTTATGTACAAAATCATTCAATATATTTGGCAAAATGAATTATAGTGTAGGCAAAAAACTTGCTCATCTTGTAAACGGTTTGAAGTTTAAGGTTGATGAAATAGAGGAGATAAGAAAACTCTATTCCGGCGAACCATTCAACCCAAATGATGAGGGAATAAAAAAACTCATTGAGACTTCTCGTACGCTCTGCGAGAAATTTTCTTCTTTGGGCGCAAAGAGGCACAGGACGAGATTTGGCTATCATATTGACCAAATAAAGAGAATTTTTGTTCTACGCAAACTTTTTTGTGGCAGATTTATGCTTGCAGACGTGCGCTCTGGCATTGACCTCATTGTTGGGCTGGTTGATGCACCATCGCTCACTTTTTTCAACTATGACGTGCATTTTGGCGCAGCACTTGTGACTATGGGCAGAGGTGTGGAGATTGCACCAAAGGTGAAAATCGGTGACCAAGAGAGCATTTTGTCTTATGCCGCGACGGGACTTCCGCGCACGAATATTGGCAAGGACGCTTGGCTCGGACTCGGCGTAGAAGTGAAGTCGGGCACAAATATAGGCGACGAATGTGTCATCGGCGCAGGTGCCGTTGTCGATTCGGATATTCCGTCACATATGCTTGCCGTTGGCAGGCCTGCGGCCGTCAAACGCGAGATCAATCGCCACGAGAAAGAGTCGCGCTATGGCAAGGGTTCGCCGTTTTCTGCTGAAGAGGAGTCAAAACTTCTTGAAGCGGTGAGAAAATGGAGCAAAATGTCGGAAATCAAGTTTCATTGCATTCTTTCAGGGTGGCAATTCAATCTGCTCGATGCAAAACTCATGGCGCTCTACAACGCCACACATGCGATCTCTGAATCTTTGAACGATGCAAACGTCACGGAAGAGCAAAAAGAAGAAGGCAAGGATCTGCTCTTCCCGTTAAAGGGTGAAAACTTTAAGATGGGAAGCGGTGTGCACGTCGATATGCTTGGCACGGCAAAAATCGGCGACAATGTGACGATTGGAGATAGGGCGATTTTTGGTGGAAACATAATAATTGGTGACAATGTTGAAATCGGTGACGACGCAAGTTTGTTTGCTTCAGGACATCCGATATATAGCAAGCGCAGGAAGATGATTTTTTCTTGGCGACATGGCGTTGTTCAAATAGGGCAAAATGACCTAATAATCGTCGAATCGGGAGTTAAAATAGGCAAAAATGCGATTATAACTCCGGGTTCTGTTGTCACTATGGATGTGCCTGACGGCGCAATATATGTAAAGAACAAGATAGTTTGATTGGCTGTTGTTAAACAAAAAGCGCACTCGCAGAGTGCGCTTTGTTTTTGCAGATTTGTAGTAAATGTATTATTGCTTGACCATTATATACTGTTGTCCACGCTTGCAAGCGGAATAAGTATGTCAAACTGTGTGACAAAACCACTACGTGGTTTTTCTGCCAGCGAGATTGTGCCGCCCATAGCTGTGACAATCTTTTGGCATACGGCAAGTCCCAAGCCCGAGCCCTGATTGTTGCGCGACTTTTCGCCGACGACAAACGGCTCAAAGATATCCTCTCTTGCCTCTTTCGGGATGCCGTTGCCGTTGTCGGCAAACTCAATCTTGACGTATTCCTCATCCTTTTTGACTTCAACGAGCAGTGTTGAGCCGACGGGTGTATATTTGAAGAAGTTGGACACAACGTTGTCTATGACGCGAATCATCATAGGAGAGTCAATCTTTGCAAAGAGTTGCTCCTCTGTGATGTCGGTTTCAAGGTTGTATTTTCTTATGTTGAACTCGTCATAGATGGACGCAATATGCGAACGCACGAGCTCAGCAACGTCTGCGCTCTCCATATTGTAGGTGAAATCCGGGTGATCAAGTTTGGAAAACTCATAAAATGAGTTTATGAGCTCTCCCATGTTCTCGGATTTTGAAACAATCAAGTCAAGATATCTCTTCTTGTCCGCTTCGGCAATGACGTCATCACGTATGGCTTTTGAAAAGCCCTGTATGATAGTGATTGGGGTTTTGAGGTCGTGAGAGAGGCCTGCGAGCATACGCTGTCTGCGCTTTTCAAGCTCTTGCTTTTCCATTTCGGTGGCATTGAGTAGGCTGACCATCTCGTTGAAGCTTGCGGCAAGCTGTTCAAACTCGGTTGGACCGGAGTAGTTTATCGTTTCACGATAACCGTCCCTTGCGAACCTGCGCATAGCAATCGTGATTGCCGCAAGAGGCTGTTGCACGTTGCGGTTGATATATTGGATGTAGATTGCCATAACCACGGCGTAGATTATTATGGCAATGCCAATCATTATGCCGATGATGTATTCAAACTTGAAGTCAACCTTGTCGTTTGTGTCCAAAAACACGACATAGCGGTTGGTGCCGTCGTTCATCTTGTAGGCGTACTTTGCAAAAACATAATACGGATGTTCGGATTCATAGGACAAAATCTCGTATTCTTTTTGAGTGAAAGAGGTTTTGCCAAGCCCCAAGTCGCCGGAAATGGCGTTGTAGTTCTTGTCAAGGACAAGATAGGCATTGTGCTCCTTGTCGCCCACAAAATAGTGCCTTGTTATGACATAGCTGTTGCCGTCATCGCTCGCGAGAGTCTTTGTGTCAATCGTATCTTTGGAGTCTGAAGCCTTGATGAGAGCAAGCTCATCCAATGTGTATTCATGCGATGTGCCCGTTGAGGAATAGACAAACGTGCCGTCCTCTTCAACGACTTCAAACCAGCCGTCCACACCAAATATGCTGACGGTTGGGATTTTGGAGTATTCTTCGCTTTTGAGATAGGCGGAAAAATCCGGAAGTTTTGCCGTTGACAAATCAACTTGTTGATATCTGCTCAGCCAGTTGAACAGCAAAAATATGAGGAGAATTGCAAGAAAGGTGATGAGAGTAAATGTGACATAGCTGCCAATCAACAATCCGAGGAAGCTCGGTTTGGCTTCAAGGCGCGTCAAACGTTTCAGCTGTTTTTTGTTCGGCTGTTTTTTTGACCCCTCGTCCTTTTTCAGCAAGTCAACAAACTCAGTTTTTTTCATAGACCTTATAGATTTTCAATCTTATAGCCCAAACCTCTCACGGTTTTGATATATTTTGGGTTTTTTGGGTCGTCCTCAATCTTGTCGCGCAAGTTGGAGATGTGCACCATCATGGTGTTGTCGTCGGAGGCGAGATATTCGCCGTTGACCTCCTCATAAATCTGCATCTTGGTGAAGACGCGCCCAGGGGATTTCATGAGCATAATGAGGATTTTATATTCGGTTGCGGTGAGCTGAATCGGCTCGCCGTTTTTGTGCAAGGTGAGCAGGTGAGTGTCAAGCACAAGATCACCAACGGTGATCTTGCCGTCGTCCTGCGCCGCGGTTGGAGAGGCAAGCGAATATGCGCGACGAAGGTTTGCGTTGATTCTCGCGATAAGCTCAAGCGGGTTGAAAGGTTTGACAAGATAGTCGTCCGCGCCCATATTGAGCCCCATAATCTTGTTGCTGTCAAGTTGTGCGGCGGAGAGGATGATAATCGGGATGGAGCTTGTCTCACGAATCTTCTTTGTGAGTTCATAGCCGTTCATCCTCGGCATCATGATGTCCACGAGCGCGAGGTCAACGTGAAGAGATTCAAACACGTCCACCGCCTCAACGCCGTCCCTTGCCCAAAGCACGGTAAAGCCCTCTTTTTCAAGATACAGCTTGATGAGTTTGACTATATCTTCATCGTCTTCCGCAAGTAAAATCGTCTGTTGCATAAAGCACCTCAAAAATAGATTATACCTATTATATCACACAATGGCCTTATAAACAACAGAAAGTTTTGGTTGCGACAAAAGAGAAAAACAACAAAACTGAAATATAATTTCAAATAGTATTCCATTTTAAGTATTCCGTGCTATAATAATGCTATGGAACTCAAAGACCTCTATCTCAAAAAGCAGGACAAAAAGAGTATGGCGGCATGCGGCACTCTTATCGTTGACGAGCTAAGAAAGGGCAGCGCCACATTTGTTGATTTGTGCGAAAAAATCTCCTTTCCGGCGGAGACGGTGAGGGCGTGTCTCAATGTCTTTTTGAAGAACGGAATCGTCAACAATTTTGTTGGCAGATACGAGCTTGAAGACGGGGTTGGTGATTTTGTTGTTCCGCAAGAAAACCGTGCATCTAACCGCAAGAAATACCGTTCTGTCGTGCCGGCAAAGTGCAATTTGTCGCTGGCTGTTTTGGGTGCGGGGGACAAGCTGCACGAGCTTGATATGGTGTTCTGTCCGTTTGACCTTGTGTGGGACGAGGCGGAGTATATTCCCGGCGATGAAAACGCGCTTACGATTGAGGACGCCACGATGCAAGAGGACTTTGACGCAAACAGATATCTTGCGGAGATAAAACCCAAAATTGAAAAACTCGCCAAAAAGTTCGGTTTGACGGGAACTGTCAAAATAAAGAAAGGCGTGCCCGTTGGCGCAGGGCTCGGCGGTTCAACCGCAAGTCTTGTCGCGGTCTATAATGCGTTCAAAAAATACGCCGATGAAAACGGCAAAAAATATGATATAACCTCAAAGTATTTGACGTCTTTGTCCAGCGATTTCCCCGCAATGGCGCTTGCGCGCGCTTGCCGTGTGCAGGGTGTTGGAGACAAAGTCTCCCCGTTTGACGAAAGAGTCAAAATCGTGTTTGTGGGGTTCAAAGTCGCAAAGGGCGGTTCGGATACGGCGGCAGTGTATAAACGCTTTGACGAAAAGTGCAAAATATCGTCTGAACTTCCGTCTGCAACTGTTGAACAAGCGCTCAAAAACCCGCGCAACGACCTCTTTGCGCCTGCTTGCCAACTCAACAAGGAAATCAAAAAAGCCTACAACGAATTGAAGGCTCAAAAACCGAACTTCGTCATGATGACGGGCAGCGGTTCGGGCATAATCGCATTGGACTATCAAATCTTATAATCAAAAACAATAAAAATAAAACGCACACTTTGTGTGCGTTTTTTCTTTGACTTTTTGTTTATTCAAACAAGAATACCAGTGTTTTGACTATATTTTCTTTCATTGCTTTATAGTCAATATAGTCGTGCTTGTCATAAATTGATTCATGCGCGTACGACTGTATGGTGTTCATTGCAATATGGACCTTTTCTTCAAGGTTTTTGGTGTCAATGCCGAGTTCGCGGAGTGTTTTGGAACAAGTATGGAAAGGATTGGAGGAAACATCTATGGGCGCGTGGGAAATCGTCTTAATCGTGGTTTGCGCGGCAATAGTTGTCGGCGTTGCAATCTCACTTATTGTCAAAAAGGCAAAGGGAAAACCTGTCTGCGACTGTGGATGTGATTGCGAACACTGCTCCGGCTGCGCCTACTGCGAACAATTCAAAGCAAAAAAAGAGCAAAAAGAAAATTGATAAATATAGCCTTGCAAGAAAGCAAGGCTATATTTTTAAACAAATCCCATCTTGACATAACCCCTTTTTGTTTGTACAATAAAAATACTAAGTATTTTAAAGAGGGAATCATGATAGAGTTCCAAAACCTTGGCACAAGTTTATCCGTCCGTTTCAACGGGCAAGAGAAACTTGTTTTTCATGTAGGCGATGAGATTTTTGCAGTCGGCACAGGACAGAACTCTTATTCAATGTCCAGAGGCTCTTTTGATATCAAAGAAAAGATTTTTTCAAGGCACCCACGCAAGATAGTCAAGTTTGAAAGCACCGCTAGTGGCGCGATTGTTGCCCTTGGCAAAGGGCATTTGCGCCTTGAAGTTTTGGGTGACAAAATCCACTTTATCCCCGAAGGCTTTGAGGGCTGCAACAGGATGTGGTTCAAACTTCCGTCCACAGAGGACGAAGGCTTTTATGGCACGGGTGAGATTTTCACTGAGTTCAACTTGAAGGGCGAGACTGCAACCATTTGGGTTGCCGAGCACATCAACCTCAAACAGACGACTGTCAAAATCTTAAACAACCTGGTTGGCTTCAAAGATGTCAACTTTGTGAGGGGCTTTGACAACTATGAATCATATTATGAGCAACCGACTTTTGTGAGTTCAAAGAAATATTTCTATCATAGCGACGGCACGGCTCGTCACATCTTCCACTTCAAAAAGGACAGAACGGTCATGCAGACGGACGAAATCGCTCCGTTTTGGCTTGGTTTTGCCGATGACTATGAAAAGCTCATGAGCGTGCTCACCGAGATTGTGGGCAGACAGCCTGAGCTTCCGGACTGGGTGTACGATGGGCAAATCCTCGGCATACAGGGCGGCACGGACGTCATGCTTGACAAATACAACAAGGTCATTGAGCACGGCGGCAAGGTCAACGGCGTATGGATTCAGGACTGGGAAGGCAGGCGCGTGACCGCAGTCGGCAAACAGCTCTATTGGAACTGGGAGTGGGACAAAGAGTTATACCCAAATCTTGACAAAGCCATCAAGGACTTGGACGCAAAAGGGTGCAAGGTTTTGGGCTATTGCAACCCATTCCTCGCCATTGAAAAACCGCTCTATCAAGAGGCAACAAAACTCGGATACTGCGTCAAAGACGCAGACGGCAACGACTACTATGTCAAAATCACGACTTTCCCTGCCGCTATGGTGGACCTCACAAACCCCGATGCGTACGAGTGGATCAAAAATATAATCAAAAAGAACATGATTGAGTTTGGCTTTGCAGGCTGGATGGCGGACTTTGGCGAATATCTCCCGACGGACGCCGTGCTGTATAACGGCGAGAGTGCAGAGCTTGCGCACAACACTTGGCCTGCACGCTGGGCAAAGGTCAATCGCGAGGCGCTTGAAGAGACGGGCAACCTCGGCAAGATTATGTTCTTCACACGCGCGGGCTTCAGCGAGACGCCAAAGTATTCCGTGATGATGTGGAACGGCGACAACCATCCTGACTTTTCAAGAGACTTCGGGCTTCCGTCCATAATCCCTGCATCACTTTCACTCACGCTCTGCGGATTTGGGCTTGTGCACTCGGACATCGGCGGATATACCACGATACTCAATCTGCGCAGAAATATGGAGCTCTACAAGCGTTGGTTTGAGATGAACACCTTCTCTGTGCTTATGCGCGGGCACGAGGGGCTGAATCCTGATCTCAACGTGCAGTTTGATGCGGATGACGACATACTTGACTTCTGCTCAAGGATGAGCCGCATACACGCAAGCTTGAAACCGTATCTCAAAGCGGCGGTCAAAAAGAACGCAGAGGAGGGCGTCGGCGTCATACGTCCGCTGTTCTTCTACTACGACGAGAAAGAAGCATGGAACAACGGCTATGAATATCTGCTTGGCAGAGACATCTTGGTTGCGCCTGTCTGCCGTCCGAAGGCGAGGAAGAAAAAGGTCTATTTGCCAAATGATGAGTGGATTCACTTGTGGAGTGGCAAAGAATACGGCGGCGGCACGTACGAAGTGCCTTGTCCGCTCGGTGAAACACCTGTATTCGTGCGCAAATCAAACAAAGAAGTGCTTGCCGACTTGCAAGCCGCAATAAAAGAATAAAAACAACAAAAATAAACATAAAACACACAGTGTTTTGGAGGTAATATGAAATATTTTTTGGATAGTGCAAAGATTGATGAAATCCGTGAAGCCTACGAGACGTTCGGCATTGACGGCGTCACGACAAACCCGAATCACATCATGAACTCGGGCAAGCCTTTCAAGGTTGTGCTCAAAGAGCTCGCCGATTTCTGCAAAGAGAAGGGCATTGAGGGCTGGGACAAGTTCCCAATCTCAGTTGAGACAAATCCGCATCTTGAAAAGGCGGAGGACATCATAAAGATGGCAAGAGAGATTGCGGCGTATTCGCCAAACTTTGTCGTCAAAATCCCGTGCATCCCTGGCGGCATTGAGGCGGCAAGAAAACTTGAAAAAGAGGGCATCCGCACAAACTTGACTCTCGTCTTCTCTCCAACACAAGCACTTATCGCGGCAAAGAATGGCTCACTCTTCGTTTCTCCGTTTATCGGCTGGAAAGAGAGTAGCGGCGAAGACTGCGGACAATACATCTGCGACATCTGCGATATTTACAAAAACTACGGTTTCTATGGCAAGACGCAAATCATCTGCGCGGCAGTCCGTACAGGCAAGCAAATCGCCGAGTGCGCAACCTATGGCGCAGACATCGTGACAGCAGGTCTTCAAGTGTTCAAGGACAGCTTCTATCATCCATTCACTGACTACGGCATGAAGAAGTTTACGGCCGCTTGGGACAAGACAATAACCGAGTAAAACCGCCCAAAATAGCGCCTGACTTTGTCAGATTTGCGTGCATTCGCCGTCATGTACGCCTTGTACATTAGGCGGCTCTTGTGCGCATCTTTCGCGTCATCCATCTATTTTGAACGGTTTTGACCGCCAATATAAGAGATGATGTGCAATGAAAATGAATAATAAAAAAATATAATATCTAAAATCGCTCAGGTTGGATGAGATGCAAGAAAGGGTGTTTTGGGCAGGCAACCCAATGTACAAACGTACATGGTTGGCGGAACAAAGCAGGCTGACGAAGCAGGTCGCCGAGCTGTGCGATTGTAAAGGAAAACAATGAAAATAGGTTTTATAGGACTTGGCATAATGGGCGAGTCCATGTGTGAAAACATAGTCAAAAAACATGACGACAAGGTGTATGCGAGCGATTTGAACCGTGCGCAAGTTGCAAAACTTGCGGCAGTCGGCGCAGTCCCTTGCGAGAACAACGTTGAAGTGGCAAAAAACGCGGACGTCATCATCTCTATGGTGCCAAAGTCCGAGCACGTGCGTGCTCTATACACTGAGCTTTTGCCATACATCACTGCGGGCAAAATCTGTATTGATATGTCCACGATAGACCCGTCCGTATCTCGCGAAGTGGCGGCTATGGTCAAGGCAAAGGGCGCACAATTTGCGGATGCACCTGTTGTCAAGTCCAAACCGGCGGCGATTGCGGGTACGCTCGGCATATATGCCGGTTGTGACGAACAGCTCTTCCCGGTCATTGAGCCAATCCTCAAATATATGGGCTCAAACGTCATCCGCATGGGCGACAACGGCATGGGACTCGTCATGAAGATATGCCACAACACGCTTGTTGCAGAGATTCAAAACGGTGTCAACGAGACGATAAACCTTGCAAAACGATACGGCGTGAGCATTGAGGACTTTGCAAAGGCGATTTCCTACGGCGGCGGTCAAAACTTCTATCTTGACGGGCAGTGGAAGAATCTCGAGGCAGAAAACTGGACAACAGCTTTTTCCATTGAAAATATGCACAAAGACCTCGGCATCTGCCAGCGTATGTCAAAGGAGAGCGAGTTTTCGATGCCGGGCATGGAGAACGCAAAGCGCGTTTATGACGAGTGCATGGAAGAGGGCATAGGCAAGGAGGACTTCCGCGCCACATTCAAAGCGGTGAGAGGCGATTTTTGATGATTGAGCATTTAAACAAAGTAAACGACGTCAAAGTGTATTCCGTATTCGACGATGAGTTTAAGCCGTACGGCAGAATTGTCAAAGGCTATGACTTTTCAAAAATCGTCGAATATATGAAAACGTCAACACCTGTTCCCGAGCAGGGCAATATCTATATCGCCTCTGTGCCCGAACTTGAAAAACTCGCGGTTAAGGACGAAGTGGAGAGCGTTTTGTACGGCGGTATGCCCGTTGAGATCGGCTACTGCAACGGGCGCAATTCCACTTACAACGGATTTGAGTATCACAAAGGCTCGGAGATAAACATCGCGGTCACGCCGTTTATGCTCGTACTCGGTCACGTGTGGGAGATTGAGGGCAACAAGTTCTTCGTGGGCAAAGAAAAAGTGTTCTTTGTGCCAGAGGGAACGGCGATTGAAATGTACGAAACGACGCTTCATCTTTCGCCTTGCAAGGTGCAGGACGAAGGCTTCAAGTGCGTTGTCATCTTGCCAAAGGGCACAAATACGCCACTTGAAAACAAGCACCAAAACGCAGACAGCGAGTCTGTGCTTTTGCTCCAACGCAACAAGTGGGTTATTGCTCATAAAGACCGTGAACCGCTCGTCAAACAAGGCGCGCACATCGGCTTAATAGGACCCAACAAAGAACTTCATTATTGACAAAAACAAAACTTAAAACACACAAAATGCACACTTAAAGTGTGTGTTTGGAGAACAAACCATGAGTTTTAATTATCTGTATTTACCGATTGGAGTGCCGACTTTTCACTTGGAAAGTGCGGGCAAAGAGTTTGACAAATCCGTTGCGCTCTTGAAGAGCGTTGACGATGCTATCATAGTGCCAAACGAGATGCTGCTCTCGCTTGACAAGCTCCACGAGTTCATTGACGACAAGCATCCTGACTTTGTCGTCGTGCAAAACATCACGTTTGCAAACGGCGCATATATGACGGAGATCTTGCGCACGCTTGATTGTCCTGTGCTCCTTTGGACTTTGAAAGAGCCTGTCATTGATGGCGGAAGACTTCGTCTCAACTCTTTGACGGGAGCTTTTTCCGCAGGCAACATACTCAACAATTTTGGTCGTCCGTTTGAATACGTGTTCGGCTCGCCTGAGGAAGAGGAAGTAAAAACAAAAGTCGCCGCGACTTTGAGAGCGGCAAGATTGAAAGCGGCACTCAATCACCTCAACATCTTGCAAATCGGGCAAACTCCTCAAGGATTTGATTTTGGCAAGTCGATAGAGGAAGAGATGTCAACCTTTGGCGCAAAGCTTCTGTCGGTTGAACTTGAAAAGTTTTTTGACTTGGCAAAATCCTATACGGACGCCGAGGCTGACGAATATTTGAAGGATGCAAAAAAACGTATTGTAGGGCTTGAAAATATCAAAGCGGAAAACGTGCGCGACTTTGCAAAACTTTACAAAGCTTACGAAGAATACGTCAAACAAAACAACATTGGAGCATTGTCCTCTCGTTGTTGGCCGGATTGTTTTACAAATTTCGGCACGCCTGTCTGCGCGGTACTTGCAATCCTCAATGACTTGAACGTGCCTTCCTCCTGCGAAGCGGATACCTACGGTGCGCTTTCAATGTTTATGGGGCAGTTCTTGACAAATCGTCCTACCTTCTTTGGAGACCCTGTCTCTATGGATGCGGCTGAAAACACTGTCACTTTCTGGCATTGCGGAACGGCGGCGTGCTCATTGGCACGCGAAGATACGGGCGCAAGAGCGGGCGTGCATTGCAACCGCAAGATTGGTCCAACGCTGGAGTTTGGATGCAAAGCAGAGCCTCGTGTGACGATTTTCCGCGTGGGCAAAAATGCAGAAGGGAAGTTTAGGCTCTTCCTTGCAACAGGCGAAGCTCTTGACAAGCCGCAACAGTTTCTTGGCACGAGCATAGTTGTCAAGACAGACGGATGTGCAAAGGCGCTCGTTGAAAAAGCTGTCAAAAACGGATGGGAGCCTCACTTTGTCGTCGCAATGGGCGATGTGGCAAGTGAGATGCGCGCCCTCGCAAATATGCTTAAAATCGAGGTTCAAGAGTTCTGATGAGCAACGAAGCAAGGTACACACTTTTTTTTGTTGTGATATTCTTTGCCAATATCATACAGGCGATTACCGGCTTTGCCGGTACGACACTTGCCATGCCGTTTTCAATCATCCTTGTGGGTGGAGAAGAGGCGAGAGTCATCCTTAACATCTTGGGCATAGTGTCGTCGATTGGAGTTGTAATCCTCAATCGCAAGTCGATAGTTTGGAAAGAAGTCCTCAAAATATGCCTTGTTATGGGTGTGGGCATGGCAATCGGTTTTGTCATCATCCACTTTGCAAACGTGCCAAAGCAGATTCTTTATTTCATCCTCGCGGGCGTCATATTGCTGTTTGCGGCAATCGGCGTATACAACACCTTCTTCAAAAAAGAGAAAGAGCGGATAGAAGGCGAAGAAGAGCCTGTTGACAAGTATGCAACCATAAGAGAGATTGGCTTGATTCTTCTCCTTGTCGCGGCAGGTGTCGTGCACGGTATGTTTGTGTGTGGTGGACCACTGCTCATCATCTATGCGACGAAAAAACTGAGTGGCAGAGACGAGTTCCGCGCAACGCTCTCAATGGCGTGGATTGTGCTCAACACAGTAAACCTTGTGCGAGATATCATTGCGGGCGCATTTACGCCGGAAAACGTCGGGCATCTTATGATTGTGCTTGCAATTGCACTCTCCACCTTGCTCATCGCAATCCTCGTTGGCAACTTTGTTGCCAAGAAGATGAACAAGAAGGTGTTTATGATTGTCACATATATTTTGATGGTCATCAGTGCAGTATCTCTTATTCTAAATGCCTGTGGAGTTTTCTAAAACCGCACAGCTCGGCGACCTGCGTTGTCAGCGCACTTTGCTCCGACAACCATGTACGCTATTGTACATTGGGTTGCCTGTTCAAAGCACCCTTCCTTGCATCTCATCCAACCTGAGCGGTTTTGATATGGTAAGCAATATAAGGAAAACAGCGAAAATACTTTTTAAAAACATAGTTTTTAATAAATAAAAATATAGGGAGTAAATTATGAGCGAAGAAACAAACGGCGCACTTGAAACAGGTGTGAAACAAGAAAGTATGATCGCAAAAGCGAGCGGCTTGAAGGGCAAGGATTATATTTCCTATGCGCTCGGCGACACGGGCTGCTGTCTTGCATTTGGACTTGTCACCACGCTTCTTCAACGCTACTACACGGACGTACTTTTGCTGCATCCGCTTTACATCATGTTGATGTTTGTCGTGGCGCGTGTGTGGGACGCAATCAACGACCCGATTATGGGCAGAATCTGCGACACGGTTAAGACGTCCAAATGGGGCAAATATCGTCCTTGGTTTTTGTACGGTTCAATCCCGCTTGCGATTTCCGCGATTTTGATGTTTGTCAAATGGCCGGGATTCGGCACGGAAGCGGGTTCAGTTGGCGTGTCAGCCTATGCCGCAGTCACATACATTTTATTTGGCATGTGCTATACGGTCATACAAATCCCATACGGCTCACTTGCATCCGTTGTCACATTGGACGACAAGGAGCGCTCCAAACTTTCAGTTTGGCGTAGCGTGGGTGCCGCAATCGGCAGTATGCCTGTTATGATAATCGGTATGGTTGCCTTCAAGGCGGCAACAGGTACGCCGGGCGAGCCGGGCTATGATGCAGGCGTCAACTATCCAATCCTCATCATCGGCGTTGTAGTTATGGCGGCCGTGTCTCTTGCAATGTTGCTCATCGCATTTGCGGGCAACAAGGAGAGAGTCAAACCGATGCCTGTCGTTGTGCAAAAGGGCGCAACAATGAAGGTGTTCAAAAAACTCTTCAAGAGCAAATCTATAGTTGCCGTTTCCCTTGCAAGTATGTTGCTTCTTGCGGGACAGATGTTCATTCAGAGCTTCTATTCCTATCTCATCAACTACTATTTTGGCAAGAGTGGCATTTGGACAATGCTCCCAACCGTGCTCACATATCTGCCAATGGCGTTCCTCATGTTTTTTACGCCAAAACTTGTCAAAAAGTTCGGCAAAAAGGAAGTCAGCGGAATCGGTATGGTTGTTGCGGCAGTTGCAAACCTTGCAATGTTCTTCCTGCTCTTTATGGGCAAGGGTGATGCGGCACTATATATCTTTATGGTGTTCTGCTTGCTCAGCGGTATCGGCCTCAACTTCTTCGTGTTGCAAGTTTGGGCAATGGCGGCGGATTCAATTGACGAGATTGAGGTCAAGACGGGTTCTCGTGACGACGGCACGGCGTATGCGTTCTTTATGTTCTTCAGAAAACTTGGTCAAGCGATCTCCGCAATCGCAGTCGGCGCGACCTTGCTTGCAATGGGCTACTATGAGTCGGCAACAGGCGGATTTGTGTTCAGCGACGGACAACTTAGACTTATGTTCATCCTGTCCACACTCATTCCTGCAGGTATGTTTGGCGTCATGGCGGTCATACTCTTGTTTGTCTATCCGCTCTCCAAAAAGAGAGTTGCCAAACTTCAAGAAGAAAAGGAGGAGCACCTCCGTGCACTTGCTGAGAGTGGCAATGATATAACTGTGGGCGAGGAACAAGCTCCTTTGAAAGACGAGATTGAACTTGTTGAAGAACAACCAAAGGGCGAAGAAGAGCCTGCGGAGCAGGAAGAAAAACCTGAAGAGCCACAGGAATAATAAAGCAAAAAATAACACACAAAAAACTCCCGTTTTTCGGGAGTTTTTTATTGTTTCAAAAATTGCCTCTTTTATTTTTTGTGCGCCCGTGTTAGTATAAGAGTGAAAGAAAAGTTTGCGTTGGAGGACAACGAGTATGAAAGAAAGGGAGATTATGTTGAGACTTGACGACGTAAAAAAGGATTACGTCGCAGGCGACACGGTCGTACACGCCTTGAAAGGCGTGTCCTTGGAGTTTGAGCGCAGTGGCTTTGTTTGCGTGCTCGGGCAATCCGGTTGCGGAAAGACGACACTTATGAATGTCATAGGTGGGCTGGACAGACTTACGAGCGGCACGATAGAGATTGACGGCAAGTCCACCAAGGACTACAAAGAGGCGGATTGGAACACCTATCGCAATCATTTTATCGGCTTCGTTTTTCAAGCGTACAACCTCATCCCACACATGAGCGTGCTAAAAAATGTAGAGCTTGCCCTCACACTGTCCGGCACATCGCGCGCAGAGCGCAAGGAGCGTGCAGTGGAGATGCTCAAAAAGGTTGGGCTTGAAAATGAAATAAACAAGCGTCCAAATCAACTCTCGGGCGGACAGTGTCAGCGTGTCGCAATCGCGCGTGCGCTTGTAAACGACCCTGAGATTATCCTTGCCGACGAGCCAAC
>DBVQ01000079.1:18123-18275 GCA_002308155.1 Christensenella sp. UBA1260
ATTATCAACATGAAAGACGGGCTCATCACAAGCGATGAGATTTTGAGGGCAGAGCCTGCTGCCGAACAGGAAGAAGACGTGGTTGAAGAGACGGTTGAGCCATCTGCTCCTATTTTGCCAAAGAAAAAGGCAAGTATGAGTTTTGGCTCGGC
>DBVQ01000079.1:18359-18628 GCA_002308155.1 Christensenella sp. UBA1260
TTCTTGATTCTTGCAATGAACACGGGCTTTTCAAGCTATATTGAAAAGTATGAGACGGATTCGCTCTCCAAATATCCGGTTGAAGCGCGCAGTTCCACCAACGATTTGCTTGAAATGGTACAGAACGCCGTGGACAGTGGCGAATTGCACGCGGGCAGTGTGGATTTGAGCGCGGCGTTTGACGCTTTTGCCGAGGAGAACAATCTCAGAGAAAAATATACGGATGAACAAATTGTCTATGTCAAAAAGGTCATTTTGTCCGTCATTGA
>DBVQ01000079.1:18709-26696 GCA_002308155.1 Christensenella sp. UBA1260
ACAATCCGCAAGGACTATGGGCTCAATCTCCACATCTATCACAAGAGCAAGGGGATGTACAAGCAGATAAACCCGCTCTCCGACATCGTCATGAGCGGTGTAGGCGAAGCAACGGGCGGACTTGACGAGAATACAAAGACACAAATCAAGACGCTTGTGGACACGCTGAGCGGCTGGTCTATGATGGTGGACGACGTGAACGTGCTGTCCTCGCAATACGACTTGCTCGCGGGTGATTGGCCGTACAATACAGAGTATGGCAAAAACGGGCTCGTTGTGGTCGTGGACGAATACAATCAAATCTCCGACTATACGCTCTTGTTCCTTGACAAAATGAGCGTGACGAGCTTCCTCGCCGCCTTCCTCAGGGGCAATACGGACAAAGTGAAGATGGAATACAACTTTGAAGATTTCTTGACAGAGGAGTATTCGCTCATGGTGCCAACGGATTATTATGTCTACAACGAGGGCACAGGGCTCTATGATTATTCGCTCTCGCCTGCGCTCTTGGAAGAGAAGGGTGTTCCGCTCAAAGTGACGGCAATCGTCAGACTCAAAGAAGGGCTCAATGCGGGCTGTATCGGCGGCACAATCGGCTATACGCAGGAGCTTGCCGAGTACGTCATAACAAAGACTTCTTCCGCAAGCGTCGTGGCAGCACAGGAGCAGGAATACACCAACTATATGGAAGTTCTTGCGCAAGCGCAAGAAATCAGCGAGAGGATGCAGGAGGAAGAACTCACAACGGATGATCTTACCATGCAAGAAAAGATGATTCTTGCAAGGGCTGCGCTGGGCATCAAGAACGTCGTGTCGGGGGACGAGGGGTATATCTCGTCTTCGGAATATTCGCAGTGGAAGAGAGATTTGCAACTCACGGACATAAAGACTCCAAAAGCGTTCTACTTCTATCCGTCCTCAATCAACAACAAAAACAACATCGTCAACATGATCGAGGACTACAACGCCTACGTCAAGGCTACGCCGGAACTCAATGAGTCGCCTGTGGACTATACGGTCACCTACACGGACGAACTCTCTGAGATTTCTGCTTCTATGAAGCAGATGATAAACACAATCACCTATGTTCTCATTGCGGTTGCAATCCTCGCGGTCGTCGTTGCAATGTTGCTCGTGGCAATCATACTCTACATCTCCGTGCAGGACAGGACAAAGGAAATCGGCGTGTTGCGTGCGCTTGGGGCAGGCAAGGGGAACATCGCAGGGCTCTTCCTTGCAGAGACCTTCCTCATAGGCGTCGCATCTGGCGTTTTCGGTGTTCTAATCGGGTTTATTTTTCAATTTCCGGCAAATGCAATCATCCACAGCGTGCTCGGTATCAAGGAACTTTTGAGCCCGTCTTGGTGGCAATCTTTGCTGCTCATTGCCTTCTCGTTTATGACGACGGTCGTGAGCGGCCTTATCCCGTCCGCCATCGCCGCAAAGAAAGACCCTGTTGTGGCACTGAGGACAGAGTAGGGTTTTCAGTTGAAAAAGAAAAAACAGCACCTTATTGGTGCTGTTTTAATTTTTGATTTCTATTATTGTTCGTTGAAATATTCAGTGTATGCCTTTTTGCAGTACTTTCCGATTTCCGCCTTTTCCGGGTCTGCGTTGAAATTGTACTTGCCGTTGACGTGCATGAACTCCATGATGCCGATTTTGAAAGCGTCCGTTGGGCAGTTGAAGGAGCAACGTGTGCAAAGAAGACAATCTCCGCCAAACTTGAACTTGCCATCCTTATAGGTGATGTTTTGCATCGGGCAGTTCTTGACGCATTGCATACATTTGACGCATTTGTCCGTGTCCACTTTGAAGAATCTGCCGTTGAAGCGTGCACCCCAGTGTTCAATGCTGACGATACCGCGGACGATTTTTGCCTTTGCCGGTATTTTTTTGATGTGCTCTTCGCCGTTTAATACGACTTTTGCGGCTATTGGCATACGCTTCTTTGCTGTTTGATACATCTTTGCCGCCATCTCGTCTGTGTGACGGAAAATCATATTGTACGGCATAATGAAGTGGAATTCTCCCTTGTAAGCATAGCCTTTTTTCTTGAAGCTCTTGACAACCTTGAGAGATGAATCGTCATTGATTGAAAGCGGCTCGCCTGAGGTTTTGAGGATGTAGGCTTCAGCTGTGGACTCCGGCAAGTTTTTGCAGAAGTTTATAACGTTGGTCGGGGCGTTGAAGCCGTGAACAGGGTAGCACACGACAATTGTGTCGTTTACGCTTTCAACTTGTTCCTTGCCGTTTTCTATGCGACGGACTGCGACTTCTGCGCCGAGTTCCGTCAAGTTCTTCTCAAGTTCTTTTGCGCACATCATTGTATTGCCTGTGCCTGAAAAAACGTATATATCAATCTTTTTCATCAAAAATCCTATATTGCGGGACATGTTTCTCATCAAACCAGTAGACTGCGTTTTCATTCTTTTTGTGGCTGTCATACCAAATCTGCGCGAAGAACGGATTGTCCTTTGACAGTCTGTCGTAGTCCCACGGTGCGGGAACGCTGCACTCGGGGCACCAATGCCCCGCTTTCAAAATAGTATATGGCGACGCAAAAAAGCGATGACCGTCGTGGCACTCCCATTCAAGTTTTGTGTAGAGGTCGCCTTTCGTCATACTCTTTGACAAACACTTGCCGCCTCTGAAAGCCGCCGCCTCGCGCATATCTTCGATGTCGAGTTCGCTGTCAGGCTTTGACTCATCATAACCGTGATTCAAATGATAACCGTGTTCGGCTATTTTCGCCTCATCGATCATTGAAGAATAATCCAATCCTTCAAGTTCGTCGTCAGGGTTTTGATCTCTTGAAATCAAACGGAAGTGTTTCCACTTTCTTGGCAACCTCTCCGCCTTTGCCACACTGCCGAAAGCAGCCATAACTCTGCCTTCCATTCCGTGCTTAATCCAATATCTCGGCGAGTTTTTGGTATCGAGAAGCGGCATAAGCGTGACTGCGGAAATGAATTTGGCGGGCAACGCCTTTGCCATTGCAAAATATTTGTGTGTCCTCTCTGTTTCTTGCCAAAACTCTTCAAATGATTGACGTTGAAAGTCCAAATACTCATTGAGAACATGGCTGTCTTCAAACCACATACAATGGAAATTGCGGGTGGCGTTCCAAGTCGGACTCATAAACTTTTCCGTGGAACCGCCAATCATTTTGAAGCCTCTGTCAAAGATTTCAAAACCGATGATGCGCGTTGACGGGCCACCGCCTATATTGTAGCATTTGAGCCAAAAATCTTTGAGTGCGCCCTGCACGTCGCGCTCTATAAGGTGTTTCATTGCAAGCCCGCTGTCCCTTGCCGTCACCCATTCGATAGGCACGTTATAGCAGGTGTGGAACATAAGTCCGTCCGAAATATTTGCCATAAGCAAATCGCCATAGAGCGTCCCCGTTTGACGGAGCACAACCCAGCAATTGAGATCGCTGTCCAGCACGTATCTTTCGCCTTTGATTTTTGTCTCGGCATACTCGTCGTAGGCACTTGGAAGAAGCGGATCGCCCACTCTGCCCCATGGATGCTTGTAGTTGCGGTGTCCGTAGATTGCAACAGTTGAAATATGCACGAGCTTGGGCTGATTGTCTTTTATCTCGCTGATAGCATCCACTATATTCATAGTGCCGAAACGATTGCACGCTTCGGTTTCTTTTGGATGATGATCGGCTTTTGGCGGTATACCCGCCGCAAGGTGCAACACATAGTCGCTACCCTCAACGAGCTTTCTGCAATCGTCAAGAACCGCGACGTCGCCAAACGCAACGTCAACTCTGTCCCCATAGAGTTTTTTCAGCTTTCTGGCATACTTGCGTTCACGGGTTTTGCGAACGAGTAAAACTTTGACTTTGCCAACGCAGTCGAGTTCAAGGATTTGTCTCAAAGACTCCGTTCCCATTATGCCGCTGGCGCCTGTCATCGCGACTGTAATCATTTTGTTGTTCATTTATATCTCCAATATTTATCATATTGATTTGCTCCCGACCCGTTCGTCGTTTGCACCCCATAATGTATTACAAAAAAATCCAAAAGAAAATGCGCATCTCTTAACTGGTAGGATATTTCACTTAACTTGCACGATTTTCACCGAAAATGTAAATATTGACAGTTTTTTTGTGTTTTGTTATAATTGGATTATCAATTTTTAAGGATGTCTAAATGCTTGAAATTGCGATAGTTGAAGATAGACAAGAAGCTGTTTTCAACCTTGAAAATCATATTGCCCGCTTGAAAATGGAAAAGGGAATAGAGTGCCATTACACCGTTTTTGAAAACGGCTTGTTTTTCATTGAAAACTACAAGCCGATTTATGACGTCGTGTTTATGGACATTGAAATGCCGCTCATGAACGGCATGGAAGCGGCGGGAAGGCTAAGACAGGTTGACCCATATGTTCCGCTCGTTTTTATTACGGATTTAAAGCAATACGCATTAAAAGGCTACGAAGTGGAGGCAATGGACTTCCTTGTCAAGCCTGTGAACTACATTTCGTTTGCAACTATGATGGAAAGGGTAGTGCGTCGCTCCACCAAAAAGGAAGAGCAACTCACAATCTCCACGGCGGAAGGAACTTATAGCGTAAATATTAATGATATTTATTATATTGAGATGCTCAATCACTACGTTATATATCACGCGGTGACGGGCGAGGTGCGTTTTTTTGGCAGTTTGTCCGACGAAGAAAAGCGTTTGCCGCAAGACAGGTTCATAAGATGCAACAGCGGATTTATCGTCAACCTTGCGCAAGTCAAAAAAGTGCAGGACGGTGAAGTCTATGTCGGCGACACCAGTCTGCCGATTTCTCGCAACAAGAAAGCCGCGTTTATGCAAAGCCTTTTGAACTTTATGAGCACAATGAGATAATATGGAAAACAGCACTCTTTATCTTTCTCTTCTTACAATGTATTTTACAACCGCACTCGGCGTTATCATCTACTGCGGGATGTTTTCCTATTCTTTCAAACGCAGAAAGTTGTTTGTCTTGCGTCTCATACTCTCGCTTATCGTTATGGGCAGTGTCACGAACAGCATGGTATACGGGCTTTACTTCGGCTTTACGCATGGGATTGAAACGAGCCTTAGAAACATCGAACTCATTCGAATGGCGTCCAACATCCTCTCCCTCTTGCTCGGTGTCGGAGTGTTGTTTGTTTGCTTCAAAGAAAAACCGAGCGTAATTCTGTTTGCAACAATAATGGGCTATGCTTGCAACGGACTCGGAACGAACTTCTATGAAATGCTGATCATAGTCATAAATCGAGAAAGTATATTTATGATGGTTTACAACGATTATGACTCATTGAGCCTAGCATTGTTTTTTGTTGTCCACGCGGTAGTTTTCTTCGTGCTGTTTTTCACTTGCGCACGCGCGTTTGCAAAGACGATAAAGAGTATGGACAAAAAGGTGGAGCAATCAATCATTTGGATGTTTGTCTTTTTCACATTAATTATGACTGGCATTCAAGGCTCAAATCTTTTCAACACCGCTTACAACGGCTCAATGCTCGACGCTGTTTCCTACACTTTCAACGGAATCGTCGCCCTCATTTATATCATAATCATCTTCTCGCTCCGCTTTATTCTCGTTTGGGCACATACTACGCAGGAGAAGGAAGCTGAAAAAGCGTTCTATGACAGCTACAAAGAAAAAGTTGAACTGCAAGCGCAAAACATGGAGCTCATCAATCTCAAGTGTCATGATATGAAACATCAACTTCGCTCCATGCTCGAAGGGCAAAATCTTGACAGCGAGTTCATTGAAGAGACGCAAAAGGCAATCTCTATTTTTGATGCGCAAGTCAAGACGGGCAACGATACGCTCGACACTTTGCTTACGCAAAAGTCGCTCCTTTGCGACTCTCAAAAGATTCAACTCACAATAATGTTGGACGGCAGCGCGCTGTCTTTCATGTCCGCGCAAGAAATAAACTCATTCTTCGGCAACGCGATAGACAACGCCATAGAATATCTTTTGACAGTGGACGAAGACAAGCGTTTTATTCGCATATCGTCCGCACAAAACGGAAGCATATTTACAATCCGCGTTGAAAACTATTGCGAAACCCCACTCAAGTTCCGCACAAACGGATTGCCTGAAACCACCAAAGAGGACAACGGCTATCACGGCTTCGGCACGAAGAGTATTAAAACAATCGCGCAAAAATACGGCGGAGACGCGTCGTTTGAACGCAGAGACGACCTGTTTGTTGTCACCGCGATTTTTATGTTGTAATACAAGTTGTTTATTTGAAAAATAAAAAATCAGCACCCAAAGGGTGCTGTTTTAATTTTGCCAAATATCAAAATGTAATTCTGTTTATGCCGAGAGTCTCGTCATATTTGCGGTTTACGGAGCCCTTCAGTTTGTGCACGAAGATTTCCGCCGTCAGCGATATGCGTGCGTCAAACAGGTGTCCGCCCACAACTTTGCCGTTCACGTCCGTGCACGTAATGTGCAAGTGCAGATACGGCTTGCCGTCCTTGGTTGTCAGATTGCCCACAAGCGAGTTTATCTCGTGGTTGCCGGTGTAGTGCAGACGCTTATATTCGCCTGCGTCCAAATCAAACACGCCCACGTTCAAATCGTCCGTCGCACCGATGCCCGCCACGCTAGCGAGCGTCACGCCTTCCTTTTCTGCCACTTCAAGCAAGCATTTTGCAATCTCGTCGCCCTTGTCCAGTCTCACGACAATGTCTTCATCAAAAACCTTGTATTCCATATCTCGCTCCTTTTTCACATTATACAACACCCACCCCCGCCGCGCAACAGTATTGCAAAATAATGTCAAAACAGGTAGTGAATAAGGCATATTCTTGGTTCAAACAAACATGGGCCTAATTGTCAACATAAAAAACAGTTTTTGAAAAATTGCGTTTTAATGCACATATAGTCAATAAATTGTTGCAAAAATTGTCTATTTATGTTAAAATATTTCCAATATTTTAATCGCTAACACAATGATAAAAAGTTGAAGAGGTTTTTATCGGTAAAGTAACCCGTATTATTATGGTTTTGGCAAGGAGAGTGTTGTAGTATGGATATGTTTGGCTCAATAAACATAGCAACCGAGTTTGTGGCAGTACTGTTGGTGTTTGCGACGATTATCGGGACAATCGCCTTATCTAAAAGAAGTAGCAAAGAGAAAATCCACTTGGTTATTCTTATGCTTCTGCTGGGAATATCCGCACTTGCCAACGGTCTTTATTTTGTTTTTAAAGGAAGAGAAGGCGAGAGCATAAAAACGCTTGTTTTTATTTTGAAGTTTGTCAAAATTAGTGCAGGTTTTTGGTTGGTCGCCGAAGTCAACAGTTTTATTTTGGGCTTGTTTGGAGAGCCAAAGTCGCGATATAAGGTTTACAACATTTGCGTGTATTCCGTTATGGGCGCAATGACACTACTACTTGTCATAAATATATTCGTGCATTTCATGTACCATGTGGACGAGAATAACGTTTATCAAAGAAACACTGCATTTTTCATTATTTATTTGGTGGAAGGGCTCGTTTGGGTGGCGGATACTGTATTGTTTGTCCTCAACCAAAAAAGATTGTCAAAACTAGTCAAACGGACATTTTATATAAGCCTCTTGTTCCTTGTCGTGACAACGGTCTTGCAATTCGTTTTCCCACAGATTGCGTTTTACGATATTATGATTGCTATGAGCATCGTGTTTTTGATGTTTGGAGAGCAAATACAGATGCGTGAACAGATAGCTGACAGAGATGAACAACTTACGCAGCAAAAGTTAAAACTTTTGCAACGTCAAGTTTCTCCACATTTCATATATAATGCATTGACCGCAATCCAGGCGCTTCCCGGTAATCCTGATGAGACCAAGAGAGCCATTGGGGATTTTGCAAAATATTTGAGAGAATCCTTGTCAACGATCAATGAAAATACGCTCATTCCATTTGCAAAAGAATTGGAAAACGTGCAGATTTATTTCCGATTGGAAAAAATCCGTTTTGGGGAGACTTTG
>DBVQ01000041.1:0-18965 GCA_002308155.1 Christensenella sp. UBA1260
CTATTCGCCAAACTGTGCGGTTTTAATCAAGGAGTTCCTTTTTAAGACGACGTTTCTTCAACCCAATGTAAAGTCCTGTTGCAAGGACGATAAGAGCTGCTGCGCCTGCAACACCTGTGCCGATCCAAACTGCAAGCATTGGAGTCTCTCTGCCCGCCTTGACAAAGACGAGTGAGCCAAGCGTGTCAGTTTCATAGATGAGCATGCCGTCTTCAACCTTGTAGTCTGTGAGCTTTTCAAGTCTTGTCGTGCCGTTGTCATTGAGCACTGTTCTGTAAATTGCAGTGCCGTCAAGGCTATTCAAGAGTTCAGGTGTAAGCTCAACGCTCACGGTTGTCGGAGAACTCAAATCAATCTTTTGACCACCGAGATAGAGGTTCATTCTGATGATCGTTGTGATCGTGACTGATGTGTTGAGTTCCTTCTCAATCGCCGGCATAAATGCCTCGTCGATTGCTGCATAGTATGCATCATCGTCAGCAGAACTTACATTGTTCTTGTAAACGTACTTGACTTCAAACTTGTCGGTGAGCAACGTATGTTGTGCTTGACCGGCTTCTTGTTTGAGTTCAAGCGATGCCTTGACATCATTGCCTTCGGCAAAATCAATCTTGGTGACAACAAGTTCAAGTGTGCCTGTTGCCGTTGTTGCCGTTTGTTTGCCGGACACAATTATGCTTTGTGTGATGTCAAAGTTGTCTTTCTTGCTGGAATCTTTGAGCACAACTTGGAACGGATATCTGCCCGAATTGCCAAATACGAACTTGCCGTTTTCCATTTTGACAACGCTCTCGTCCACAGCCTTGATTACTCCGTTTTCAATCTTGAACATAGCTTCGCCGCCGACAAGGATTTGCACCATCAAGTCATCGTTTGTGAGCAATGAAATCGCATTGCCTCTCTCGTCCTTTGACGGAGCGATGCTCCTGATTGAGTAGCCGATAGAATAGCCCTTGTCAGGTTCATAGAGTTGCTCAACTGCATAATCAAGATCAACAACGACAGACGCCTTTGTAATTGAATATTGGATTTCAATGTTGCCGTCTTCATAGTTGGAGTTGTGCGGGTCAAAGTGCAGATACACGACATAACTGCCCGCATCTCTCATCTCGTCGACAGGATAGTAGTTGCCTTCAACCTTCTTGGCGTATGTTTGAGAGAAGTAGTCTTCGTTCGGGCTGAGGTTGTCATCAACCATTGCCTTGACCACGTTGTAAACGTGGGATGTGCCGTCATATCTTACGCTGTCACGCGGTGCACGGAGATTTGCGCTTGCCTTGTTGACAACAAGTTTGACAGAATCTTGTCCGCCGTCAACTTTTGTGCTCCAAGTGAGTGCATAACCGTTTGTATCGTATTCGTCAACCACGACAGGACGTGTGAGGATAAACTCGCCATTGTATTCGCCCGCATTGAGAACTTCGTTCTTGTCGCCGACAAATGAATAGATGTCGCCGTCCTTGCCGCCTGCAAACACAACTGCCATCGTTGTTTGGCCATTGCCGCTGTAAGTTGTGATGTATGCGTCGCCTTCCTTGGTGGCCATGCCTACGCCGCTCAATGTTGGCATCTTGATTGTGAGCGTTGGGACTGTCGCTGTGAAGCTGGAGCCTGCAAACACATATCTGTATTCGCCTGCAACGCTGTCATAAACGACTGTACCAAAGTGCACGTTGTAGTTGGAGTGTTCTGCATCAAAGCCTTCAGCACCCTTGATGATGAGCACATAGTCTCCATTGAATCTCTCATCGCTGTTGACCATTGCAGTTGCGCTGATTGGTTGTTCGTTTGTCGCGCCGTTTTCAAATGCGCTGAACCAATATCTTGGAGTGTTTGAACCAAAGATGCTCGCGATGCTTTCGCCTGATGCTCTACCCTCGTTGCCGTTCTTGTCAAAGTAGTTGAGGTTTACAAGCGGAGTTTCCGCACCGTATTCCTTTTCATAATCCTTGACTGCCGCAACGACATACATATCTTTCTTCAAAACTTCAAGGCGGCTGGATTGTCCGTCAGGAGAATCGCCCGTGTATTCCAAGATAAACTTGAAGTTCTTTGCATCGCCGTTGTCAAGAGTATAGCTAAGTGCAATATCGCCTGCCTTTGGTCTTGAAAGTGTAAAGCTTGCACGGACCTTTGGCAATGTGATGTTGCTGTATTGGCTGAGGCGGACATAATATGTTTCATATTCTGCGGCATTGTATTCAACAAGCGTATAAACACCTTCGTTGGATCTTGTATAGAGTTTTGCAAGGATATGACTCATATAAGGCAAGTCAGATGCATCAACATCATCGCCCAAAGTTGCAACAAGACCAACAGCCTTCAAGAACTCGGTGTACTTGATCATAACGCCTGCATCTGAAAGCTCAAGGTCAAATCCATTGATCGTGTATGTGATGTCGCCTTTGAGTGATGAGAGGTTTGTACCATACACCATTGTTCCGTTTGCAAGGCTTGCAGTAATGCTGATCTTGTCAATTGTTGCACGGAGACGCTCTGTTCTCAATGTGCCGTATGTATAGTTGTTTGCATCAGCACCGCCGAGCTTCTCTGCCTTGACAACAACATATGTGTTGCCGACAGTTGCGCTTTCAAACTCAGCAGAAACACCAACGATGTAGAGGTCGTCGCCCTCTTTGCCAATGCCTGCTTCGTTGTAGGTGTAGTCAATGCCACTCAAGCCGTAGAACTTGGTTGTGCCATCATATGGTCTTGTGTATACGTCTCTAACATCTGCATCTGCAAGTTCGCCATCAACAGCACCTGTGTAGCTGTCAACAACGCGATACACATTTGTTGCAACGCTATCAATATCAATCACATAAACTTCGTCAATAATTGCATTTGCAGCTCTTGCAGCATCAACTTTTGCCGAATTGCTCTCAAGGATATACTTTGTATAGACACGTTGTTTGATGTTGTTGATGACAGCAGCAAGTTGACGGATTGTACCCTTTGCATCATTTGAATATGTGACAGGTGCCGCCAATGTATCTGTGATGTCGCCAGTATAAGCATTGTCAACAAGATATGCATCAAGATAATCAGGATCATCCTCTGTGCCGATATTGACTTTGTAGAAGCCGACAATATGTTCTCTTGCCTTGTAGAGTTTGAATATCTCAGTTGTCGCAATATACTTGTCAGTTGAATCAATTGCAAAGAAGTATGTAACGACGTTGTCAGTATCAGGATTGTTTTCATTCTTGATGCTGTCGCTATCATAATAAGCAATTGACCCATCACTGAGTTCGCAGTAGCGATATCCGGATGCAATATAGCCCGCAGACCTCTCAACAGCATAAGTGAGCACATAGTTCATTATGTCTTGCGACTTGGTGTTCTTGAGTGTTGGGTTGTAAAGCGTGCCCTGCTTTGAACCGATGCTGTATCTTTGACCTGTATAAGATGAGAGTTCAGTCTCAGTGAGTGCGATGTAATACACGATAGGCGCATATCTGTCTTCGTCAAATGTATCAATGTCGCCTGCAGGGATTTCAACATACTCATCTGCGACTTTCTTGTAGGTGCCAAGCGGGCTCTTTGCAAAGTCTGTGTCGCTGATTTCTGCTTTAAACTTGCCGTTGTCGTCTGCAACAAATGCAACGTTCTTGTCAATGAAGTATGCACCGCCAAGGGTTTGAACACCATAGGTGTTCTTTTCCTTTTCAAGCTCGCCCCACTTGACAAGTTCATTGCCGTGTTCGTCAACATAAGCAGTGCCAATTGTGTATCTGATGATATTGTCAGATACACCTTCATCTGCATTGTACACTTTTGAGCCGAGTGTTGCCGAGAAGGTCACCGGACGCGCATAGATGTATTTTTGGATATTGACACCTGAGATGCTGCCAACCACATAGTTGTTGACAAGATATGCGTGTTCGTGATCTTTTGCCCTGAGTTCAGGAACGTTGATCTTGACGTTGATTGGAGACGCGCTCACATACTTTTGGTCAAAGAGACCTGTCGCTGTGATCGAGATCCAGTCCCTATCGTCGGCGACTACGTCGTCAAGTTCGTAGACCTTGATTGTTGCGCTTGCCACTCTTGTGCCGTCATAAACCTTGTCGTGAACAATGATGTTGTTGGAGCTGATGTTTATGACCTTCTTGGAGATCTCAATTGCTCCGCGCAACTCATAATCTGCGACTGCAGTTGAATCAACAATCGTTTCGGAAATTGATTCATACAAGTCATTGTTGTAGCGGACGCCATAAACTGTGTAGTTTTCAAGCAAACCTGAGCTTGTTGTGTCATGGACAGAGAGCCCATGCACGAGTATGTTGTGTGGCAAGACGTTGCCATCGCCGTCAATCATGACGTTTGCATTGAGCTCGCCCTTGTCAGAAAGGCTGTATGTCACACCGACGCCGATTTCAAATGCTGCAAGTTCAGTTGCCAATTCATTTGCAAAGTTGAGAGTTGTGAAGGCGTGGGTTGAGCCGTCTCTTCTGCCCTCAATCTCGCTGTTTTCAAGCAACGAGACACCGTTGTACTCTCTTGCTACAAAGTTGACGTTTGGCAAAAGCTTTGCCGCATAGATTTGGACTTGCTTCTTTTCTTGTGGGCAAGAGTTGTTGAGATCGTCAACATCAACAGTATAGTTTTGTGCAGCAGCACCTGTGACAGGCGAAGCGACAAAGCTTATGTTGTGGAGACCCTTGCCATAGTTCACACCATCAATTTGTGCATTGATTGTGACAGTTGGATGTTCGCTTCCCACAAACACGCCGTCTTTGAGCACAGCTGTGACTGTGACCGCGCCCATTGAGTTGTAATCACGGTTGTCTGGCGTGAGTGTTGCAAAGCTTTGATAATTGATTACCTTTGGCACGATGTACGAGTTGACAACGTTCTTCAAACGCAACACCTTGCCTCTCAAATTGCCTCTTTCTGCATAGCCGTCATCAAATTGTGCGTTTGCATCAACGTTTTCAAACACAATCTTCTCAGGATTGTCAAATGGGAAGAAGATGACGATGTCAAGTGCATATTGCGAGACAGCGGTCGCACCGTTGAAGTTGCCACTTTCAAGCACTGCTTTGCCACCTTCCAAGCACTCAACGAGGAGCGCGTTGTTCTCGTTTCTTGCAATTGACACATCGCTTATGCGGAGAACATCGGTTCCGTCATATTGTTTTCTGATTGTGACGTCGATTTGGTTGATGATAACAGTGCCTTCTAGGATATAAATCTTGTTTGAAGGGTCTAGACCTTGTGTCTTGTTGTCAATAAAGCTGATTGTTGCCGATGTGATGACATCCAAACCGTCTTTTACAACAATGATATAGTTTGCGGCTTTTGCACCGACAAGTTGGAATCCGCTGAGCGTGATTGTCTTTTCGCCCGGATCTTCATCTGCAGGAGTTTCTGCAGGCGGATCAAGTGGTACTGATGTGTACACTGCACTGCTTGCCGCAAATGCAACATCGTCCGTTGAGAAGACGAGTTGAGCTCTTATATCAGCGATTTGTGTATCGCCATATCTCACGGTGTTTGTGCCGTCTTTTGTTCTGCTGATACCAACAATATCCGTCTTGTCGATGGTGATTGTGGCACGAGTAATTTCAAATCTCTTTGCGAGATCAGCGGATGACAACTCTGCATCAACCACAAAGTTTGCATCGTTTGTTCTGAACGATGTGCCGATTGTAAGACCATAATACTTGGTGTTGTCGCTATAAAGCACTCCGTTTGAATCGGAAGCATCGTCATTGCGCGTGCCGATTGCAATCATAACATCGCCGTTGCCAAAGAGTGCTCTTGCATAAGCACCGCTGACAATGGATGGGATGATCTCACTGTCCACTGATTTGCCTGCAAAAGTGCTGCCGACAGGTTCGCCATTGATTGAAACGACTTCAAAACCAATGCCGTACACGCTGTCCGAATCGCCATAAGCTTTTGACAACGTCGGGTTGTGCGTTGGAGCAACTTTAATGATTGCAGGTTTGACAGTGATGTTGAACGGATCAACAAACACCTTGTTCAACGTGCTCTCAACGTCATTGCCGTTCATAACGTTTACAGTTATGCCGGAGATTTTGACGAGATAGCTTCCCGCTTCAAGATAAGTGCCGTCGTTCTTGTCTTTGATGCTTGCCGTCCAAGTGACCGCATAGGACTTGCCTTCTTCAAGAGCCGGAAGTCCTTCAAAGTTGTCGCCGGAATAAACGATTGATGAAGAGCCATACCATTGCAAGCCGTATGTGAACTCGATTGCGCTCTTCAATGAAATGATGATTGCATCTTCAACAACATTGACATCAAATGTGTTTGTGCCGACGATGTTGAAAATCATATTTGAGTTGGCAATAGTGCCAATCGTGATTGTATATTGATATCTATGGTCGTAGTCGCCGTCTGCGCCGAGGTCAGTATAGCCATCCGCAAATGCAAGATGTCCGGCAATTTCGCCTGCAAACTTCTCGTCTGCGGCTGAAAGCGTAAATGTCGGAACGATTGTGCCATAAGCATCTGCCGGATTGAAATCGCCCTTCTTGACAAGATATTGACCTTCAACGTTCAAATTGACTGTACGCTTTGTGATTGTAAACGTTGCGACGTTTTCTGCAGTGAGCGTGTAGTTTTGGTCAACGTCAAACGCAGATGAATCAACGATAAACGCATAGTATGGTTTGAGATCTCCATTTGCGTTTTCGCCGGCTTCTCTCGTGATTGCGCCCTGACCGGAATAGTAGTACACGCCGCCCTCAATTCTTGGCGAACCGAAGTTTGCAAAGAACGCTTCAAGTGCCGCGGCATCTGCAAATTCGCTCAGGCTGACTGAGAACTCAAGCACAGGATCCGCATCACCATAGATCTTTGTCTTGCTGACAGTTGCAATATGGATTTGTTTCTTGTGAATTGTGTGGAACGCGCTGATGTATGTAATCTCATAGTTTTCAATTTCAACTGCGTTGTCCACGATGATTTGATATTCGCCGACTCTCAACGTGCCTGTTTCACTCGTATTGAGTTTGAGAGTGAAGCCTGCTGTTTCAATTGTCAATTTGTCAAGGCCTGTGACGACATAGTCAAGCGCCGGTGTTTCACCGTACACACTCGAAGTCGTCTTTGCCGAGATTGTGGCAAGACCTTTGAGGATTGTAAACGGCAAATAGTTGACAATTTGATAGCCGATCTTGAACTGATAAGATCCTGCCGAGCCTATTGTCTCGCCAGGGGCTGCCGTCGGAGTTAAAACATACTCGTTGTTTACACTGCTGAGCACATAATTGTCGTTGTCCGTTGGGATGTAGATTGCAACATAGTAGTCGCCAGGAAGTGTTGGTGCATTGCCGCCTACGCCATCCGGACATGGGTCGCCGTTTTCATCCAAGAAGTGGAATTTATAAGCCGACTTTGCCGCAGCGAGAGTGGACATCTGCACTTCAACAGGTGTTGCAGAATATCTTGAGCTGTATGACGCGGTATAATCAACAACTTGACGATGAGCAAGTTCAAATATGAGCTTTCTCGTCGTGCCGGAATCAATTGTGCTGAGTTTTCCGATTGATGTTGCATCAAGCGTATATTCAACAACATGACCATCTGCCAAATTGACAAAGCTGTCGTATGCACCCGCGACTGTCCAAGCATATTCCGCTGTGTAGTTTGTGAGAACTGTGCTCACAATATTGTCATCGTCGTCCTTTGTGACAAAGGTGTAAGGTGCATAACCTTCGGCAATATCCATGCCAAAGTAAATCACGTCGCCACGCTTGAATGTAGAAACAACATCTTCTTCAGAGTTAGTCCGTGTGAGGATTGCTGAGTTTGCCGCAAAATTTGGATTTGACTTCACAGATGAATCAATCGTATAGGTGTAGTCATCTGCAAGCACATAGTATTTTGAAATCGTTTCGGAGCAGTTGCCTGCTTGGTCAACAGCCCACACAAAGATGACACGCATACCAGGTCCAAGTGCACTCTTCAATGCAATTGCCAATTCGTTTTCGTCGCCGTTGTCAATACGTCTACCGTTGATGACCGCTCTTTCGTCAAAGTAGTTGCCATAGTCTGCGATGTCAACAAGTGAGAAGTTTGTGAAGAAATCAACAATATTGTTTGCGCCTTCAAAGTCAGCATCGGATGTGATGTTCTTTATGCCGATATAGACGTTTATGTCTGCTGCATAGTCCTCGTCAAGAAGAGGCTCATTGAACAAGAGAGAAATGTCAAAGTTGAGGTTCTTTTGTGTGAACCAATGTCTGTTCTCAACAGGGATATCCGTGTTGAAAGCACCCATAGCTTTCAAATAGCTGTCTTCGTCTGCCGGATCGCCCAAAATAAGTGTCGGGGTTTCAGGCTTGTTTCTGTCTATGCGGAGATATACGCCGCCGTTCCAGCCATCTGAGGCTTGAACAGAATAATCGTCTTCATAGTTTTGACCTGCAAAAATCGTAAACGATGTGCGCAAGTCAACAGTTGGATAGAGCCCAGTAAGCGCATTGGCACCATCTGGGAACGTCAACACAATTTCGCCGTTTGCCGCATCATATTCAATTGTGACAGTGATTGAATCAAGATCTGTTTCAATCTTTGTTGCATATGTAAGTGAATTGACAGGCTCAGCCAAAGTGTAGGTGTGTTCAACCCATTGATATTTATCGCCCACCAATTCGTACACTGTTTCAATGCGTTTTATGATATTTGTGCCGTCAAACACAATACCATAGTTGCCGTTGTCTGTTGTGAAGATAAGCGTGTTGCCGGAGATACTCGTACCATTGGTGAGTTTGATAGCCAAACTGACGTCGCCCTTGAGCCATTTGCCGTTGTTGGCTTGCGAAACAGACTCCGCCTTGCAAATCTTCGGCAAAGTGAGCGGCTCATAATGGCTTCCTATCTTGACATAGTATTCAATCAGTCCGGCATACAATGTCATGTTCCCTACATAATCCTCTATTGGAGAACCAACCAGCACATACTCGTTGCCATCTTTGAAGTAAAGGTGTGCCGAGTCAATCTTGACATACTGCCCTTGATATTCAAACCAACGTGGGTTTGCATTGTACAAGTCCGCATCAAATGTCGGAACTGCATTGTAGTAGTCTTCTTCCCAACCTTCTATACCGACATTTTTGAAATAATTCAAACTGACGTTGAATGTCGGCTGAGCATAGTCAGCTTTGACATAATAGGTGGAAGAACTTGAAATATTGCCTGCGAGGTCAACCGCCCAGAACGTGAAACGATAGTATCCCACGCCCGTTGCGTTTGTTGTGCTGTCTGTCACAGGGTCATTCACTCCGCCATTTGCAAGACCGGAGTTGAAATCATATTCAAAGTTGTTTATGGACTCATAAGCAATAGGTTGCAATCCTGCATCCTTTATTCCTCCTGTCCCTGCATAACTTGAATATACACGCGCAGGAAGATAATTGGCATTCTCTGAGTCAGTATATTGCAATATGCTGTCCGCTTTATCAACACGATAGAACCAAATGTATGGTGTGCCGTTTGATGTGTCCGCTTCAGCAAGTGTTGCTGAATCTCTAAACAGCGATGTGCGCCACCATTCAATATTTGCAAGTTGCGTCTTGTCGTTTGTGACAGCTTCATGATCTCCAAGCGCAAGTGCCTTTGGTGCTGTGATGTCAATGCCACTGTATTCAATTGTATATGTCTTTGCAGATGAGCCTGCACCGACGTCCAAAACACTGGTCGTGACACTGGCATTTTGTGTAAGATATGACGTGACGGTCACTTCACTTCTGCTGTTTTTTTCAATTTTTGCCTTGCCGACATTAACTCCGCTCACAACAAGATTGATTGTAGTTGAAGTGGATAAGTCTGTTATATCCACTGAGTTGTCTCCAACCTGCACCGTTTTTATGCCAACGTCAAATGTTAAAGCCCCAATTGGATTATTGTCTTCATCTCTTGCATAAACAAACTCATAGTTCTTTGCACTGTATTTAACAACTGTTTTCTTGTAATATGTTACACCACTTTCTGTCTTCGATGTGTTTGTGTATGATTGCATTTTGCCAGGGAAACTTGACATACTGTCTGTTGCAGTGGAAAGTCTTGATGCAAACGAATCGTACTTAACCGGCCAGGTGGAATCGCCGGAAGTTGTTCTGTATGGAAACTGCAGTGCTGTATTGATGTCTTCTGCGCTCACTGCATTGGATGCTATTGTATCATTAAAAGAAACGTTGAAAGTAATAATAATATTGTTAACTGTTGCAGCATTACCAATTGCGTCACCAGGCCAAGTTTGTCCATTACTAAATACCCAAAAAGCCATGGAAAGATATGTGCTGTTTTCATCAAGCGTTTGTTGCTTAGAAGTGTATGTAGAACCAGGGTCGCCAACGCCAGTATTAGCACTATACGTGGAATCTGATGCAATGACTCCATATCCTGATGAAGTGCCTTTTGTAATTGAAATATTAGCACTCAAAGTGGCTCTGACTGTAATGCCACTCATAGCGGCAAGATTTTTGAATACATTTGGTACCAAATAATTGGCCACTGCCAACTGATAAATCGTATAATGCCTATCTTCAGATGTAGCCCAAGAGAATGTGCCATTTCCACCGGTAACAGAATACGCTGTTGTTGCAAGCAAACTGGTTTTATTCTTTGTGCTCAACCTATTATTGTCCGTAGACAAAGCAACATTTGTAAAACTCTCCTGAAACTGCAAACTACATGATGATCCATCTTGGGTTACTGTAGTGGAACCATAATAATCTAATGTATCATGGTTCCCATGATTACCATAAAACCCGTCTGTGCCTCCATAATAGGCGCCTTCATTTGCCAATGCAACATTGTCCTCAGCCGGATGTCCTACGTCTGCAAACGAATAGGTCATCGCAAATGCAAAAACGAAACATGCGAAAAGCAATGTGACAAGAGCCACGAGCTTCACAAGGTTCTTTTTTGAGCTTGATTTGTTTGTTCTCATATTCCACCTTTTTGTACGGCATTCATCTTTTGCCTCGGTGGCATCAGACCAATACAATACATCTTTTTACGTGTGCGTGTATATGCACATAATTTTAGACATAACTATTTTACGCTATATTTTTCAATATGTCAATACCATAGGCGCAACAATTTCTTCCAACAAACAAAATAAAACTTCAAAATCAAATGAAAATATTATATAATAACAAAAAACCGCATATCTAATGCGGTTTTTTCATTGCGCTTCAAAATAGCTCGGTTTTAAAACTGGGATATTTGGATGAGTGACAAGGAAGGCGCGCACGTGAACCACCCAATGCGCGACGCGTTAAGCCAACAATCCAGTGAATTGTTGGTAGCCAAAGCGGGCAAGGCGGATGCCTTTGGCAACGCCACAGCCCACAAAGCCGTACATGGTGGCGAGCACCCGCAAGCCTGACACGGTCAATCGCCAAATAGCACTGTTTTATTCCAATAGTGTATCGTGGATGAGAGAATACGCCGTTGAAGCCTTGTCCACCCAAGATTTGTAGAGATATTTTGCAAGTTGGCGGTTGGCAACGACAAGTTTAAGCTCCATAATCGTCGTGATGTCGTTGTTTATGCGCATAATGACGGTGTAAGTGCCGTCTGCATTTTTGGAGTAGTCGCAAAAATACGCTTGACGCTTTTTAAAGCGCATACGGTTTTCTCTTGCGTACTGCACGATTTCCTCACGAATTGAGGCAGGAATCCTTGTGACAAATAGCGCAAGACAGCTGATTCCGTCCTGCGTGATGCCCAGCATATCTCCCTTTGGCAAACGATAGATGAGGTTGGTCTCAATGAGTTCAGCGAGATACTGCTTGCACTCCATATAGCTGAGCCAAGCATTGTCGGACGAACAGATGTCAAGGAGCGTCGCCTCGGAGAGAGGAATTGACATTTTGTCGAACACAAAAAGAATAACAAGTTTTTGAACCTTGCTATCAAGTGGTGTATTCAAAAGTGACATTTGTTCAAATTCGCTCATTTTGTTTATTCCTTTTTGAGGGACGTTGCTTGATTTTTGATACCTTGTTGCGCCATTAAAAACGATACTTTTCAGCAAAGTAAAATATTAACGCAGTTGCATCACTTTTTCAAGAGAAAAATGTATTTTTTTGTCGAACTACAATTTGTAGTGATTGCGTTTTGAAAAAACAACTATTTACAATAGTTTTTGTGGGGTTTTGCCTTTGCGCGCTGTTATTCTCTAGGCTCGGCGGTTGCGAGATACTCCAATGCGTCCTTATAGCCTTCAAAGCCCTTGCCAACAATGACTTTCTCAGCATAGAGCGAGATATAAGAGAACTTGCGGAACTCTTCCCTCTCGTTGATGTCAGTGAGATGCACTTCAACCGTCGGCTTGTCCACTGCTTTCAATGCATCCAAAATGGCGATGCTCGTGTGGGTGTATGCGCCGGCGTTTATGATGATTCCATCATAACCTCTCCAATATGCGCCATGGATGAGCTGGCAGATCTCCCCTTCTTTGTCCGACTGAAAAACCGTCACTTTGAGCCCGTATTGCTTGCCCCAAAACTTGATGAACTTTTCAAGGTCATCGTATGTCTGATTGCCATACAGCTCAGGCTCGCGTATGCCGAGCATCCCAAGGTTGACTCCGTTTATAACCAAAATCTTCTTTTCCATATTTTCACCTAAATTATTTGCAATATTTTGTCGGCACAATCTTTGATTGCTCCGTTGTTTTCCACTTCAAAATCCGCGACTGCGCGATATATCGGTTCGCGCTTGCTATATAGTGCGCGCACGGTTTCAAGGTCTTTTGAGAGCGGACGCCCGTCGCGTGCCAAGTTATGAGCGTCGCGCTTTAGCCACACGACAACGCCGTTTGACTTCATTGCCTCAACGTTTCTTGCGTCAAGCACTGCGCCGCCGCCTGTGGCAATCACCTGCCCGCCTTTCAAACATACGTCAAATGCGACTTCTCGCTCAATCCTGCGGAAGCCCTCTTCGCCCAGCTCCTCAAATATCTCAGGGATTGTCTTGCCCGTACGGCTTTCAATCTCCTCGTCCAAATCCACAAACTCTTTTTCAAGCTTGTCGGCAACAAGTTTGCCAATCATTGATTTGCCGCATCCCGCCATACCCACGAGCACGACGTTGCGCCTCTCGTCCTCAATAGCGCGGACGATTTCAAGCGTCTTTTCCTCGCCCCACACAGGAATGTCGTCATATCTTGCATACAAGTTGTGTGCCAGCCTGCCCTGCTCAACGAGCATAACGAGTCCGTTTGCCGCCTTGACCCCGAGCCTTCTTGCCTCGCGCACGAGTGCGGTCTCAAGCGGATTGTAGATTGCGTCAAACACTCCTTCGAGTTTTAAAAACCTCGCAAGCTCAATCGGCTTGTCTATGCTGAGTGTCCCGACAGGTGTCGTGTTGACGACAATCTCGGTGTCCTTCATGTCATAGACGTTGTCATAGTTGAGCTCGCCACTTCTTGAAACAACTCCAACGGATTTTGCTCCGTGCTTTTCAAGGAAGAACTTGACCGTCTTGCACGTCCCGCCACTGCCAAGGATTAGTGCGTTCTTTCCTTTGACTTCAATGCCCGCCACTTTGAAGGCAAGCTCCACACCACCGATGTCCGTGTTGTAGCCTTTGAGTCTGCCGCCCTCGTCCACAACGGTATTGACAGCGCCAATCTCTTTCGCTCCGTCGTCAATCTCGTCAAGAAGAGGCATGACTGCCTGCTTGTATGGGATCGTCACGTTGTAGCCTTTGCACACACGCGAACGGACAAAGTTTGCAAGTGCGGTTTCGTCCTCAAACTCTCTTATGCCGTACGACAAATTGCCGAGCATATTGTGCAGCATCGGCGAAATCGTGTGTGGCAAACTCTTTCCTATCACGGCGTAGTTCATAACTTCTTTTGCAAGTCCTTGCTATCTTCAATCAGCAGACGAAAAACGTCCTCTGCATAGTCTTTGAGCTCATCCGGCATCGCATTTCTTACGCGCTCGATGACCTCTCTTTCTCTATCCTTATTCTCGACGTTCGCGCCAAGCTCTTTCTTTGCTTCGCCCACTTCTTTTACAAGGTCAAAACGCTCTTTAAGAAGAGCACAAATGCGCTCGTCAACGTCGTCAATTTTCGTTCTCAATTCGTCAAGTTTCATGGTCTTATTCCACCCTTATATTTGCACAACAAAATGTTTATCTCGCCATTTTCAACACTTAAAGTGCCTCTTGTGCGATTTTTGCAAGCAACAGCTCATCCAACACCGCAAGCGCAACCGCACTCTCTACGCACGGCACGGCACGTGGCACAATGCAGGCATCATGTCTGCCTTTGACTTCAAGTTTGCAGTTCTTATTCTCAAGCAAATTGACGCTTGATTGCTCCTTTGAAATGGACGGCGTCGGTTTGATTGCCACGCGCAAAACGATTGGCATACCGTTGGATATTCCGCCGTTTATTCCGCCGTTGTTGTTGGTTGTCGTTCTCACGTCTTCGCCCTCAAATATGAGTGCGTCATTTGCCTTGCTCCCCGTCGTTTTTGCAAGGTCAAAGCCAAGCCCAAACTCCACGCCTTTGACAGCTGGCACGCCAAATAAGGAGTATGCGATTTTGCCTTCAAGACCGCCAAAAAGATTGTCGCCAAGCTCGCCCGCTTTCACGCCAAGCACAACGCATTCAATCGTTCCGCCCACACTGTCGCCCTCGCTTGCAACCTGCTTGATATACTCAATGGCATCCTCTTTTTTGCTCTCGTCAAGCACAGGAAAGTTTTCGG
Source organism: Christensenella sp. UBA1260 (assembly GCA_002308155.1). Classification (GTDB taxonomy): domain Bacteria; phylum Bacillota; class Clostridia; order Christensenellales; family CAG-917; genus CAG-475. Next base: position 14,711 of record DBVQ01000041.1, read on the forward strand.
ATTTTAGGAGTTCAACTCTGCCTTTGTCAAGCCCTTTGACGTCTGCACCGTCCCTGTATGAGCCTAGGTTTTTGTCGCCGACGGAAGAGATATACGCCACGACTTCAATGCCGTTCTTTCTCAAAACGTCCTCTGCGATTCCGCCTGCAATGCAGAGCATTGTCGTCATTCTACCAGAGAAACGTCCGCCACCGGAAGAGATTTTGCCGTCTCTAACATATTGAACGTAGTCTGCGTGCGACGGGCGCGGGATAGACAATATATCTTGATAATCGCCCTTTTTCACGTTGCCGTTTTTGACGTATGCCGAAACGACATCCCCTGCTATGCTGTACGTCTTGCCGCGTTCAAGCTTTGTTTCTCCACGTTCGGTCTCTTTGAGACCGCCAGTGAACACCGCTTCGTCCTCTTCAAGGCGCGGAGTGGACCAAGGCGAGCGCGAGCTCTTGCGCCTTTCAAGCATATCAAGCACGCTGTCGCCCTCAAACTCGCTCCCCTTTTCAAGCCCAAACAGGTTGAGCGTCATCCTTTCGGAGTGCGATTCGCCGAGAATCTCAGTGTCAATAATGTCAAATCCCATATTCTCTCCCTCAGTGCACCTTTGCCCCAATAGGTTCTATGTCGCGGATAAAGCTCGGGTAGGATTTTGCAATGCACTCCACACCTTCAACCTCAACTCCGCCGACAGCAAGCCCCGCCACGATGCCGCTCATTGCGATACGGTGGTCTGCAAAACTGTCAATTTTTATTTCCTTGTCCAAAGCATTCAATCCGCCAAAAATTGTCAGCGTATCGTCCGCATATTCCGTTTTTACGCCAAGGTGTGCAAGGAGTTCGCGCACGGCGGCAAGCCTGTCGCTCTCCTTCGCCTTCAATCTGTCAACTCCGCCTATCTTTGAAACGCCGTTTGCAAAGGCGCAGAGAACTGAAACAATAGGCACTGTGTCAGGACAATTTGTCGCATTGAACTCTATAGAGTTCAAACTTGACTTTCTTGCCACAAAACCGCTTTCTGTCTTTTCAATATTTCCACCCATAGCTCTCGCTATGTCAAGGAAGGCTCTGTCCGCTTGTTTGGAGTTTTCGTCAATGCTTTTTGTTTCAACCTCGCCCGTCAAAAGCCCAAGCGCAAGCGGGAAAGCCGCTGACGACCAATCCCCCTCAAGTTTTGCGCTTATCGGGGCATACTTTTGATTGCCCTTTACAGCAAAGCCAAACTCCGTCCTTTCAACGTGTACGCCAAAATCTTTGAGCACGTCAAGCGTCATTTCAACGTAATTTTTGGACACGAGTTCGCCTGCAACAACAATTTTGCTGTCGCCATCAAGTAGCGGGAGCGCAAACAACAAGCCCGTGATGTATTGCGAGCTCACTCTGCCGTCAATTCTAAACTCCCCTGATTTGAGTCCGCAGTTTGCAACGCAAAGCTCGGCAGGAGACAACACTTTGAGAGGCAATTTATCCCCCACAATTTTCGCTCCGTGCTCTTTGAGCACGTCAAGCAGTTCGCTGATTGGACGCTCGGGGAGTCTGCCTCTGCCCACAAACTCGGCGTTTACACCGAGAGCGCACACGACAGGCAACAAAAACCTGAGCGTAGAGCCGCTCTCCCCTGCGTCGAGCAAGGCTACATCCGTCTCGCCGTCAAGCAGGTGTTTAAGACTCAAAAGACAATTTCTTGTCGCTTCCACGTCGTCCCCCGAAAGCCCAAAATCAAAGTTTTCGCCGGCAAGAAATGAGGCTATCATCACCCTGTGTGCCTGCGACTTTGACGGCGGAATCTCAATTTGTCCGCATATTTTTGATTTTTCAAGTATGACGTTCATTGATGTATTTCGTTTGTTTTTGTCTACTTTTTCTCAAAAGAGTTTTGCAAAATCCTCAAAACTCAATCTCTCCACAAAGCAATCGCCGATTCTTCTCACAAAGACTGCGTTTATTGCCTCACTTTCCGCTTTTTTGTCGTTTTTAATGAGCGGCAAAAGCTCCTTCACGTCATACGGGCAATCCACACCGTATTTTGCAAGCATACAAGCAGCCTTTTTCAAGTCGTCCGCATCGCCGCCAACCTTTGTCGATGCCTGCAAAATGAGAGCGAGTCCGTATTTCACGGCTTCGCCGTGCGGAAGCTCAAATCCGCTCTTTTTTTCTATTGCGTGCCCGAGCGTGTGTCCAAGGTTCAAGAGCCTACGAAGCCCGAGTTCCTTTTCGTCCTGTTCCACGACTTTGACCTTGTAGGATGCGCACAAATAGACAAACTCTTCAAGGTCTTCTTTGACACTCTTCGCGTCCACGATATCAAACAATCTGCCGCCGCCAAGAAGTGCATACTTGAGCCCTTCGCCGAGCCCGTTTTGCCACTCCCTCTCCGGCAACGTGTTCAAGACGTCAACGTCCACAAACACAAGTTTTGGTTGATAAAACGCTCCGAGCAGGTTTTTGCCATAAGTGAGGTCCACTCCGACCTTGCCGCCGATTGAGCTGTCAATCATTGCAAGAAGCGTTGTCGGCACCTGCACAAGATTTATGCCGCGCATATACGTTGCCGCGGCAAATCCCGCCATATCTCCAACCACGCCGCCGCCGAGTGCAACCACTGTGTCCACTCTCAAAAAACCTGCGCCACCAAGGTTGTCAATAATCTTCAAATACGTTTCAGGCGTCTTTGATTTCTCGCCATTTGAGACTATAGTCTCAAAAACTTCAAATCCCTTTGCCGCTAGTGAGCGTTTGACCGTTTCAAGATAAAGCTTTGCCACGTTGTCGTCCGTGACAATCATCACTTTTTTGCCTTTGACAACGTCAAAGACGCGCTCGCCGATATTCAGGAGTCCGCCTTTTTCAAAAACTATTTCATGCGAAGATGCAACTTTAACTCTTATTTTCAACATATCAGTCCTTAAGCCTTTCTTTTCGTGCGTTTTCCGCCGCTTCTTTTTGCTTCACGCCGTCTGCGAGCAAAACTCTTAGTTCTTTCTCGTCCCCTTCGGCGATTGCATCGCGGTATTCTTGCAAGTGCTTGATTATCTCATCAATGTCGTTGACAAGATAATCTTTGTTTTCAACAAAGAGTTCCGCCCACATATCGGGATTGAGCTTTGCAACACGCGTCAAATCTCTGAAACTTCCTGCCGAAAACCCTGCGTGCGAACTGCAATGCGGATTTTTGACATAACTGCTTGACACGATGTGTGCAAGTTGCGAAGTGTAAGAAATCATTCCGTCATGCTTTTTTGCGTTGCAGATTTCAACATCTGTCGCGCCTATCGCCAAAAACAAGTTTTTGACGACTGCAAGCTTTGCAATATCTTGGCTCACGGGCACAAGCACCACGAACGCTTTGTCAAAGAGGGTTGCCATTGAGTGCGATATGCCGCTGAACTCCCTGCCCGCCATAGGGTGTGTGCCTATGAAGAATAGATTTGGATATTCCTTCTCAAGTCTTGTCATCTCATCAACAATGACGCGCTTGTTTCCGCATATATCCATGACGATTGCGCCGTCCTTGAGGTGAGGCACGATATCTCGCATGCTCTCGATTGCGGCGCGTGGGCAGAGCGCAAATATGACGATATCCACTTGCGGCAAATCATTTTCTTTGTCAAGCGCGCGCGTGTGAGCATTCAAAAGGCGAGCCTTTTGAAGTACGCTCTTGTCAAGGTCATACCCCAACACTTCGTGCTGTGTATTTTTGAGTATGGCGCGTCCAAGCGAACCGCCGATAAGCCCCATACCAATGATTGCTATCTTCATACATCCATCTCCTTGCCCACAACCGGAAGAAGCGGACGAACGGAATTGACAACATCCTCAAACTGTTCAGGACGCAAGGATTGTGCTCCGTCGCAGAGTGCGTGTGGTGGGTCGTTGTGAACTTCAATGATAAGTCCGTCCACTCCCGCGCCAACGGACGCAAGGCTCAATGGTTTTACAAGCCTTGCAACGCCCGATGCGTGCGATGGGTCAACGATGACCGGCAAATGCGTGCGCTCTTTGAGGATCGGGATTGCCGAAAGATCAAGCGTATTGCGCGTGTATGGCTCAAACGTTCTTATGCCTCTCTCGCACAGGATGACGTTTTGATTGCCTTCAGACATGATGTATTCCGCGCTCATGAGCCACTCTTCAATCGTTGCGGAAATGCCGCGCTTCAAAAGAATTGGCTTGTCAAGTTTCCCAACCGCCTTCAACAGCTCAAAGTTTTGCATATTGCGTGCGCCGATTTGGATTACGTCCACGTCTTCAAACTCGTCAA
>DBVQ01000041.1:19075-44525 GCA_002308155.1 Christensenella sp. UBA1260
GTTAAATGCCCCGCCACGAAGGAGAGTTGCTCCCGCCGCCTTGACTGCACGCGCCACTTCAACAATCTGCTCTTCGCTCTCAACAGAGCAAGGACCTGCAATAAATTGGAAATGCTTGCCTCCAAACTTGTGCTCTGCGACGTCCACAATCGTGTCTTCCGGGTGGAACTTGCGATTGGCATTTTTGTACGGCTCTTGCACGCGCGTCACGCTTTCAACAATATCAAGCGAGCGGACAAGGTCTATATCCACTTTGGACGTGTCGCCGACAAGCCCTATAATCGTGGAGTTTTCGCCGCGGCTGATATGCACGTCAAGCCCCAAGTCCTTTATCCAATTGGTGAGATTTTCAACTTGTTTTTCGTTTTGATTTTTTTTGATTACGACTATCATAATTCCTCTTCGCACGCACTATACGTGCCCGCAAAATGTAGTTAGTTAAACATCAAAGTCTATTATAGCACAATTTTACAGGATTTCCACACAAAAATAAAAGCCAACATCATTTTGGATGTTGGCAAAATAAACTTTTTGTGCTGCACACCCAAAAATGACTATACCTTATAGCCATAGTAATAGTAGTATGCAGAATAGACTTTTGCGTTTTTCATGGCTTTAGTTTAATATACACCAAGTCTTTTGTCAAGCACTTTAGTGCAATAAAGTGGATTATTTTTGAAATATAGAGTTTCCGTCCCCGTCAATCGCCACGATGACAGGAAAATCTTTCACGTCAAAGGCATAAACCGCTTCCGTGCCGAGGTCGTCGTAAGCGACTGTTTCAAAGGATTTTACGGCTTTGCCGTAAGTTGCGCCCGCGCCGCCGATTGCAACAAAATAAACTCCGCCGTTTTTGACAATTGAGTCGTACACTTCTTTTGCTCTGTCGCCTTTGCCGATTGTTGCAACAATTCCTGCGTCATAGAGCGCCGGAGAATAGGCGTCCATACGCATAGCGGTCGTAGGACCACAGGCGGTTATCTTGCCGTCCTTGAAGCATGGTCCAACATAAAATATCGTTTGACCATTGATATCAAACGGAAGTTTGTCGTCTTTCAAACCTTCTGTCATACGCTTATGCGCGGCGTCTCTGCCTGTAAGCAATCTGCCGTTCAACAGCACAAAATCGCCTGCTTTCAAGGCTTTTAAATCGTCTTTTGAAATTGGCAAAGAAAGTGTCTTCATGCCTTGCCCTCCAAACGGCAACTTGCGCATCTCACAGCGTGGCACTGTATGTTGACAGCAACAGGAAGTGCGGAAATGTGCGTTGGATATTTGCCGATATGCACTGCAAGTGCGGTGTTGTTGCCGCCAAAGCCCTGCGCGCCGATTTCAAGTGCGTTTATGCTTTCAAGCAGTTCTTTTTCAAGGTCGGCAAGGACTCTGTCCTTGTTTTGCTCGCCTACATCACGCAAAAGTTCCTCTTTTGCAATCTGCATAGCTTTTTCCGCCGTACCGCCTATGCCCACGCCGACTACGATTGGTGGGCAAGGATTTGAACCTGCTTGTTTCACTGCATCAAGCACAGCGTTCTTTACACCATCAATGCCCTTTGACGGAGTGAGCATATAGAGTTTGGACATGTTTTCACTGCCAAATCCCTTTGCCATAAAGGAGATTTTGACATCCGCACCCTTGACAATTCTTGTATGCACAATCGCGGGAGTGTTGTCCCCCGTGTTTTTTCTGTTTATCGGGTTAAGCACACTTGCACGATAGCCGTATTTTTTGTAGCCGCGTCTCACGCCCTCGTTGATTGCGTCCTCAAAGTCGCCGCCGACAAAGTTGACTTCCTGCCCGTATTCCACAAAGAAGACCGCCATGCCCGTATCTTGACAGACAGGCAAATTCTCTCTCTTTGCAAGCTCGTTATTTGAAACAACTGTTTCAAGTGCAAACCTTGCATTGGCGTTTGTCTCCGCTTTTAGCGCACACGCAAGCGCGCTCTCGCAGGAAGGAGTGAGAGATGAACAGGCGTGGACAAGATTTTCCACCGCGTTTACTACGTCGTCAAAATAAACTTTGCTCATAGTTTTGACACCCCACTCTCTATTGCCGCACGCTTAACTGCCTCGGCAACTGCCGGCACGACTCTCTTGTCAAACGGCTTTGGCAAAATATATTTGTCGCTCAAGTCATCGCCGACAAGACTTGCAAGCGCATCTGTTGCCGCAATCTTCATTGCTTCGTTGATATCCTTTGCTCTCGCATCAAGCGCCCCGCGGAAAATACCAGGGAACGCCAACACGTTGTTGATTTGATTGTCAAAATCGCTTCTGCCGGTTGCCACAATCCTTGCCCCTGCCTCGTATGCCTCGTTTGGCATAATCTCGGGAGTTGGGTTTGCCATTGCAAAGACGATAGCGTCCTTGTTCATTGTTTGCACCATAGCCTTTGAGAGCGCACCTTTGACGCTGACACCGATGAAAACGTCTGCCCCAATTGTAGCATCTGCAAGTGCGCCTTTGACGCCTCTTGGGTTTGTCTTTGAGGCAAGTTCGTTTTGTGCCTTGTTGAACTTTTCACTCTCGTCAATTATGCCGAGACGGTCGCACACAACAAGGTCTTTTGCGCCGTTTGCGAGCAAGAAATTGGCTATTGCACAGCCCGCACTTCCTGCGCCGTTAATCACAATACGGGCACTTGATATATCTTTTTTGACAACTTTAAGTGCGTTTTTGAGCGCTGCAACCAAAACCACAGCAGTGCCGTGTTGGTCGTCGTGAAAGACGGGAACGTCGCATATCTCTTTGAGTTTGCGTTCAACTTCAAAGCAGCGCGGAGCAGAGATATCTTCAAGGTTTATGCCACCAAAACTCTTTGAAATATTGAAGACTGTATCCACAATTTCGTCCGTATTTTGTGTAGACAAAACGATAGGAATTGCATCAATCCCCGCAAACTCGCTGAACAACGCACACTTGCCTTCCATGACCGGCATGCCTGCCTCTGGGCCTATATTTCCAAGCCCCAAGATAGCAGAGCCGTCCGTTATGACAGCGACGGTATTCCAGCGCCTTGTGAGCGCATACGACAAGTTTGGGTCGTCCTTTATGGCAAGACAAGGCTGAGCAACGCCCGGCGTATACGCCAAAGACAATGACTCTTTGTCGTCAATTCTGACCGCGGAAGAAACCCTAAGCTTGCCTTTCCACTCGTAGTGTTTTTTCAAAGACTCTTGCATATAGTCCATAATAGCTCCTCTCTTTGGCGGGATTATGCCTCTCCCGCCTCGAGCAATTGCTTTTTGTATTGAAGTTGATAAAGGCTGAAATATTTGCCTTTCTTGCGCAACAACTGTTGATGCGTGCCCTGCTCCAAAATCTCGCCGCTCTGCAACACGATGATATTGTCTGCGTGCTGGATTGTTGAAAGCCTATGTGCCACGATAAGCATTGTGCCGATGTTCATCATCTTTTCAAGAGAGTCTTGGATGAGGACTTCGGTCTCGGTGTCAATATTTGCCGTAGCCTCGTCAAGTATCATAACGGACGGTTTGTGCGCAACTGTCCTTGCAAAGGACAGAAGTTGACGCTCGCCTGCCGAGAAGTTGTTGCCTCTCTCGCGCACTTCCTCGTCAAGCCCGTGTTCAAGTTTATTTATAAACTTGTCCGCGTTGACATACTTGCACGCCTCTTCCACCTGCTCGTCCGTGATAGACTCGTCTCTGAGCACGATATTGCTCTTGACCGTGCCCGAGAACACAAACACGTCTTGGAGCATCTGTCCAAAGTGGCGGCGCAAAGAGGATATTTTTATTTTTTTGATGTCCACGCCGTCAATGAGGATTTGCCCTTTTTGTATGTCATAGTTGCGGACAATGAGTGCCAAAATCGTAGATTTTCCGCTTCCAGTTGCACCGACAAACGCGCAGGTTGAACCTGCGTTCACTTTGAAGGACACACCCTTCAAGACCCACTCGTCCGGGATGTAGGCAAACCAAACGTCCTTAAACTCAATATCGCCCTTGATTTCGTCCATTTCAATCGCGTCTTCGCTGTCCACGATTTCTGGTTGCATATCAAGGATTGAGAATATCTTTTCGCTGGATGCAAATGCGGACTGCATACGGTTGAACTGCTCTGCAAGTTCCTGTATTGGCGTAAAGAAGGACGCAATGTATTGATAGAAGATGACAATTGTTGAATAGCCAATCACCTGTCCTGCAAAGCTGACTTGGCTTATCGTGTCATTTGCGCCGACCCATAGCATAGCTATGACTGTGAAAATGTAGAGCACGTATACGCACGGACGGAAGACGCCATAAACAAATATCTCCTGATTGAGCGCCTTGCCGAGAGTCCTGTTCTTGCGCAGGAATTGATTATTCTTTGTTGCCTCTTGATTGAAGCTCTGCGTGACCTTAATTCCGGACAAGTTTTCAGAGAGATAAGTGTTGATGTCCGTCATATTGTTTTTGACGTTTCTGTACGCCTTTCTTGAGAACTTGCGGAATATGATTGTAAACAGCACGATAAACGGCACAAAGCACAACACGATAAGCGTAAGTTTTGCATTGACCGAGAACATCGCGATGATAAATCCCGCCGTCAGGAAGATGTTCTTGACAAGGTTGACGAGTATGCCCGTAAACATCATTGACACGGAGTTTGTATCGTTGCAAACACGTGTGACGAGTTTTCCGACGGGGATTGCATTGAGTTGCGCGTGCGAGAGGTTTTCAATATGCACAAACAGTTGCTGGCGCATATTGGAGATAATCCTCTGCCCTGTCTTTTGCAGCACAACCGCCATGAGATAAGTGCACACAAGCGAAATCACGAGCACGACAAAATATATGATTGCATCTTTGAGCACGGCAAAATAGTCAAATCCAACTTCGCCAAGTTCGTCCGCCACGTCGCCGAGTATGAGCGGCAATGCAATATCCGCCGCAATCGTAAACGCGACAAGCAAAATGACAAACGCAAATTGTTTCCAATACGGTTTGGCATACTTCAAAAGTCGCTTGAGGATGTCGATATCCTTCATATTGCGATCAAAGCCGATTGCCTGCTTTTTGTCTTTAATGAGCGCAAATGCGACGATAAACGATGTGGCGAGAGTGCCAAGAACGGCGCCGATTATGTACAGTGGATTCATAAGGCACCTCCTTCGCTCTCTTCTTCAAGCTCTTGGAGCTTGACGGTCTTTTGATACTCTTCGCAGCGAGACAAGAGCTCGTCATGCGTGCCGATATCAACAATTTTGCCATCGTCAATAAGAATGATCTTGTCAAGGTTTTTGACAGTGGAAATGCGGTGGGCAATATAGATTGTCGTCTTGCCCGCCCTATTCTTTCTGAGACTCTCTAGGATATTCTCTTCAGTCTTTGTATCAACTGCGGATAGCGAGTCGTCGAGGATGAGTATGACTGCATGCTTCATAAGTGCGCGCGCAATGGACGTCCTCTGCTTTTGACCGCCCGAAATCGTCACGCCTCTCTCGCCCAAGATTGTCTCGTAGCCGTCTTTGAACGCGGAGACATCGCCATGGATGTCCGCAAGCTTTGCAACTTCTTCAATCTCTTGTTTGTCTGCGGCATTCTCGCCATATGCAAATGAAATGTTGCTTGCAATCGTATCGGAGAACAAGAAGTTGTCCTGCGGGACGTATGCTATACAGGCTCTGACTGAACGGATTGAAAGGTCGTTGACGTCCTTCCCGTCCACAAAGAACGTGCCGTCCTCTATATTGTAGGTGCGGAGCATCAAATCAACAATAGTTGATTTGCCTGCACCTGTCTTGCCGATAATACCAACGTTTTCGCCGGCTTTTATTGTGAAACTGACGTTTTTGAGCACGTTGCGGTCGCCGTCCGGATACTGGAAGGAAAGATTGCGGAATTCAATTTCGCCCTTGACGTCCTCGATATCTCTTACGCCCTCTCTGTCCTTGACATCAATCGGGGTGTCCAAAAACTCGTTTATTCTCTTCAAGGACGCCTGCCCGCGCGAAGTCATCTCAATGAGCATTGCGATTGCCATAACCGGCCAAGTGATTGTGCTGAAATATGAAATGAACATGACAAGTGCCGCAACGTTTGATGTTTCGCCGCCCTCGTTTGCGAGGATGAAAGTCCCTTCGTGTGCGAGCCAGCCGCCATAGCCGATGACGATTGTGACAACCGAGCCAATAAACAACGATACCATTATGTCAAGAAGCACGGATGCCTTGACAAATGAAACATTGACGTCTTCGTTGTGTTTGTTGACATACTTGAATGCGGACAACTCTTTCATCTCCTTGACAAACGCCTTGATGACCGCTATGCCCGAGAAGTTTTCTTGCGTGAAATCAGAAAGTTGTGAATATGCGTCCTGTCTTTCGTCCCACTTCTTTGTCATATACTTGCACATAATCACGCCGACAGTCGCCAAAAACGCCATCGGTATGAGTGCAAACAGAGTGAGCTTCCAGTTGAGGAGCGCCATCTTGTATATTGCCATAATGCCAAGCAAGAGCGCATCAAACAGCATGAGCGTACCATCGCCAAAGCACTCGTTGATAGTTTCTAAGTCATTGGTGAAAAGGCTCATGATGTTGCCGACTTTGTTTTGCTTGTAATATTGTTGCGAGAGGTCTTTGGCGTGGTCAAACATCTCGGCACGGAATCTTGTCTCCGTATTGTTTGCCGAGCAGAAAAATGCTATGCGCCACAAAAATCTGCCAACTGCGAGCACTGCGACAATCCAAAATGCCTCATACAAAAGATTGAGGAGCATATCGGTTGTGATAGTCGTCGTTGTCGTTGGGTCAAGACCGTCAATAATTGCGCCGTATATCTCAGGAATACGCAATTGGAAATAATCCACGGCAACAAGTGCCGCAATACCCAATATCAACAGCCATGAATAGCGAAGATAATACTTTCCGATGCGTTTTCCAAATAACATACGTTCCTGCCAAAAAACTGTATTTTATACAATAAAAACAGTTTAACCGCAGACTTCTTGAAATGTCAATCATTTTTATTGCAAAGATACAATAAACAGTGCGAAAACTGTGCCTTTTGACGTCAAAACTCAAAAAATGTCAAGAAAACATAAAAAAATCCCCTCGCTCATACGCTGTAAGGTGAAAAAATCTTTGAAGACGGCGTTTCTTTATATAGGCACTATGGTCGGTGCCGGTTTTTCGTCCGGCAGAGAAATCGCCCTCTTCTTTGGCAATTCTTCTCCTCTCAACGTTGCTCTTGCATCAATCGTCATGGCGATGTTTGCCTGTCTATTTTTGACGGCGGGCAAACTCGCTTTAATTCCAAACGGCAAAATAGTCAAACTCGGCATACTGTTTTCCGCAGGTGTATCACTTGTTGCAATGCTCGCAGGTGGCGAGTATATCCTCCGCACAATGACAACATTGCCCCTTCTTGCTCTTGTCATGGCAATTCTCGGCGCAATCGTTGTCTCGCAAGGCATTGAAAAGATAAAACTTGCCAATGCGATTCTAGTGCCCCTCATTGTCCTTTCAATCGCAATCATATTCTTTCAAATCCATGCCCAAAACGGCTCGCTTGGCTTCTCACTTGCAAAGCCGATTATGTATGGCGGGCTTGACATTTTGCTCGGCGGAGTCATAGTCGGCGAGGAAGGCAAAGACATGACTTTTGGGCAAATCTTGCTCGCATCTTTGGTGATTGCGGTCTCGCTTTTCTTTATGCTGTATATGTTGCAAACGATAGTTCTTGCAGACAAAAACGACAGTTTAATGCCAGTTTTTGCAATTTCAAAGCAGTTGCACATGCAGGCAGTATGCGGCATACTCATCGCCTGCGCAATCTTTACGACGCTTGTGTCATCGCTCAAGATTGTGTCTGACACACTCATATTTTTTGCCTCAAACATCAAAAAACCAAGCCCAATTTCAGCACCTGAAAACAAATCAATTGTCGTCATGTTTTGCCTTATCATCTGCTACCCTTTGAGCTTCTTCGGATTTGGCAAAATCGTTGACAATCTCTACCCGATAAACAGCATTTTGGGTGTCGCGCTTGCGGGCATTGTGCTTGTAAAATTGATAGCGTTTTTGATTGTCAACACACGACGAAAACACCTCAAAAACAAACAAAAAAGGCTTTGCAAAACTGCAAAGCCAAAGCATAAATCTCAACAAAGCGATGTTCAATCTTCCTCTTCGTCGTCCTTCTTTGGAGGGTTGAAATAGTCTTCAAACGGAGATTTGCGAGAGTCCTCTTCCTCCTCGTCCAGCCCCTTTAAAAAGCGATAGAGCGGGTCGTCGTCAAAGTCCTCTTTGAGATTGAAATCCCCGCCGAGTTCTTCAACTGCGTTTCTTATCTCCATAAACTCATTGTAGTTGGGCTCATATTCCTCGCAGAAAGTTTTGAGCACTTCAATGCCCTGCTCGTCGCCATAAGAGCCTATGAGTTTGGCAAAGAGCGCGACGTCCTCGCCCTTGTACAGATAGCTGACAAGCCCCATAAAAATCGCCTTGTTGCCCTTGTAGTTTGCAAGGATTTCCATGAGCATCTTGCCCGTCTCTCCCTCATAGGCGTACATCTTTTCAATCATCTCGTTCAAGATTGCTTCGCAATCCTCTTGCAGATACTCATACGAATCCAAACGCACGTTGTATGGCAATTCCTCGTTCAAAAGGATGTCGAGGTTTTCAAGCATCTCTTCTTTTGATTTAGTTTCGTCCATCGTCGTCTCCAAACAATATCTTCCAATATTTGTCAAATGTTTTTTCTTTCAGTTCATAATCTTCAATCGTGTTCGGACGCGGGTCTTCCTCGTCGTCATAATACACTTTGCAGAGGATTACTCCGACAAGCGTATTTATACTTTTGAGCCTTGCAATCTTTGGCCTTGTATAAGCGACTTTGCCATCTTTGTCCAAGACAAGCAATGAGTTGATAATGTCAACAAAGCGTTTGATATATTTGTTTGGCTCAAAATCGCTGTAAATTATATCACATATGCCATGCTCAATAACTTCTGCAAAAAACGGCGTTGCTTTGAAATATGCTTCCGGCAACTCAAAACTAATCTCTTTGAAGAGCCCTCTTGCCACCACATCAAAGTGCACGTGCTTGCGGTGGAACATTGTAAGCACGATATGCGACATAAGTTCAAACGAGAGTTCGGGCGAGATGAGTTCTTCTCTCAAAAAACCTTCTCCCCAGCGTGAGCCAATTATGTCAAGCGTGTCAATGATGAGACTTTCAATCTGCAAATTGCCGTCAAGAAACGCCCATTTGAGCAGAGATTTGAGCTCCTTTTTGTAGGCGCGAAGCGGGTCTTGCTCGTCGTCTGGGCTATCAAGCAATGTCTCGGCAACGTCAGGTTGGAGAAGCAAGAAGTCATGAATCTTTTTGTACCTGTCAAGTTTTTCCTGCGTTGGAAGGTTCATAGAGTACTCAACGACTTCGGGATTTTTTGCATACAAATCCAAAAAATACTGCGCGGGCGAATAGTCGCCATAAATCGTGAGCACCTTGTGCATAACACGCTTTGCTTCGTCCTTTGCTCCGATGTTGTAGAGCGCTTGCGACAGCCATATCATTGTGTTCGGCTGCGAATTGATGTTTTCAAGCACGCGCTTTGTGTATTTGACAACCTCAACGTGCATATTGAGATTGACAAGGATGGGCAGGAGCAAGAGGATATCTTCCATCCTTGTAAAGTCCTTTTCAAGGACTTTGTCCATAACCTCATACGCCTCGCGCTCCTTCTCTTCCATGAGATATGCGGTTGAAAGCGTACAGCGCACGGCAAGGCTGTCGGGATTTTCTTGAAGCATCTTCTTTGCATTGTCAATGACACTGTCAAGGTCGTTCTTCATCATGAGACAGACGAGCACAACGTGGTTGGCGGCATCCTTGGACTTTGAGCGAGGGTCAACGTCGTCAAGCAGTGCTATCGCCTCGTCAAACCTGTGCTCTCTCACGAGCCCGTATGCCTTTTCAATCAACATCTCATAGTAGTCTTCGCCATGAGGGTATACAACGTGAAAACCGCCCCTCTTTTCTTCGGCGGCGGTTTGCATTTCTTCAAGTTCTTGGAAGTCAATCCCAAGAATGTCGGCATAATCCTGCAAATAATACTCTGCGACGTCCGCTTGATTCATATCAAGGAAGTTCATCGCAAGCATTTGAAAGATTATATCTTTGTCATCTTGTTTTGGTTTCTCAGCCAGTGCTTTGAAGAGCACTGCGTTTGACAGTTCCTGTGCGCCGAGAATAGAATATTCTCGGGCAAGCGCAATATGCGCCTCTTGGTTTACTGCATCAATTTCAAGGGCTTTTTTGAGATACGATATACACTTTTCCGCATCGCCGTTTATTGAGGCTTTTTCTGCGAGGTCAAGGTATTCGTTTAAAGATAGCTTGAAGTCGATGAGTTTTGCCATTATTTTTTCTTTTTCTTCTTTGGATTTTGATAGTAGTTTTGTTGTGGTTTCTTCTTTGGTTGAGGATTGTAGGTTTCAGCTTGTCCCTCAACATAGCCATTGCCACGCTTTGCGGCGCGCTTTGCATTTTGAAGTGCAACTCTTTGCATATCTTCAAGCATAACATGGCATTTCTTCATGCCGCGGGATGCAACTGCAATCCAGAAGAGTGCAAGCATAAATGTCCCGATGACTGCCATGACAGCATACACGATGACTGCAACAATCATGTTGATGAGGCACAAAAGAAGCGGTGCTGCTGAGAACACACACACAATTGCTACAACAACCGGAGAGTTTGCAATGATGACCAGTGCGTTTTTGAATGCCTGCGCAAATGTGAGTTCATAGGACGCAAAGAGCCCGCACATGACGACAGGGATTGTGAGGAGCGGAGCTCCAAAGAGCCAAGTGAACACGACCGCGCAATATGCGCCCGCGCCCGCTGTGCCAAGTTGTTGTTCTTTGAGCAAATAGAGGATTGAAATTGCCATTGCAAGCCCGACAAGGATTGCAAACGTCATTGTCACAAGATATTTCCACCAATACTTGGCAAAGCCCATCCAATAGGTCTTTGTAATCTTTTTGTAATAGTCTTGATAGTAGCTGCGTTTTGCGCAATAGAACAATCCGCCAAGCCCAAGCGATCCCAAAATAAGCGTGCCTGCAAGGATGCAATACACAGGGGCTTTCACATCCCAAAACAGCCTTGCAACGCTGACTGCGATATTGTCGCCGCCACCCGGATAGCCGATGCCGATGTCGCCCATGAAGTTGTATGTCCCGCCGAGCACCATTGTCTCAAAATAGTTTGAAAACCAACCCACAATGACGACAAACGGAAGCGTGAAAATGAGGAAGTAAAGCGAAGCTTTAAAGAGCGTCGCAAACTCGCCTCTGAACACTGCCCAAGCTCTTGCAATATAGCCGGTTGGATAGTCTTTCTTTGGGGTTGCCTCAACAAGACCTGCCACAACGACCTTCTTCTCTTCTTCAGGCTCAACGCGAACAGGAGCATCGGTAAAGAGAGACGCAAGGCGAAGTTTCTTCTCGCGAACAGGGCGTTTTCTTTGTTGTTGAACGATATTTTTTGCCATAATATCTTCCTTAAAACGATAATTTATAACATTATACATTAAATCGCGGGAAATATCAAACAAAACTTATTATATTTGAATATATTATTTTTCGCGCGCAGATTTAGCGCAAAACAAAATCCTCTTCCTTTTGCCGCTCACACCCACAACTTTGCGAATATAATACATTAGCGAGAACTTAAAACATAAGTCAAACTTTGCCCTACATAAATTATGGGAGGAAATATGAACAGGATTAATATCGCAATTGTAGGCGCAACCGGTATGGTGGGCAACAAGTTTTTGGAAGTCATCGAGGAACACAATCTCCCCGTTGACAACTGCTACTTGTTTGCATCCGGCAAAAGCGCGGGCAAAGTTGTAAAGTTTTTCGGCAAAGACAACGTTGTTTTGGAGTTAACTCCAAAAAATGTTTTGGACCTTGAAGGCAAAATTGATTATGCGCTATTTTCGGCGGGCGGCGCTGTGTCAAAAGAATACGCTCCGCTTTTTGTCAAAATCGGCGCAACCGTTGTGGATAATTCGTCCTATTGGCGCATGCACGACGACGTGCCGCTTGTCGTGCCTGAGGTCAATCCCGACGACGCATTTTTGAATCACGGCATAATCGCCAACCCAAACTGCTCAACAATTCAAGCGGTTGTCGCACTCAAACCGCTCTATGACAAATACGGTATAACCCGCATCGTCTATTCAACGTATCAAGCAGTGTCAGGAGCAGGTGTTTTTGGCGTTGAGGACCTAAAAACCGAGACGAAAGAACCCAAAAAGTTTGCTCATCCAATCGCCTACAACGTGCTCCCGCACATTGACGTCTTTGAAGAAGACGGCTACACCAAAGAGGAGCACAAAATGATTGACGAGACAAGAAAAATCCTGCACGACACCACATTGCGCATCACTGCAACCACCGTACGCGTGCCCGTCTACTATGGACACAGCGAGTCAATAAACGTTGAGTTCAAGCGTGATTGCACGCTGGATGGCATACTTGATGCGCTTGGCAATTTCAAGGGACTTGTGTTGCAAGACGACGTCAAACACGCAATTTATCCTCTGCCAATCTACGCGGAAGAGCGCGACGAAGTGTTTGTGGGCAGAGTGCGTATTGACGACAGCATAAAGAGCGGAATCAATATGTGGGTTGTCGCGGACAATATAAGAAAAGGCGCGGCAACAAACGCCGTGCAAATTGTTGAACTGTTGCTATACGGCAAAAACTGAGAGGAAATATGAAAAAGAAAGTATTGTTTGAAGGAACGGCGACTGCACTCATAACGCCGTTTGCAAAAAAAGGCATTGATTTCAAGGCGCTTGAAAAACTCCTTGACTTTCAATATGCCAACGGAGTCAATGCCGTTGTTGTGCTCGGCACAACGGGAGAGCCAGCAACTCTTACTGCCGAAGAAAAAGAGGCGATTATCACTCTTGCCGTGCGCAAACTAAAAGGCAAAATACCAGTCATAGTCGGCGTGGGAGCAAACAACACAGAGCAAGCAATCAAAAACGCAAGAGAGGCGGAACGTCTTGGCGCAGACGGATTGCTTGTTGTGACGCCCTACTACAACAAATGCACGCAGGACGGGCTTGTCAAGCACTATACGGCAATCGCATCAAACACCAATCTGCCGACAATCTGCTACAACGTCCCATCGCGCACAGGCGTCAATATGCTCCCCGAAACTTTTGCAAAACTTGCAGAGATTGACAATATTGTCGGCATAAAAGAGGCGAGCGGCAATATGGCGCAAATTGCAAAAGTGGCAAATCTCATCAAGAACAAGGCAACCCTATATAGCGGCGACGATGGCATAACAATCCCAATTATGTCCGTCGGTGGGAAAGGCGTAATCAGCGTCGCGAGCAATGTCGTCCCTGCCCATGTTGTGTCAATGACAACCGCATTTTTGAATGGCGATTATATGCTCGCTCGCGACAAACAACTTGAGATGCTGCCCCTCGTTGACGCTCTGTTTGCCGAGGTCAATCCTATCCCCGTCAAGAAGGCTTGCGAGCTTTTGGGGCTGGCAAACGGACAGCTCAGATTGCCCCTTACAACCGCCACAAAAAAAACCACGGAAAAGCTGAAAAAAGAACTCGCAAAATATGTCTGATTTTGTCAAAAAACGGCGTTTATCACTTTAATTTTGCCAGATAAACGTCGTTTTATTATAATATTAGCACTATCGTCATAATTTGAAATATGACAACAAACACAACAAAAATACGCATTGGTTTGAATGGCGCAAACGGCAGAATGTGCCGTGCGATTGCACACACTGTCAAGTGCGACAATCGCTTTCAAATTGCCTTTGGCGTGGACAACAAAAGTGAACCTACTGATTGCGCCTACCCTATCTTCAAATCATTTCAAGACGTTCCGCTCTGCGATGTGATTGTGGACTTCTCCACGCCCTCTGCAACGGCGTATGCGCTTGACTATGCCGTCGCACATCAAGTGCCCATACTTGTCGCCACAACGGGGCACGACGAGGCTCAAAAACAGCATATTGCCGAGGCGGGCAAAAGCATACCCGTATTCTTTGCAAGCAACGTATCGTTTGGGACGTTTCTGCTCCTCAAGCTTGCGTCCGTTGCCGCCGCCTTTTTGGACGACACTTACGACATTGAAATCGTTGAGACGCATCACCGCATAAAGAGCGATGCACCAAGCGGTACGGCACTCGCGATTGCCTCTTCCATTTGTGCGGCAAAGGAACAATCTTGCGGCGCAAACTATACCACTGTGTGCGGGCACGCGTTAAGACGTGAAGAGCATCAAATCGGCATACACTCCGTGCGCGGCGGGACAGTTGTCGGCAAACACGAAGTGCTGTTTCTTGGCGACGATGAGCGCATCACAATTGCGCACGAAGCGGAAAACAAGAGCGTATTTGTGCACGGCGCGCTCAAAGCCGCCGCCTTTCTTTTGACAAAGCCAAACGGCGTGTACGGTATGGATGACTTGCTGAAAGATTAATGTCTTTTGCGGCAAAAGAAAAAGTCTTTGCTCGTTTGAGCAAAGACTTTTGTTTTTTTGTTTTGCTGAAATCAGCCGAGATATTTCATCTCATAATCGAGTCCGCCGTCCCAATCATCCTCGAAGTCTTGGACAAGCAAACTCCACTCTGCAGACGTGCCCTTGTAGGTGATTGTCTTGAGCTCGTCGCAACCAAGGAGTGCACCCTCGCCAATCATAACTACGCCGACCGGGATTGTGATAGCAGTGATTTCGCCATGTCCGATGAGCGCGTACGCATTGATGCGTGTGACTTCATCCGGAATCACAAGAGAAATTGCCACACCGACATAATCCACAAGGATAACATTTGGACCGTCCATATACAAGACGTAGCCGTTGGACGTTGTGAGCAACTTGCTGTCGCCGTCAGTATACACACCAAGTGCATAAGCCGCAATCCAGCCGTTTGCCTCTGGAGCATCCGGATCTCTCTCAATATTCATGCCGCTGAGGTTGTGGATTTCAACGAGTCTGTAGCAGCCCAAGAATGCTTCATCAAGGATTGATACAACATTCTCCGGCACTGTGAACGAAGTGAGTTTCACGCAGTTCAAGAACGCGTTTCTGCCGATATCCGTGACTGTATTTGGCAACACAATTTCAACAAGGTTCGAGCAGTTTTCAAACGTGCTATTGCTGACCTCTTGAATGCTTGTATGGCTGAGGTCAAGGACTTCGAGTCCGCTGCTTGCAAACGCCATTGTTGCGATATCTTCAAGCTTTGTATCCTCGCCGATATCAAGCGTTGTGAGGCTCAAACAACCTCTAAATGCGGAAGTATCGATATATTCAAGAGAATCCGGCACACGTTCAATTGTGTTGACAAGCGTCGTTGAGCCGCTCTTGTAGATTGTGAGTGCATCTGCAAGTGGATTGCTGCCGCGATCCAAAATTGTCAAGAAGTTGTAGATCTTGTCTGGGAGATACACTGCACCATACGAGCCATCGTTCTTCACAAATCCTTCTGGCACCATGAGTGTCGCAGTTGTGCTTGTGATATAGTCCGTCTCATGGATGACGAGAATGACATTGTCGTTTTCATCCTTCTCAATAACATCAGGCTTTGTGAACGAAGGCATGATGACAATGTTGCCGTCTTCGTTCATGGCAATATTTGCGAGGCTCTTGAGTCTTGCTTCTTTTACAATGAACTCTTCGGATGCCACAAACTTTGTCTTGTTGAGTTGGAAACGAGATTGTGCAGCAGGGACACGCTCGTCAGCTTCTGTGTAGAACTTGTAGGTCTTGCCACTCAGATGTGCGCTTGCATATTCCCTGTTGTACTCATTGTCATAGAGCCAGATTGTGCCTCTAAACTTGTCAAACAACTTGTTGGTAAACACAGGTGTTGCAATATACTTGCTTGTCGTTGTGCCGTCAATTTCCGTCCAAGTGAAGCTTGTTGGGATTGTGATTGCACTTGGGAATATCGTATAGATCAAATCGTTGACTTCAACCGTACCATAATATGTGATTTCTGTGCTGGTATCATCAAAGTTTACACTTGAAATCTCTTGTGCAGAATAGCTCGTTTGCGTTGCTGTGAAGATTTCCTCAAGGAGTGTACAACCTTCAAATGCACTCTTGCCAACGACTTCAATTGTTGCAGGCATATAGACTGTTCTTAAGGACACAAAGTCTTTGAACACGCCTTCGCCGATTTCGGTGACGGTGTATGTCTTGCCGCCAACAGTGTATTTGTCAGGAAGAACAAGCGTATCAGCAGTCTTTGTTGAGCAAGCAACAATCTTTGCCGTGCCGCTCGTCTCTTTGACTTCCATTGTAAACGCAGTGTTGTCTGCCTCCAAAACGACAGCATAAACAATCTCTTTTTCAAGGGTGTCTGTTGCGTCGTTGCCGGAATAAGCAATCCTTGCCGTGTGCAAGCCAAGTCTATTGGTCACAAGCGTTTCTGTTGCAACGCCATCGACTTCCAAGATTTTGAAAGTGAGAGATGTGAGAGTGATTGGCCTTGAAACCTCTTTACCATCTTGTCCTTTGAGATACAAGTGAGAGTTTCTTAGATAAGTGGCCCCCGAAGCATTGAGCGGGATTGAAATTGCATCCTTTTGGATGATTTCTTCATACAAAGATACAACGCCCTTGTGTGTCATTGACACATAGTAATTGCCAATGCCATAGAAGTCAATTGTAAATACTGCATGCGATTCCTTGCTTGCAGACGGGTTATAACCTGTCACTTGTGATGCATCGATATCTCTCAAGTTGCCGAGGTAATCTCTATAATGGAAGGTCACGCTCGGAGTTGTTGTGTTGCTTGTATAGAAGGTTGGCACAGCTGCGCTTGTAATATCGCCTTCAAATCCTGTTATCCAATAATCGTTTAAGCTTGTATAGCCATCTGCAACGAGAGTTGAGCCGATTGCCGGCAAGCCTCTGATTGCATTGTGCACGTTGATGACAAATGCGTGCTCATCATCAAAGTGTGAATATTCAACGCCTTCAAACTCAAACTGGATATAGTAAACACCTTCTGTGACAGCATTGGCTTTGTCATATTGTCTGTTGCCGTTTGCATCCAAAACTGGATCGCCGTTGCTGTCAACTCTCAAAACATAATATTTGACTTTGTGTGTCACTGTGTTGAGGTCAAAATACTTTTTAACGCCGGAGTTGCTTTCAACGATAATACCATTTGTTTCATTGCCAAATGCAGTGATAACACCATCAAGGATTCTATCCTTCTTGAT
Organism: Christensenella sp. UBA1260; assembly: GCA_002308155.1. GTDB lineage: Bacteria > Bacillota > Clostridia > Christensenellales > CAG-917 > CAG-475. The sequence goes on from DBVQ01000041.1 coordinate 36,316, forward strand.
GGATGGATTGAGGTATGCATCTTGAATTGTTTCAACTCTAAACGCATCTCCGTTGAGGCTGAACAGTTTGTACCAAACTGGGTTGTTCGTCTTGCACTCATTTGTGCCCAAGAAGTCGTAAACATCTTGGTTGACATAAATCTTGACGCCGCTGAGCAATTCGCCCTTGGAGTTTGCAAATGAGTAGTTGGAGATTTCAGGAATATCAACAAGTTCGCCTGCAACGACTTTTGCATCTGTAAAGATGAAGCTCTTGATATTTGACGCGCCCGCGAACGCGTAGTCATCAATCTTTTCTACGCCATACGGAACACCGAGTTCCTCGCCCGCTCTAAACTCAATCGTTTCAAAGAAACGAGCATAGGTGTTGAATGCATATTCGGAGATGATCTTCACATCGTTTGAAATGACGACGTTCTTGTTGTTGTAATCTTGTGAATAGACTGCCGCGAGAATGCCGTTTACAACCGTGAAGTCTCTATCTTGAATCCATGCCGTGCTGATAAATGCATCTTTGCCGATTGCCTTTATCTTGCTTTCGTCTTCGAACGTGACGGTTGCAAGATGTGAACAATCTTTAAATGCGCCCGGTGCAATATAGACGATGTCGTCTTTGACTTCATAGCTCGTCACGTTTTGTGGGTCAAGGACTCTAAACAGGATGTTGCCGACAACGATTGCGCCGTTGCTGACGTTTGGACCTGTTGTCTGAGCCAAGAACTCATTGGAGAAAGCATTTTCTTCAATATAAGCAAGTTTTGCGCCGGCAGTCACTGTCGTGAGGTCTGCAAGCCCCTTGAAAGCATTGTTGTGGATATAGTCGATATTGTCCGCAATCGTGATGGATTCAAGTGCCGTTGCATCCGTGAAGCAACCTGCTGAAATGTTGTAAACATTTGTATCGCCACCGGTGTAGTAGCCGAGGTCTGACATATTTATGGATGTGACTCCGTCAACGCCTTCGCCTGTATATTTGTAAAGTGCTGTACCAATCTTGATGATGCCCTTTGTATTGCCTGCACCAAAGTTATAGTGCTCTTGCCAATAGGTCTTTGCAAAGGCATCTTCGCCGACTTCGGTGATATGGTTGTCCGTTGGCAAAATGACAGTCTTAAGGTTGAGGCAGGAGCCAAATCCACGCGTGCCAATCGTTGTGAGGTTGGATGCGCGAGACAAGTCAACTGTGACGAGAGACTTGGAGTCAACAAGTGCACGGTTGCCGATTTCCGTCACTGGGTGCAACTTTCTGTTGTTGCCTTCGCCATAGTAAAGCTCTGCCGGAAGGATAAACTCGTTCATAGAAGCATCCACAAGTTTGTCAAGACGGAGCGTGCCGTCCGCCTTCAAAGTGATGCCGTCCTTGAACGCATAGTTGTTGTAGTAATCACTCAAAACATTGACAAGTCTTGCTTCGTCTGCTTTGACTTCTGCGTTCAAAATCCAATCAACATAGGCTGTTTCGTCCTTTTGGACTGCCGCAGTTTTGTTTATTCTGTCAGTGTGGATTTCGTCTCTATAAATGCCGTTAGGGTCAAAGTTGCCGCCCGCCTTTTCAAGGACGGAGAGAAGGTCAACAAGTTTGATTGTAATGGTGTCTTGAGAGTTTTTCTTTGTTTGAATATTTGTGACATACTTGTCATAACCGACGTGATAGGTGAAACCTGAGAAGGTGATTTTGTTTGCGTCGCCGGTTGCCAAGTCAAATTGAACATCGCTATTGACAAATGTATATCCGCCCGCAGCAATTTGCTCTGCAGTGATTGTGTCTTGCAAATTGTCTTTGAAAGTGCCGCCCATTGTAAAGACAGTGAGCGAATATTCAACAGGAGTCCAACGCGCATAGAGCGTGAAGTCCTTTCTGCCAACTGTTTGAGTGAAGAGCCAACGCTCGCCTTCTTCGGTATACCAACCAGCAAAGTTGTAGCCATAGAAAGCATTGATGATATCTGCGTTTGGTTTTCTCACTGTATCAACTTCCATTGCAGGAGTTTGAGTTGAAAGCTGTGCCTCCACCTGCTCTCTTCTTGTCAACGGACTGTTGCCGTATGTCGGTTTGTAGTCTTCATTTGGAGCATTGAGCACAAAGTCTACGTTGACAACTGCGTCAGACCAAATAAACTCATAGGTCGCATCTGCATTGAAAACGATTGCCTCTGTTGAATCAGGGTCATAGACTTTCACGTTGCCGGAGTACAAACCACTCAAAACGCAACCGCTCTTGAGTGCCAAGAAAGTCCTTTCAAACTCAATCCAAGTGTCGCACACCGAACCTTTTTGAACTTCAATGACTTGATAACCCTGTTGATCCGGATCCACTTTGCCGAAATAACCGGTTGCGCCATTGAGCTTGAATCTCAATTTGATGAACTCAAGATCGGATTCCGCCTCGGCAACGTTCAAAGTGAAAGAGCCGTCAACAGTGGCCTTTCTGCCGCTTACAGGAAGTGAGCAATGAATGTAATGCTTGCCAGGGAGCTTCAAAAGCGGCCTGTCTTCTTCATGCACCATTTCAAGCGTAAGCGGATAAAGTTTGTTGTCAATTGAAAGTCCGGTTGAGACATAACAAACTTGGTACTTAATAATGCTGCCGATATCAAAACCTTCCGCTGTCAAAACCTCGAGAGGAACTTTTGTGAAGACAGAGGACATATATTCGGTAAACACAAAACGCAACATCAGATTTTCATCCGTGCTGCCTGCTTTCTCCGAAATGTCTTCGCCTTCGTCCTCTTCGCCGATTGTGTTTGGTGCTGCCGAAAGGTCAACCTTGCCGCACGCGACAAACACGAGTGACAAGCAAAGCACCATAGCGAAAAGTATTATCAGCAAATTGACTTTTCTTCTCATAGTCGTTCCACCTTACATATACGCATAAGCGCGTATACACATATTTATACAAAATAATATTACTAAAAAAACTTTTGATTGTCAATACAAAATGTAAAATCGGCATACCGGGCGCACCCGCTCTCGCAGCGCGCTCGCAAAAAAGTGCCGTTAGAACATCAAAAAACCGCCCAAATCTGCGTTCGGACGGCAGTTATAAAATTATCTTAATTTTATTTTCAAAAAAATTTTCTGCTGTTTATGCCAGTTTATTGACGGACAAAAAACTGCTCAGTTTAGATGAATTGCGAGGAAGGTGCGCACGTGAGGCACCCAATGTACAAGAGCGTACATGATGCGCGAGCGCACGCAGACCTGACAAAGCAAGTCGCTAAACCGTGCTGTTTTTAAATAGTTCTTCTACTGCAAGAGTATACTTTGTTGAAGCCTGTCTATCCGCAAAAACAAAACGATAAGTGTGCTTTTCATCGTACAAATCCACCGCAAAACCGGGTTGATTGGCAATTGTATCACACTTTGAAATGTTGAAACTAATATACTTGAAATCGTCCTCAACAGGCTCTTTTTCTTGCCCCTTCACTTCATATTGCATATTGTTGACTTCATAGTCATACACAACGTCTTTGAGGCGCATATCGTCTGAGCAAACAAAACTCAAAGTTGTCTTGTCAAGTGTCAAAACGCCTTCACACGCAAAGCGATAGCCGTTTCTCTTTTCATTTTCAACAAACAACTTGACCTTGTCCTCAAGGTGGAAATCATCGCTTTTCACTTCTTCGGCAACAAGCGAACGCTCCAAATCATACCACATGTCAATGCGCGCAGGCGCAACACTATCATCGCCCACAGGCACAAGCTCGCCCGTATGTGCATATTTTATTTTGTTGCCGCAACGTGCGCAGATGATTTCGTCTTCTTTGGTTGAAAGTTCAAACTCTTGCTTGCACTTTGGGCAGACATACAAAAGTCTTTCAAGCCCCTCTGCATAACGTTCGCCCTCAAAACTTGCTCCAACGCTTTGTTGCCACTCGTGTTCATTGTGCGCGAGCGAGCTAACGATTTTTGCATATATCTCGTCCTTTGTCAGAGTTTTGACTTCTTCTACAGTCATGAGAAGGTCATAGCTTGCAAAGTTCCTGCCATTGCGCTTTGTGTACGCCCACTTCGGGCGCACAAAACTCGCGCCCTCAAGTTTGCACACAGCAACGGGATAGCCTAGCCATTGAACAAGGCGAGACGTCGATTCGCTGATCGCCCCCGTCTTTCCGTCCGCGGACACTTTGCCCTCAGGGCAAAGTACGACGGATATGCCGGCGTCAAGATTTTTCTTTATCAACTTGATGCACTGGAAGTCCGCAAAATACTGGCGTTTGGGTATTGCGTGATATTTTGTGATGAGTTTTGCAAATATCGGTTTTGAAAACATCATATTCTCCGCAACGACAAAATTGACCTTGTGCCCATGGAGCGGCGCGGAAAAATTGATGAAGTCGTAGGCGGAAAGGTGATTTGACAATATGAGCATTGCGCCTTTTTTGATTTCCCGCTTGAACGCCTTGGACTTTTTGTGGCGGCAATGCAACATGAAATAACTCACAAATCTTGTGAGCGACAAAAACAACCAGCACAAAAGCGCGGAAAACTTCACGTCTTTCTTCGCCTTCTTTGCGTCTCTTTTATCTTTTGTGTTTTTTGTCTGTTCTTTCATGGTTTTTTGATTATACCACCCTTGCTCGTCTTAGGTCAACTGTACAGCTGTATATTTAAGTCAAAACCTGTCTGTTTAAAACATCTCACTGCGAATTCTATCAAATAGTATGTCATTGTTTTCAAAATCCATTGCGCCGACAAAATATTTTTCAACTTCAAGATGATATTCCCGCGCCCTGTTCAACTCTTGAACGGCAAACGCCTCTTCAAGCACAACACCGTTTCTCTCTTCGGCAATCTCGTTGGCATAGCGCAAGCGCTCAAACTCTCTCAAGCTTAACACCTCATAGTCATTTTCAAGTCCAACATCTTTAACAATCGCAATATCGCCCAAGACAACACCGTCAATATAGTTTGGGTCAAGTGGGTTCAAAAGCCAGGTCCCTTGAGTCAAACCTTTGAACACGTCAAAGAAAACATTTGTTGAAGTTTGACAGCCTTCCACCTTGTATATTTTTCTTCCTTTAAGATGATCAAAATACACGTTCTCGCCAGTTGGGCAGATGGCAGAAACAAACACCTTTCTGTCCTTGATTTCTGCTTTAATTTCGTCCTTTATTTGAGCATAAAAATCAATTGCAAACTTGCGGATTTTCTTGTCATCAACATCATCTTTTTCTAGTGCAATTTGATTCTTAAAATGACACAAAGCGATGTTTAAATGCTGATATGCTCGCATAAAACTATGTTTTTTGCAATTTAGCAGTCTTTTTATCTCTTCAACGTGTGGTGCCATTTTGTCTCTTTGAAGACTCGTCGCAAGGTCAAAAATGACATCCTTTATAACAGGCAAATCCGCTCCCGTTGCGTGCGGTGCAGTGGCGTCCACAACGGCGATATTCAGGTTTTTGACAAACACTCCGTCAAGGCTTTTTGGATCGCCTGAACAGAACCAAAGTTCATAGTCAAATCCCCTTTCTTCTGCATCTTTTGCCAGCCTTTTTAGTATTGTTGATTTGCCCGTGCCGGGGCCGCCTTTCAACAAAACAACTTTGTTTTTGTCCTTCAATTCCTGTTTATAATTGCCAAAAAAACCGTATGCGCTGTTGTTTCCCAAGAAGTATCTTTCCATATTTCACCCCGCTTTTATTCTATTGATTTTTGAGATTTTTAGTGCAAACTCCATTAACGCAAGACGAAAAACTTTCATACGCTACATTATGAAAAACTTTTTTATAACCGTTCACGAAACGGATGAAAGGATGTATTATCTCAAAACTCTGCTCAAGGGCAAAAAGGCTGATGTCCCTACGCACGTATATGCACCCAATATAATCGTGGATACGCGCGTACTTGAAGATATTGAAGACGGTGCTTATGTCTTTTGCGGCAGGACAAATGAAGAGGCGGAACTTCTTGCAAACAGCCGAAATATCACACTTGACGTTTATTCAAAGGACGAGAAGTTTCAGTCTATCAACTCTCGCCTGACCGCGGAAGGTGCTCTCAAAATCATCCTTGAAAAGACTGTAAAGGGGCTTTTTGATTTGAACGTTCTTGTCATAGGTTTCGGCAGAACGGGCGCAGCCGTAGCGCGCATTTTGAGCGATAATGGAGCAAAATTGACCGTCGCTTCAAGTTCGTCAGTGCGGCAAGCATACGCAATTGCAGAGCACGTCATACAGCCCAAAAGCTTTGATTTTGCACCATATGACGTCATTGTAAACACCGTGCCCAAGCCAATAATCACTGACAAGGACACGATGACTCTCGCGGACGGCACACTCTACATTGACCTCGCATCAACGAGCGCAATCAACCTTGAATATGCACGTTATCTCGGCGCGGATGCAAGTTTATATCCGGCTCTCCCCGCCAAAATCGCGCCATTCAGCGCGGGAAAAGCCATATTTGACTACATACAGGAGGTATTATGGAAAACAAAATAAAACTCGGACTTTGCGTGACAGGCTCTTTCTGCACGTTCACAAATACGCTCAAAATGGTGGATGAACTGATAACACTTGGTTATGACATAACCCCCGTTTTCAGCTACAACGTCGCAACTCTTGACACACGCTTCTTAAAACAGGCGGATTTTGAAAGACTAATTGTGCAAAAGACAGGCAAAACGCCTGTAAAAACAATCCCCGATGCCGAGCCTTTCGGCACAAAAAATGCGGTTGATATCATGCTCGTTGCACCCTGCACAGGCAATACGCTTGCAAAACTCGCAAACGGCATCACGGACACGCCTGTCACTTTGGCAGTCAAAGCGCACCTAAGGAACAACCGTCCCGTCGTCATTGCCCTATCTTCCAATGACTCACTTGCCGCAAATGCAAGGAACTTGGGCAGGCTTCTCAACACCAAAAACTACTATTTTGTCCCATTTGGGCAAGATGCTCCTGACGCAAAACCCAATTCACTCGTCGCAGACCTAGGCTTTGTCCCCAAAACGCTTGAATATGCCCTAAACGGCAAACAGTTCCAGCCAATTGTGCTCTGAAATTGTGTCAGTTTACAGCGCTTTGTGTAAAAAGCGCACGGAAGAAATGCAAAAATCGCGTTATAAAACAAAACCTCGCTCTTGCGAGCGAGATTTGTTCATTTACGCATAATAGCCTGCGCTCGCAAGAGCGCAATTCAAGCAAAAGTTTGTGCGAAATACCTGCCTGAGTCCTTTTGTCCTATTGAAGTTCAGCAAACAAACTTTTGCGCGAAAGCAGCAAAAAAAATGACATTAAAAGTAAAGCACTTCCAAACGGAAGTGCTTACTCATTTGTCAATTTTTTTGCATTAGCCTGCATCTCTAACGCCTTGCTTTGTGCCAGAAACGACAATCTTGCCAACTTTCTTGACTGCATATTTACCGTCCTTATCGTCTTTGAGCTCTTCTTTTGCATCGTTGTACGCTTTTTTTGCATCATCAGCATTTTTGTACTTAACTACATATACATATTCGTTATCTTTAGCATAGTGAATGTCCCATTCAATTGTATTGCTTGAGAAACCGATAGCTCCAATGATATCAGACCCAGAAACGACCTTTGAATAGCCTTTCTTTTCGAGTCTCTTTTGGTAGTCTTCTTGGTTGCAAGCAACGAGGACTGTGCCAAGAATTGCGACAAGTGCGATAACTGCGATTATAGAAATAATAACCTTTTTGTTCATTTTAAATTCCTCCGAATTTATTTATTTGATAGCAATATTTTAGCACTTGGCGATACACGTGTCAAGATTTTGTTTTCATATGCGCACTTTTTACTCTCAATATTTTACAAATGTAGCATTTTATTGAGAAAACAGAAATAAAATACAGAAAAACAAGCCTTGATTATTTGGATGAGTTGTGCGAAAGGCGCGTACGTGAGGAGCCTAATGTACATAAGCGTACATGACGCCGAACACCCGCAAGCCTGACAAAGCAAATCGACAACCCATTTATATTTTCACCCCCCCCAAGGCCATGAGACACGGACTGGGAGGGTATGTCGTATGCCGGGCTGCGCGGTTGAGATGAGGTGCACGGAAGATGCGCACGCGACCCGAGCGTACTTGCCGTACGTGAAGGCGGAGCACCCGCAAATCTGACAAAGCAAATCGACAAATAGCAAGGTTTTTTGGGAACCGGCATCGACATAGTCCGACTTCGGCGTTGCCGAAGGCATCCGCCTCGTTCGCTTTGGCTACGGACAATTCACTGGATTGTC
>DBVQ01000028.1 GCA_002308155.1 Christensenella sp. UBA1260
TAGTCAATTGTGATTCTGCCCTTTTGGTCGTTGCCCACGAGTTTGACCTTTGTTGCAAAGATGCGCTTCATATCACCGACGAACTCTTTGAGTTCCAAGGACATAACCTTGTTTTCTCTTGGTCCTGTCGGGATTGTCTTTCTTGTGAAGTACAATCTCACTCTGTTTTCAAGGTCGCGGACGGAAAGTTTATTGTCGCAGGCTTGCTTTGCAAGCGCCACGAGATATTCCTTGTCGTCAATAGAGATGAGCGTTCTTGCATGGCCTGGGGCGAGCTTGCCTTCTCTCACGAGCTCTGTCACTTCGTCAGGGAGTTGCAAGAGGCGGAGCGTGTTTGTGACGTACGGACGGGACTTGCCGATGCGGATTGCCACTTCCTCTTGAGTGAGACCGTGGTTTTCCATAAGTTCACGCATACCTTCTGCCGCTTCAACTGCGTTTAAGTCTTCACGATGCAAGTTTTCAATGAGCGAAATCTCTTGTATTTGTTGCGGAGAGAACTCTCTTACGATTGCCGGCACCTTTTTGAGCCCCGCCATGTGGCAAGCGCGGAAACGACGCTCACCTGCGATAATAAGATATCTGCCGCCTTCGCTGCGCACCAAGATGAGCGGTTGCAACACGCCGTACGTCGTGATGGACGCCGCCATCTCTCTCAAACTGTCTTCATTGAAGGTCTTGCGCGGCTGATTTGGGTTTCTGTCAATAAGTGTGATGTCAATCTCCTGTGTCTGGATATCGTCGGAGAGATCCACTTTGACGTTTTCGGGATTGTCGTTGAAGAGTGCATTCAAGCCTTTCATGCCAAGGCCGCCTTTTGCGTTTGCCATAACAAAACTCCTTAGATTTTTTGTATAATTTCTTGCACAAGAGCGTCGTAGGCGACTGCCCCTGCGCATTTATTGTCGTATAAAGCGATTGGTTTGCCAAAGCTCGGCGCTTCGGCGAGGCGGACGTTGCGCGGTATAGTTGTTTCAAACACCCTGTCTTTAAACAGCTTTTCCACTTCCGCCTTCACTTCCCTTGCCAGCTTGACTCTTGCGTCATACATATTTATCACAACGCCAAGGATGTCAATCTGCGGGTTCAGGCTGCGTTTTACAAGCCTAATCGTGTTCATCATCTGCGCGAGCCCTTCAAGCGCGAAATATTCCGCCACAAGAGGCACAATCACGCCATCAGCCGCCACGAGCGCGTTCACCGTCAACAGCGAGAGCGAGGGAGCACAATCTATCAAAACAAAGTCAAACTCGTCTTCAATCGGCTCAAGTGCGCTCGCAAGCGCCCGTTCTCTATGTGGCTTGCCACATAGCTCTATCTCTGCGCCCGCCAAATCCTTGGATGCCGGCAGGGTTTTCAACCCATTTGTTTCGGTGTTGAGGATGCAATTTTTGATGTTTGCGCCGTCCACAAGCACACTATAAGTCGAATTGTGCAGATTTTTGTCGAAGAACCCGAGCGACGAAGTTGCGTTGCCCTGTGAGTCCAAATCCACAACGAGCACGCGATTGCCCTTGAGGGCGAGAGCCGTCGCCACGTTGACGCAGGCTGTCGTCTTGCCAACCCCACCTTTTTGGTTGGAAAAAGCAATTATCTTCGCCACAAAATTAGTTTAGCATAGTTTGTTTGATTTGGCAACAGAGTTTTTGTCGTGAAACATTATATTTTTTTCATTTTGATTTTATAAAATCAATGTTCTCGTGAAACGTTGCACATTTTGTCTTTTCAAATTGATTTTTTGGTGTTATAATAATCGTATGCAAACTGTAGAACGCTTAAACTCCGTGTTGAACGGCATAAATATCGCCCCAACCGACGAGCAACTTGCAAAGTTGTCCGCCTATTTTGATATGGTTGTGGACAAAAACAAGCAGTTTAATTTGACAGCAATAACCGAGCCTGACGACTTTGTCGTCAAACACTACGAGGACACTTTGTTTGGCGCAAGCGAATTCCCAAAGGATGCGCGAGTGCTTGACATAGGCTGCGGCGGAGGCTTCCCTTGCGTTCCGCTTGCGATAATCCGTCCCGACTTGACTATCGTAGGGCTTGACGCAACGGCAAAGAAGGTCGCGTTTGTCGGCGGGTCCGCAAAGGCACTTGAACTTGACAACCTGACGACTGTCGCAGGCAGAGCCGAAGAAAAGCGCGATATGTTTGGCACTTTTGACGTTGTCACGGCAAGAGCGGTGTCGTCATTGCCCATTCTTTTGGAACTTGCAGCCCCAATGCTCAAAGTCGGCGGGATTTTTGTGGCATACAAGACAGACGAAAGCGAGCTTGAGCAGTCAAAAAATGCCGTTAGATTGCTGAATTTGCGCTTTGAGCGCTCAAAAGTCGGCACGCTCTCCAACGGAGAGCGTCGCGCAATCCTCGTATTCAAAAAAATCGGCGAAACCCCAAAACAATATCCGCGTCAGTACGGTACAATAAAGAAAAAACCATTATAAGAAGGCAAATTATGAGAATTGCAATCATAACCGCCATGGCGGAAGAAACAGAGCCTATTTTGAAACAACTCGGCAGTGCGCTCAAGGACGAGAGCAATATCGCGGGCGTTGAAGTTAAGAAGTTTGAACTTGACGGCAACACGATATATCTTGCGACGTCCGGCGTGGGCGAAATCAAAGCTGCACTTGCCGTTCAACTTCTCAAAGACCTCTTTGATATTGAGGTTGTTTTGAACTTCGGTTTTGTCGGAGCATTGAGCCCGGCACTCTCTATTGCAGAACTCGTTGTCGTTGACCGTGTGTGCCACTATCAATTTGACATCTCCGCAATCAACGATATTGAGCCGGGCAGATATTCAGACCACGAGGATAGATATTTCTATCTTGATGAAAACTTGCTTGCGAGGGTGCTTGCAAATATAGGCAAACCAATCCGCAAAGTGGCAGACGCAAGCGGCGACAAGTTTATTAATAATAAACTTGAGAAGGACAATTTGAAGAAAAACTTTGGCGCAGATATCTGCGAAATGGAACTTGCGGGCATCGCGATTGCTTGCGAACGCAACAACCTTCCGCTCCTCTCTCTCAAGGTTGTATCCGACAAAGCAGACGAGCTTGCAACCGCAGACTTTGGCGAGATTGTCCATAAAGGCCTTGAAAAGCTTGCAAAGATTCTCCCGTCCGTTTTGGACGCGATTGAGGGGTTTTCCAATCCACTCCCTCCAATCAAACGTTAACGTAGCAATCCTTTCAAATATTGCAGTTTTAAATGAGCATCAAATAACAAATATTTTTAAAGCGTCCAATAAGAAAACGGGCGCTTTTATATTAAAATTATAGAAATTGGATTTTTCACTTTCTATATTTTCACCCAAAATCCGCATGTTTTGCAAAAGGCAAGCAGTTTTAAAGCACAATTTACTCAATCGCACAAGGCAATCACACAACAAATCACTGTTTCAAAACAATAGAAAATGCAAAATCGCTTTTCTATATATTTGCGCAAACGCTCATATTGACACGCTCGCCTCGCGCCAACCAACCAAACACACCAATCCAGACCACCTGTCCCATCATCCGCCCGCCATTCGTCCAACCAGAACAAAAACCGATGTTGAGCCCCGCGTGCAATTCAAAATGCCGCAATGAGCCCAAAACGAGAGAAGAACACGCAAAACCCTCAGCAAGCACACCCAAATACATCCAAACACTTTCAACATGTCAAAAAACAAGAAATTGTTTCACATGAAACATCAAAGATAGAAAATTGCACCAAAAACGCCTATGTTTCACGTGGAACAATTTTTCTTATGGTCGCGTTTCACGTGAAACGAAAAACATTTAAAAACCTACTGTTTAGTAGGGTTTTTGAGCCTTTTTGACTCCAAAAAAATAATTTTCGTGCTTTGTCCGTGTTGTTTTTGGCAGAAAATTCGCTTTCTTTCACCTAAAAAATTTTGCTTGTTTTTGTTTCGCGGTTTTTCTGCAAAAATTGCTATAGTTTCACGCAGTTTTTATAATTGACGCATATCTATACTCTGTTGCGCCTTGTTTATTGCTCATTTTTCTATAATTTTGAGTATACACGCTTGTTTTTGAGTCAACATTGCCGTAATTTCATTGATTCTGCTGTAAATTGCCCTTGATTTATAGTATTTTCACTGTTTAATTTTGGGTTTGGGTTTTGGTTGTGTGTTGTTTTCATGTGTTGAAGCTGTGCCCGTGTGGTTTCTGTTGTTGTTTACACCAATTTTACAATATGGAACAGTCGTTCCACGTAAAACAATCCTTCCACTTGTCCACAACGTTCAAGTGCATTTTACAGTCAAAATGGGCATTTTATAGAGAAAATCTTTGCAAAATGGTTAACAAATAAATCAATATGCTTTTGCAAATAGTGTTTTTCAATCTGTTTGTTGCAAAAAAAATCGCCCCATGCGGGGCGGGGATATTGTGTTGAAAAATTATTATTTTTTTGTTGCTTCAAACGAGGATTGAATTAGTGAAAGCACGCTTGCGTCCGAAAGCGTGTCGTCTAGCGCAACGGAAAGCCACAGTTTGTGGTTCATGTGATAGGCAGGGAAGACTCCGTCGGGGTATGGTTCGACGAGGTCTTTTGACCTTTTTAGGTTGATGACGTCAACGGTTTGTTTTTCATCGGCGGACGGAACGATGGATTTGCGTTTTATGTTCATTATGAGCGCAAACCACTTGCCACTGTCTTTGTGGCGGAAAACGCCATAGGGTTTGAACTTTTCATCATCCCAAGGGAAATCCGGCAATATTCCGTAATTCTTTGCGATTTTCTCTGTGATTCTGTTGGCTTGATCTGATACGAACAAGACGTCTTCAAAGCAGTTTTTTGCAATAAATTGCAAAACTTTTTCAAAAGCAAGGCGAACGTCGCCGACATAGCCGCCCACAATTCCGCTTGCGTGCAGAGGGGCGTATTCCTCATCGTTCATATTGTCAATGGCTCGACAATCGACTTTGCCGTCAAAAGATATGGATACAATGGCGGTGAAATCGCCGTCCATAAAGTCTTGTTTGAACACAAAACCGCCATCGGTTTTTTGAAAACCGAAGGCAACAAGTTTTGATAGTATTGGGCGTTTGGCTGAAAAGATTTTTTCTTGCATGGAATTATGCGTTCAACTCTTTGATTTGAAGACAGAATGCCTCGATTGCCGCAAGCTTGTCGTCGGATGGCTTGACAAGCGGGTCAACGAGCGAAAGAGTTGGGGAAATCTTGTCTTTTTTGAGGAGTGCCGCAAGTTTGACAAAGGACTTTTCGGCATTGCCCCCGCTAGACGTCGCAAAAGCGAGCACCGGTTTTTCGGCAATTACACCACGGTTTTGCTCTACAAACGAACGGATTGGCGGGGCAAAAGTGCCTGCCCAAACGGGGTAGCCGAGGATTATTGCGTCATAACCGCTTGCGTCAAAGGTGTAGGGGACGAGTTTTGGGGATTCGCCCATAACCGCGCTCTTGCCGCCCCAAAAGAACTTTTTGAATCCCTTGTCGGGATATGCTTTTTCCGGTTCGATGCGGACTATGTCAGCATCAATTTGTTTTGCGATTTCGTTTGCCACGAAGTCGCAGTTTTCAGATTGAGAATAATAGACGATTGCGATTTTCATTTTTATCTCCTAAAAATGTGCTATTTGGCGACCTGCTTTGTTAGAACGCCTTTTGTGCCGACACCGTGTACGTCTTTGTACGCTTGGTCATCCCAAAACGCGCTCTGCCGCGCATCTCATCCAAATATCGCATTTTATTGTTTTGAGCGGATTTAGTCCGCGAATATTAATTTTTCAACATCATTTATTTTCAACTTAGTTGAAAATAATTCGCCAGCATGCAGAGCATTGGGCCGATCAGCACGAGCACGTGGAAGACGCAGTGCATATAGCGTTTGTATATACGGAAGAAGATTGCGCCGAGCAAGCTGGTCAAAAGCCCTGCAAGATACAAGTAGCCGACAAGGTCCTTGTTGCGTATGCCGCTTCCGGTGAAGTTTGAGACGAAAAACGCCGCAAACAGCAGTGCTCCGACGATAAACGTTATGCCAACGGACAGTTTGTGCGACTTGTCAAAGGCAAATAGGCAGCAAAACAGCATTGCAAACGCCAACGCAAACGACAAGCCAAATGCGATATATCCATATATATTGCCATAGAGCAGGCAGAGGCACGTCCCGCACGCGATGACGTTGAGGTCCACGGCAGGGAAGTCCAGTCTGCGCCACATCTGTTTTCTCTTCAAATCCCTTGTGCCGTGATACATGGCGGAGATAAAGAACTCCAACCCTAGGCAAAAACAGCTCAGAACCGCCGCCAAGACGCATTCAGTGGTTGTCGCGCGTAAAAGCATAAGGACGAGCATAACCACGGCAAAAACGACGCCAAGCGCGTGCGTGATTGTGTTGATAAGCTCCTCCATCGGCGTATAGTAAACGAGAGAATTGTTTTTGTAGATTTCTTTGAGCTCGTCTATGTTGTCGGGGGTTTTGAGTGCTTGAATCATGCTTAAATATTAGGATATTATTGTTGTTTTTGCAAGATTTATATGGTTTTTTATTAAAAATCGGGGGTTTTCTAAAAATTTTTCACGAATCGTGTTTTAAAATGCTTGCAATTATAATGATATATTGTTATAATTATTTTACTTATTATATTGTA
>DBVQ01000034.1:0-4611 GCA_002308155.1 Christensenella sp. UBA1260
CTCATAAGAGATGGCAAGGCATACGTTTGCGACCTCTCCGCTGATGAAATCAGCGCCACCCGCGGCAGTTTTGGTGTCCCCGGCAAAGAGAGTCCATACAGAAACCGTTCTGTTGAAGAAAACCTCAATCTCTTTGAGCGCATGAAAAACGGCGAGTTTGCGGACGGCGAAAAGGTGCTCCGCGCAAAGATTGATATGGCGTCTCCAAACATCAATATGAGAGACCCTGTCATCTACCGTATTTGCCACGCGACGCATCCGCATACGGGCGACCAGTGGTGCATCTACCCAATGTACGACTTTGCGCACCCGATTGAGGACGCAATCGAGGGCATCACACACTCGCTCTGCACGCTTGAGTTTGAAAACCACCGCCCACTCTATGATTGGGTGACGGAAAACTGCGGTTTTGACCCGCGTCCAAGACAAATTGAGTTTGCTCGCCTCAACCTCACGCACTCGGTTATGTCGAAACGTTTCCTGAAACGTTTGGTTGACGAAGGCATCGTCTGGGGCTGGGATGACCCGCGCCTGAGCACGCTTTCTGGCATACGCGAGCGTGGCTATACGCCGGCGGCAATCAAGGATTTCTGCTCTCGCATCGGCGTAAGCAAGGCGGACAGCGAAGTTGACATCTCAATGCTTGAGCATTGCGTGAGAGAGGACTTGAACGCACACGCACAGCGCGCAATGGTCGTCACAAAACCTTTGAAACTCATCGTGGACAACTATCCGGAAGGCAAGTCGGAAGAAGTGTACATTGACAACAATCCGCAAGAGGAAGGTGCTGGCACTCACACGACGACTTTCTCAAGAGAGCTCTACATTGAGCAAGATGACTTTGCACTCAATCCTCCGCCAAAGTATTTCCGCTTGAAACCGGACGGAATTGTGAGACTCAAAGGTGCTTATATCGTGAGATATAAATCCTGCGATTTGGACGAGAACGGCGAAGTCAAAGCCGTGCACGTTGAATATCTTGAAGGCACAAAGTCCGGCGAAGAGGGCGCAAATATGAAAGTCAAGGGCACAATCCACTTTGTCAATGCAAACGACTGCGTGGACGTGACGCTAAATATGTTTGACTATCTCATTTTGGACGGCGACGGCGACTATATGGACAGGCTCAATCCAAACTCGCTCACCGTGCTTCACGGCAAGGCGGAAAGAATCGTCGCGGACGCACCTGTGCACACGAGATTCCAGTTCTTGCGTGAAGGTTATTTTATCAAGAGGAACGACAAAAACGAGTTTAACAGCATTGTGGGTTTGAAAGATAGTTTCAAAATGCCAGAAAAGTAAGACCTCACTATTCGGCGCCTAACTTTGTCAGAGCACTTTGTTTTCGAGCACCGTGAACGCCTCAGTTCACTTGGCTCTCAAAAAAGCACTCTTTCGTGTTATGCATCCGAATATTGCGGTCATATAAAATTGGAAAAACAAGAAGCAAAAAAGAAACACAAAATTGCAGGTATAATTATGTTTGTATGTAAGATTTGCGGAAACGAAGTAAAGAGCGGTCAAGCGTTCTGCTCAAAGTGCGGAGCGGACGTAGTTGAAAACTACGAGACCGTGTGTCCTGCGTGCGGTTCAAAGAACAGCGCGGGTTCACGCTACTGTGCAAAATGCGGCGGCATCCTCAACGTTTTGAGGAAGCCTGTTTGCGCTGTCTGCGGAGCAAAGAACTTGCCGGGTGCAAAGTTCTGCGTATCCTGCGGCGCGCCGATTGTCGCACACAGCGAGACGCACAGCGAAGCTGATATGATGGACGCACGACGTGCAAAGCACAAACTTGACTCTATGGCGCGCGAGCGTATGGCGGCAGTTGACAAGGAGATTGCCGAAAAACGTGCAAAGGCTCAGGAAGAAAAAGAGCAAGCTATGCTTGAAGTCGAAGATTACAAAAAGAAAACTCAAACCGAACTTGACAAACGTGCGGATTTGCTTGATGCATACCGCGAGAAGCTCAACGAGCTCGGCTCTGAGGACGTGAATATTTTGAAGAAGATGGCGGCGGCGCTCAAAGAGTATTCCGCCTATTATGCCGACCCGTATTCGCAAATCGACGAGGACGACATTGAAGGCGAGACTTATGTTTGCCCAGCGTGCGGAACAATCAACCCGATTTCAGCCGTTGCGTGTTCACACTGCGGCAGAAACAGAGCAAGAGCAACCCTTTTGCTTGCAAAAGGCAAGATCAAACAATCTCCGCCGATCAAGCGCAAACTTGACATAATTGCGCCACCTGAAAAGGATCTCACAGTTGAAAAGACTCCAACTCTTCAAGAGTTTGAAGAGCGCAGAGCAAAAGGAATTGAGCCAAATGACGAAAAGAAGCCTGCTCAAAAGAAAGAAGCTCCAGAAAACTTCTCCGGACCGAGCGGCTATCCGTTCTATCCATATCCTCCATACGGATATCCGTATGGCTATCCAGTGCAACAAGCAGGCGGAGCGCCTGTAGCACCGGGATTTTATGGTGGCCAATCGGGCGACGGCTATCAAATGCCGCCAATCGTGCAACCTGTGGCGTTTGTGCCTTATGTGACACAAGAGCAACCGCTCATGCAATATTCGCCAACGATTGAAGAGACTCCAAAAGCTCAACCGACACAAATGCACCCAGTGCAACCGGCTCCGCAAAATCAACCCCAAAAATCTAACAGGTAAAAATGGCTGATGAAAAGATAAAAAACAAAAATCGCTTGGTTGACAGCAACGGCATACGCCTTGCTCCAACTCCAATAAGAAACAGCGATTATCACGTATTGCCGTCTGTGCGTCAAGAGTTCGTGCTTGAACCGTCCCTCCAAATTGATGAGCCGAGGGATGAGATTTCGCATGAAGTTTCAACGACAAACGATTTCCAACCAAAGGTTAAAGACAAAAACAAGAAGTGGAAGAGGCAAAAACGCGGCAAAAATATCGTCTTTGGCGCGATTATGATTGTGTTTACGGTCATTGTGGTTTTGCCATACATACTTGCGGCAATCGGACAAGAGGCTAGTTTGCCAATCAAGTATGTCCCAACCGAGCTCAATGCAATCGGCAACGTTATTGACGCGTTCAAGGTTTCGGCGGAAAACGGCTGGGCGAGCGGTGCGGTCAAAGAAGTGTGGCTTGACGCCGTGCCGAGTTTGGTGCTGTGCTTCGGACTTTTGTTTTTGGTTTTCAACGCAATCAAATCGCTTTGCGCACTTCTCGGGGCGGTGCGTCCTGTCAAGTATATCGCAAACGCAATAGTATATCTCGTGTGCGTGCTGACTGTGCTTGTGATTTATCTCATGGGAGTCAATCTTTTCAGCGTCGCACAAATAGATTTTATGGACGACTTCTTGAGAGCGTACTCAACGAGTGAGCTCTTTGCGCTTGTCGTCTTGGCAATTGCAAATGTCATAGTTTCTATGATTTGCACACTTATCAACAAAGACAAACTTGGTTATATTGGATAACCCACCGAAAAGCCCTTGGGCATTGGAGGATATATGTCAAAGAAAAACAGAAAGAAAGATGTGGTGTTAGAGCCCGAAAACAACGAGCCTGTTGTCTTCGAAGAAGACAAGCCACTATACGAATCCGAAGCATACGGCTCATTGCAGCCGGAAGCGGGCAGTGATGTCACTGTCGTAAAGCAAATTGGGCTTGGTGGTCCGGTGCCTATTGTCGCGCCAAAACACAGCACAATTCAGCTTCAACCGATAGTCGTCCCACTTGCTGTCGTGCCATATATGTCACAGGACAGTGGAGTTTTGCGTACCGAAGGCAAACAAGCCTATGCAGGCGAGGATTATGTTGAGGCAACAGACTTCTCTGAGGCGCAAAACGCAAGAAATGCGAAGAGAGAAAAGAGACTTCATCCGCGCCTCTTTGTGCTCGCAACGCTGCTTATCTCTGCAGTGCTTGTGTTGCCGTTCATACTCTCATATTTCATGAACAGCCTTGGCGCACTTGACTTTGGTGGAGAAGATCACTTCAACATCATCGGCACGATTACATCGTGGATCCAAAACAGAGCTGTTGATCGCGACAACCTTTTGAAAGATATCCTCTTCATCGCAACGGGCGTCTCGGTTGCAATTATGCTTGTTGTTGAGCTCATAGCTTTCCTCGCAGGCAAGTATCCGCGCGCGTTTAGCATCATCTTTGCTCTCATTTCTTCGGGCACATCGCTTGCCGTACTCATCATAGACATGGTGGCAGGCAACTTTGTTGCAAGTGAAAGAGTGGCAATCATTGTGTTCTTGGCACTTGCGCTTTTCAACCTTTTGCTTGCAATCATCTTCACGGTTGTGTTCAACCGCGCAGACGACAAAGAGGACAGACAAAAGTATTCAAGTGAAATCTAAAGATTTCAAAACCATATCCGCGGGTGCTTTTGGCACCCGCTTGTTATGTTAAAGCGGCAAAAATCCGCAAACATTTGCAAAAAATATACACAATAAAGTAGCAACAAATGAGTTTAACCTTTGTATCACTCGCCAGCGGAAGCAAGGGCAATGCGACGCTGATAATCTCAAACAATACGGCAATCTTGGTTGACGCCGGGCTTTCGTATACGGCAATAGCGTCTGCGCTTCGCGAATTTGGGCTCACGCCTTCAAGATTGGACGGCGT
>DBVQ01000034.1:4708-13879 GCA_002308155.1 Christensenella sp. UBA1260
GAGAAATACGGCAGGATAAAAAACATCGCTCACGTGGACGATTTTGAAAATGGATTTACGATTGGCGATATAAACGTTGAGCCGTTTCGCATTCCACACGACGCGGCATATCCGCTCGCATATTCGTTTGAGTGCGGCGGAGCAAGGTGCAGTGTCGCAACGGATATCGGCGTCCCGACAGTGGGCGTGCTCAAAAACATAAAGGACAGTTCGCTTGTGCTGCTTGAATCAAACCATGATATTGATATGCTCAAAAACGGCAAATATCCCTATCCTTTGAAGCAGCGTATACTCTCCAACAACGGGCATCTCTCAAACGATGCGGCGGCAAGGATAGTGCAACTTTTGAACGATGATAGAACGTCCAGAGTGAACAAGATTGTGCTTGGACATATAAGCGAAAACAACAATACGGAGCAGCTTGCTTTTGACACAGTCAATGCGATGCTCAAAAAGTGTGAAAATACCGAAACGGAACTTTATCTTGCGCATCAGTATGCAAGAAGTGAGGTTTTTGAGATAAAATGAGAAAATCAATATATGCAAACGAAGGTGCCGCAATCTTTATGATTGCACTCTGCGTCGCCAATATTTTGGCGACACTTCTTGTTGCGCTCGTGAGAGGGCTCGGCGATTTTGAAGGCATGAATATCATGTCCTGGGTGAGCTATGCGCTCATACAGATTATGTTCATTGTGTCCGCGGTTGTCTATTCCGCCGTGCGCAAGCTCAACATCCCTGCGGTTACGAGGATGAACAAGGGGCTCAAACCTTTGCAGTATGTGTTGCTTCCGCTCATTGCAATTGCCACAATACTCGTCTTCTTGCCGCTTGCAAACGCATGGGCATCCTTCCTTGGTGTCATACATTATCATGGAGCGGGCGTGTCTATGCCTGCAACGGACAAAGTGTGGGTGTATTTCCTTGCGCTTCTCATCATGGCGGTCATGCCTGCTTTTGGCGAGGAGATACTTATGCGTGGCTTTGTGCTCCATGGCATGTCAACGAGGGGCGTGTGGTTTGGCATACTCATCACGTCCGCGCTGTTCAGTCTTATGCACGCCAACCCAGTGCAGACCGTGCACCAATTTGGACTCGGTGTCGTGCTTGCAATAGTCGTTGCATCCACGGGCAGCATTTGGGGCGCAGTGCTCATACACTTTTTCAACAACTTCATATCGCTCACGCTCACGACATATCTGCCGCAGGTGGACGAGTGGTATGTTGAACTTGGCTATTACAATTGGCTTGTTGGAGCGGGCAGTGTGATAGTTGGTTTCTTCCTACTTGTTGTGTTGCTCTATCTTTTCTACCGCATAGGTGCGAAAAAGGAAGAAAGATTCAGAGTTGTGTCAAACGGCGTGGAGTATGACGAGTTTGTCATATATGCGCATGACGAAGACGAAAAGAAGAGCAATTTATTTGTTGATACGATGAGTTTTGTCGGCTCGGTTTTTACAAAACGCGGCTGGCAGAACATAAGTCGTGCACTCACGCGCACAAACGACATAGAGACGACGGGCAAGGAGCAAAATATACTTGGCGTATGGCTTGCGCTCGGCGTTTTTGCGGTGTATTGGCTCATCGCGTTCGTGCAAGGGATGATTTGATATGACAAGCAAGCGTTTCAAAGTCAGCTTAATATACTTTGTCGTTGTGATACTAACGCTGCTTTTCAGGGTGGCGTCTGCGCTTGATATATATTCCTTGCTCGGCGTGCAAGATGACGATGCGTTTTGGAGTTGCATTGTGCAGATTGTGATCTTTGGCGTAGTGCCGTTTGTGATGTATCTCTTTATGGTTGCGGCGAGAGTTGACAAGTTTTTGCCGTATTTCCCGTACAAAGAGAAGAAAGAGGAAGGAAAAAAGGCAGATGAAATTGAAGTCGTGTTTGACGATGCGGCTCTTGCTCCTCAGCCTGAAACAAGCGGGATTGCTGTTGACGAAAACGTTGCCGAGCCTCAGCCGGAGTCGATAGAGGCAGAAGGCGAGCCCGAATCAAAGAAGAAAAAAGCATCAAAGATGCTTAAAGGTCTGTTTGCAGACTTCGGCTTCAAAAAAGTATCCTTGAAGAGCGCGCTCTGCACGATTGTGCTTGCAATATGCATGACAATCCTCGGCACGGCGGTGTCTGTTGTTTGGCAGACCGTGTTGTCGCTCTTTGGCTACACGCGCGTGCCATCAAGGACAGACTACAATTCACTGGGAGTTCTGTTCAAAGAGCTGGTGCTCGTGGCTGTTTTGCCGGGATTTTTTGAAGAGTTTTCGCACAGGGGGCTCATAAGTGCCGGCTACAAGCAGACGGGCTGGAAGTTTGTGGTTTTGTCCGCAACGCTCTTTGCGCTCATGCACCAAAACATCGTGCAGACGGGCTATACGTTTGTGGACGGACTTGCCATGGCACTCGTCATGTACTATACGGGCTCAATCTGGCCGTCTATGTTTATGCACTTCTTCAACAACGCATGGTCAGTGTTCCTCGGCTACGTAGGGCAAAACGGAGGCGTGTTTGCCTTCATCAACGTCATAGACAACTGGCTCTTCTCAACGGTTTTGGGATTGCTTGTATGCTTGTTGGTTGTATTTTTGGCGATAGGGCTCACCGTGCTTATGTTTGTCGTGCTCCGCAAAGAGGCAGTGAAGAATGGGCGCATAGACGAAAAACCGTTTGCCAAAACCAAAACTATGCCAATCGCACTTGAAGCCGTCAACTGGCTCACTGTCATTGTTGGCGTTGCCGCAACGACATTCTCGCTTGTTTGGGGGATTATGCGATGAAAGTGAACGTCATTGCCATCGGCAAAATAAAAGAGAAATACGTGGCGGACGCCATTGCGGAGTATGCAAAGAGGCTGTCAAGATATGCGGACTTCAAAGTGATTGAACTCCCCGACGCTCCGCCATCAAAAACCGCGGACGAGCAGAGGAAGATTGAGAGCGACTCTCTCCTTGCCAAAGCCAAAGGCTTTGTCATAGCCCTTGACCCGCGCGGGAAGGAACTTTCAAGCGAGGAGTTTGCAAGCCTCATAGACACAAAATGCACGGAAGGACAGAGCGAGTTTTCCTTCCTCATTGGCGGAAGCCACGGGCATACTGACGAACTGCGCTCAAAAGCAGATTTTGTTCTGTCATTTGGCAAACCGACTTTTCCACACCAACTTTTCCGCGTGATGGTTTGCGAACAGATATACAGAGCGATGACAATAATTGCCGGAACTCCTTATCATAAGTAATATGAACACAGAGTATAACAACAATTTTATGCAACTTGCAATAGACCTTGCAAAGCAATCCGCGGCGGCGGACGAAGTGCCTGTTGGCGCAGTTGTTGTCAAATGTGGCAAGGTCATCGCAACGAGCGAAAATATGAAGGAAAGGGCAAACGACGCTACGCGTCACGCCGAAATGGTCGCGCTCTCTCGCGCGGCGGAAGCCGAGGGCAACTGGTGGCTTGAAGACTGCGACGTCTACGTCACGCTTGAGCCTTGCCCGATGTGCGCAGGCGCAATGATAAACTCCCGCATCCGCGCGCTCTATTTTGGCGCATACGATGAAAAGACAGGTGCTGCCGGCAGCAAAGTCAACCTCTTTGAACAAGGGCTGTTCAACCACGACATAGTCGTATCTGGCGGTCATCGCGCTGACGAATGTGCCGCACTTCTTTCCGCGTTTTTCAAAGGCAAAAGAAAGTGATTATTATTCTTTTCAAGAATAAACTGCACCCAATGGGTGCTTTTTTTATGCGCGGAAAAGAAAAATACAAAATCGGATGAAATCCGTGGCATAAAAGTTTGAAAATCGCGGAATGGCGGGTGTAAACTTTGGGTGTCACAGAGGCAAGGAATAGGGTCTTCGAGGTCAAAATAAAAACCGAAGGAGGCTCTTATGGACAAGAAAACGAAAAAACTCATTGTGGTCATCATAGTGGCGGTCATCTCGATTGTTTGCGCCGTGCTTGGCGTATCGCTTGGGGTGCCGCTTGAAGTTCTCATCCCAATCGGCACGGAAATCGTGGAAGAACTCTCCCAAGACGACGTTGCCGAACAGGAAGTCGAGTCTTTCTCCCGTGATTTGCAGCCCTTTTATGCCACAATCTAAATCTCCCTCCACCCCTCAACGTCGCAACCCTCCACGCGCTCTGTGATAGCGAGGCAATTTTGCCTCGCTTTTTGCATATTATTTGAGGTATGGAAAGATTGAAGATATATTTTGTTTCGTCGCCTTGGCAGGACGAGGCGATTCTTGGCAGAAGAGTTGAAGAGTATGAGGCGCGTGCGCTTGCTGATTTTGATTGCAAGAGGGTTGAAAGCATAAAGGAGATAAGTTTTGAAGACGGAGTATACAGCGTTGTTTTGCCTCTTGCATGCCCGCTTATAGAAAGAGACGACGTTCTCCGGATTGTCAAATCCATGCGACTCAAAGGCTTGAAAGAGCTCAGATTTTGCGATTCATCCGCATATATTCGGCTCGGCAAGGCGGAAAAGGGCGGGATTTTTGTCAACAATTCGGCTTTTTTTGAGATAAGTGATGCAAAATCTTTTTGTTTGGTATATAATATCCTCAAAGACAGAATTGTCTCTCGCCATTTGATGCGCGGAGTGAGGATTGTGGACAAGGCTTCCACCTTCATCGACGACACTGCTCAAATTGGGGAGGACGCAATAATTCTGCCGTTTTGCCGTATAGAAGGCTCGACAAGAATAGAGCGTGGGGCAGTCGTGGCGGCGTCGCTCGTGCGGGACAGTGTTGTGCGCGCGGGCGCGTACATTGAATATTCGCACGTTGTTGACTCCGTTATAGGCGAAGGCGCAACAGTTGGTCCGTTTGCAAGGCTGAGAGGCGCGACAATCGGCAAGGGATGCAGGATTGGCGACTTTGTTGAAGTCAAAGCGTCAACAATAGGGGATGGCACCAAGTCCGCGCACCTGACTTACATCGGCGATGCCACCGTTGGGGAGCGTACAAACATTGGGTGCGGCACGGTGTTTTGCAACTATGACGGTCAAACAAAGCACAAGACGCAAGTCGGCAACGACTGTTTTTTAGGGGCAAACGTCAATCTTGTGGCACCCCTGCACATCGGCAACGACTGCTTTGTTGCGGCAGGCACGACACTCTCACAAGACCTCGCAGACAGCACTTATGCGATTGGACGTGTAATCGCAAAAACGGCACTTAACAAGCGCAAAAACAGCAGATAAACATTTGCTTTTGCAAAAACAAACAATTCAAAAGAAACCTGCTTCGGCAGAAAAGGACGATACTATGTTGCTCATCGTTGGGCTGGGAAACCCCGGCATGAAGTACAAAAACACCTATCACAACGTTGGATTCAACCTTGTGGACGCACTTGCAAAGTTGCTCAAGATCAAGTTTGACGAAAACGAGTGTGAGGCAAAGACGGCTCGCGCAATTGTTGGTGGCGAGGACGTCATTCTTGCCAAGCCGCAAACCTATATGAACAACTCAGGCGTGGCTGTCAAAAAGCTTGTCAGGCATTATGGCGTGGACGTTGCGAGCGAACTTCTTGTTTGCTATGACGATGTTGACCTTCCGCTTGGCAATGTGCGTGTACGCGAGTCGGGCAGTGCAGGCACGCACAACGGGATGCGCTCCATCGTTGCCGAACTTGGCACGCAAGAGTTCCGTCGATTGAGATTTGGCACGCGCACAGAAGCGCTAAGCAACAAAGAGGTTGAACTCATTGAGTTTGTGCTCTCCAAAGTTGACTACGAGTCCAAGCAGGTTTTGGACAAGGCAGTAAAAGCGGCGGCAGATTTGCTCCTCGGGCTCATAAAGGGCGAGGATTTTGCCCGTGTTGAAGAAAAGCTCAACAAACTTCGTTTGGATTGATTTGGCTTTGTTTCCCTTCAAGCAGAAGTGAAAATACGATAAAACTTAAACATTGAACACTCCTTTCTATCTCAAACTGAATAACCTCGGCGAGAAACTTGCGCTCCTTGACGGGCTCAAGAAGAAACGCCTCACGGACGACAGACTTTCTGCCGTCTCTGTTTTGCACGCAACCGAGGGCGCAAAGTATCACATCATTTCACAGATAGGGTGCAGACGCCTACTCGTTGTGGCGGACAACCTTGCGGCAAAGAGCGCAACCCGTCAACTTGCGGGCTGGGGACTCAAAGTCAAGTTTTTGCCACCGCGCGACGACGTTCTCTTGCCAAGAAAGGGTTTTTCGTCCCAAAACGTGCGCGCAAGAGTTGAGGCACTTGCCGGTATTGTCCATAATGACGTGGACGTTGTGGTCACAAGTGCGGAGGCTTTACTTCAAAAGTTCCCTGCGCGCAGGCTTATGGAGCGTTTTTCGCTTACGCTCAAAAAGGAAGACGTGATTTCGCCGCAGGATTTAGCGGACAAACTTGCGGATATGGGCTATTCTCGCCAAAGTATGATTGCAGAGGTCGGCGACTTTGCGCTCCGCGGCGACATACTTGACGTATATGACGTGAGTGGCAATGCCTATCGCATAAACTTCTTTGACGAACTCGTTGAGGACATCAAACTTTTGGACGTTGATGCAATGCTCTCCGTAAACGAGGTTGCAAGCATCACGATTGCCCCAACGAGCGACATCCTCATTGATGAAAAGGGCTTTGACTCTGCGCGAGAAGGGATGAAAAAGCATCTCGACAACAAGAACGCGCAGGAGATTTTTGACAAGCTTTCAATCGGCGCAAACGATGCATCCTTTGTTTGGGCACTGCCGTTTTTGAAGGATTGCGATGAGCCACTCCTTGAGTTTTTGCAGGACGGAGAGCCGACAGTCGTCATTTTTGACGAGCCGAAAATCGTCTTTGACAAACTCGGCATATTGCGCAAGGAGTTTGACGGGCGCATCCAAACGCTCTTGAACGGTGGCGAAATATCTCATGAACACAAATCGGAGTGCCTTGACATTTTTGAAGTAAAGCGTGAGATTTTCAATTGCCGCAAACTCAGTTTTTCATCACTTTCACTCACCAACAATTTGTTCGAACCAAAGCTCGTCATAGAGCCAAAGACGCGTGCAATCACAAAATATTATCTTGATTTTGACAGTCTCACACAAGACCTCAAGACCTTTGCTATAAACGGCACAAAAGTTGTCTTTGCAACAGGCAGTTTGGAGAAGGCAAGGACTGTTGTTGAGAGTTTGAGAGAGCAAGACATCTTTGCCGAGGTTTCGCTTGATGGCGAGAGCGAGAGCGGTGTGGTTGTGACGCCGTTTGCAATTGAAACAGGCGTGCTTTACCCTGCGATGAAAGTGTGCTTGATCGGCACTTCGGAGTGCGTGGGCAAACATCGTCAAGAAGAGATCAAATTGCAGAAACAGCAGTTTATCGCACCAAAAGCGGGGGATTATGTGGTGCATCGTGTGCATGGCATAGGTTTATGCGAAGGCACCACCATAATGAAAGCGGGCGAGTTTGAAAAGGAATATATAGTCCTCAAATACCGCGACGGAGACGTGCTCTACGTTGCCACCGACCAGATGAACAACCTGCAAAAGTTTGTGGGCGAAGAGCATCCAACCCTCAGCAAAATGGGCGGCAAAGAGTTTGCTCGTGAAAAGGAAAAGGTCAAAAAATCCGTCCGCAAACTTGCCGTCAATCTCGTTGAGCTATATGCAAAACGCGAAAAGCAAAAAGGCTATCAGTACAGCACGGATACTATCTGGCAAAAAGAGTTTGAAGACAACTTTGAATATGAGGAGACCGCCGACCAACTCAAAGCCATTGCAGATATCAAGCAGGATATGGAGCAGGGCAGGATTATGGACAGACTTTTAGTCGGCGACGTTGGCTTTGGCAAGACGGAAGTCGCGTTCAGGGCGATGTTCAAAACCGCGCTTGACGGCAAACAGGCAGTGCTTCTTGCTCCGACCACGATTCTTGCACGTCAACACTTTGAAAACCTTGCGCCAAGGCTTGAGCCTTTTGGCATAAAGTGCGGACTTCTGACAAGATTGCAGTCGGATGCCGAAAACAAGGAGCTTTTGCAAGAACTCAAAGACGGCACAATGTATCTCGTCGTTGCAACGCACAAAGTTTTGTCCAAAAACGTGGAGTTCAAGGATTTGGGGCTCCTCGTCCTTGACGAAGAGCAACGCTTTGGCGTTGAGCACAAGGAAAAACTCAAAGAAAAATATCCGCTTGTCAACGTTTTGACGCTGTCGGCAACGCCAATTCCGCGCACTCTCAATATGTCGTTGACGGGTGTTCGTGATATATCAATGCTTGAGACGGCTCCGCAGGGCAGACTTCCAGTGCAGACCTACGTCGTTGAATACAGCGATGCGATGTGCGTTGACGCGGTCGAGCGCGAAACGATAAGAGGCGGGCAGACGCTCATACTCCTCAATGATATTGAGGCACTTGAACCGTTTGCGGCAAAACTCAGAGAACTCACCGAAAACAAGGTGCGCATAATCACGGCACACGGGCAGATGCAACCGCACGAGCTTGAAAAACGTATGAGCGCTTTCTACGACAAGCAATATGACGTGCTCGTTGCGACGACTATCATTGAAAACGGCATTGACTTGCCGGACGCAAACACGCTTATCGTCATAAACAGCGGACATTTCGGGCTTGCGCAATTGTACCAATTGCGTGGCAGAGTGGGCAGACGCGGCGTACTTGCTCACGCCTATTTCACCGTCCCCGCAAACGACAGTATGACCGTCAATGCGGAAAAGAGACTCAACACGCTGCTTGACAACACGGAAATCGGCAGTGGATTCAAGGTTGCACTTGCGGATTTGTCTATTCGTGGCGCGGGCAATCTTTTGGGTGCGGAGCAATCAGGTCATATTGAGCGCGTCGGCTATGAGATGTATCTTGAAATTTTGGACGAGACAATTCAAGAGATAAAGACGGGTGTCGTGGCACGTCCGGAGAGAGAGTGCGAGATGAAGGTTGATATCGCGGCGTTTATTTCGGACAGCTATATCAGCGGACGCGACAAGCTCAAAGTTTACAAGCAGATTGCTGTCATTGATTCGTTTGCGGCACGCGACAAACTTGTCGCCGACCTTGAACAGGTGTATGGCAAGGTGGATTTGCCGCTTGAAAACCTCATAAACATCGCACTTCTCAAAAACCTTGCATCGCGTCAAGATGTGTCAAGAATCATCATCAACAAGAACGGAGCAGGTGCCAATTTCTATGATGC
>DBVQ01000034.1:13914-18618 GCA_002308155.1 Christensenella sp. UBA1260
CGCTTATGAAGGCTGTCGCGGACAATTCGGGCAGCGTTGTGCTCACGAGCACCATACCGCCGACGCTGATTTTTGAGGTAAATCACACGACAGCGGAGCAAAAACTTGCTCGTTTACTACAATTTTTTGCAAGCATAAATTGATTTTCCTCTGCTATGCAGAGGATTTTTTGCATTTTCAGCAAAACATCACGTATTTTGTCATTTTGAAGTATTAACTTTATATTATATGATAAAAATCGCTTGCGCGGTTGCCTGCAAGTGTGTATAATAGTTGTACTATTGATTTTTTCTCTTAGGAGTAAGAATATGAAGAAAAGAGTTATTGTCTCAATCGCACTCATATTGGTTGTAGCACTTCTTACAACCGTGTTTGTCGGTTGCGACGAGATTTTCAAGAAGAACGAAACGAGAGACGCAAACCAGATTGTCGCAACAGTCAGCTACAATGGTGTGTCATCAAACGTCTACAAGTTTGAACTTGAATCCAGTTTTAACAGCTATGCCTACATGTATGTCAACTACTATGGGCTTTCTTATGAGGAGACGGCGGAATATCTTGTGAAGTCGCTTGCTCAGCAAAGACTTATTGTTCTCTATGCAAGAGAAAAAGTGCTTGAATATATGCAGACAAATCATCCTGAGCGCGTCAATGGTTTGACTTATGCAACAGCAACGTCCAAAGATTTGCTTTCAACAGCAGAAGTTGACCACGCAATCAAGGCGGCAAATGAAAGTATGCTTTCATCTTTGAAATCCATTGTCAAATCTGCAATCAGCGAAGACAACTACAATTCAAACGATACAAGTTCTTCATCAACCAAGGTGACAGACCCAATCACAGTCAAGTTTGAAACAGGCGAAGGCAGTGAAGTTGAAGATCAAGAGATCCAAAAGAGCAGCGTCGCAAAAGCGCCAACCGATCCAACAAGAGATGACTACACCTTCTACGGCTGGTATCTCGCAGATGATTTCAGCGGCGAAGAGTTTGATTTTGAAACTGAACTTTCAGCAGACACAACTCTCTATGCAAAGTGGGAGCACAAGGATTATCCTGATCCTCGCACAGTGAAAGAAGAAGCCGAAGAAGACGAAGACGATTATGACCACGACGAATATTATGACGAGGCAAATCTTGAAGCCAAGTTCTTCACAGAGGCATATCGCGCAGGTCTCTATGACCTTATCAAGGATGACGATGCCATCGCAAACATGAAAGTGCCTGAGACAAGCACGTTTGAGGCAACTCTCAACACCTACATCAACGAAGGTCTTGCAACACTCAAGAAGAATCTTGTGAACAACATCCACAAGGACGATTTCAACGCTTGCTATGACTACTATCTTAACAGCCAATTTGACAGCTTGCTCATCAAAAAGCTTGAGCGCGTTATCGGCGAAAGCGTTGACGTTTCTGCTGAAGAAGTTGAAAAAGAGTTTGCACTTGCACTTGCTCAAAACAAAGAGACGTTTGGTGCATCCGCATCGGCATATTCTTCCGCACTCACAAGCAGCCTCAAGACAACGTATTATCATACGGCAACAACTGATAGCTACGGCTTTGTCATCAACATCCTTTTGAAGCTTGACGACGAATCCGTTGAGTATCTCAACGACTTGTATGTTGCAAACAACAAACAAGCAGAGGAAATCACTCGTATTGAGCGCAACAGAAAGGTCTGCGAGATGCAAGTCAGCGTCTCCAACCCAGATTATGATCCAGAGGCAAAGGCACTTGACGCAGAGGGCAATGAGCGTGAACTCCGCGACCCAATGATTGATCTCAAGGATGAGACGGGCTACAACGAAAACAACGATTATGACAAAATCCTCGAGTTCAAGAAGAACGACGAGACTGGCGAATATGAGATTGTCTACAATGTTCACGAGCATCCGGCAATGCCATATCTCTTGAACAAGGTTTATGCGTTTGACACAGTGGACGACCAAAGCGTTGCACACGTCGGCATCATCCACCAAATCAACAACAGCTTTAAGCAAGTCAAGGATGCGGCAGACCTTTCAAACATTGAAAAGGTGTGTTGGTTGAGAGAAGTTGCAACCGCATGGCTCTATCTTGTGGGCGATGACAGCGGAGCTGTCACAAGCAGCAGCAATAATAATGGTCTTGGCTATCTCATCACTCCGGAAGGCGAGGCATCGAGCTATCTTGCAGACTTCACAACATACGCAAGAGCACTTGTCGCCAGAGGCACGGGCGCATATCAAAATGTGGACGCAGTTGATGCAAGCCTCTTCCAAGGCGCAGACGGTGAAGGCAATCTCGCAGGCGACGGCAAGACATACGTCGTGGCAGACAACCTCGGCTCTTCCAGCGCGTACGCAGGCGTGTTTGTGCTCCTTGCAAGCGACAGAGTTTGGGACGAAAACGTCTATACAATTGAAAACACAGCAGGCGAGAGACAAGACAACGAGTCTTTGATCGTCATTGCAGAAGAGGGTGTGCTCCCAATGAACTATGTCCTTGAATATGCAAAAGACCTTGACGATGTGAAGACGGTTTATGACCTCATTCGTGATTCATTGCTTGAAGGCAAGAAGTCCGATGCATACAGCGCAGCGGTCAATGCAGTCATCAAGGCAAACGAGCCGCAATACTTCCAAAAGGTTTACAAATCTCTCTACGAAAAACTTGACTGAGAAGTTTTAAAAATCTAATAAGCACCCGAACGGGTGCTTATTTTTTTTGCATTTTAATCAAAGATTAAGTTTATTTTCTCGCTTCGCCAAAGAAGCAGATGCTCACTGAATTGTCGCCGAGATAGGCGGATACAAACACGTTTTCGTCGGCATACGAAAGTTTTGCATCAGGGAGGAGCTTTGACACGTTTTCGCCAAGCGCACGCGCATCGGGCTCATTGCCATAGGAGATGACCACTTGCGGGCAAAACTCCTTGTCCAAAGTGGATGCAACGTATTTCACAATATCGCCAAGTGCTTTCTTCTTGCCCATGGTCTTTTGGAGCACGCATACGTGGCCGTTGCTTGCGATGTCAAATATAGGCTTGATGTTGAGGGCGGTTGTTGGGATGATGCCAGCATTTGCAAGCATAATCGCATCGTCCGTGATAAACACGTGGTGCAGACGCTTTATTGCATCCTTGAGATTTTGGGCAACTTGGTCAAGTTCAAGCCCTTCTTTTTGCCACGCTTTTGCCAGTGAATAAAGAAGCCCTTCGCCGCTGCCGCAGGAGAGTGTGTCCAAAACGACAATCTTGCGGGACGGATGCTTGATGCGCAACCCTTTTGCAATATAATTTGCCGTGCTGAAGCTCTCGCTGAGTCCAGATGTCACACTGAGTATGAGAAGGTCGTTGCCTTCTTCAAGCAGCTTTTCAAGGGCGAGAGTGGAGTCCTTTGGCGTGATCTGTGAACGTACGTTCAAACCATTTTTGTGTGCTTCACGCAGTAAGGCTATGTCCAAATTGTCCGCTTCAAGCGTCTTGCCTTTAACGTTATATGAAATCGGCAAAACGGCGCGCTCGTCATGCTCGCCACAAAAGACCGCTACGTTGTCAATAACAATCTCGTACTTTGCCATAATTTCACCTCATATATTATGATAGCACACAGGGTTTTGTTTGTCTATATGCAATCCGCGCAATTTTTCTTTGATTTTGTTAATATTTTAAGAGCAGGTTTACAGAGTGATTTTCATCACGATAGGAAAGTGGTCGCTTGGATAAACGCCGTCAAAGGTCTTGTCAAAGACATAATATTCATTTACGGCGATTGCAGGGCTGACAAAAAAGAAGTCAATCGGCACGCCGTCCAAATACTCGCCCCAGCTGTGATAGGTTGAGCCTTTTCCGTGATAAGATTTTGCCGCAACTTCGCTCGCGTCCAAAAGCCCCGCGGAGATTGCTTTTTTGTATGCCGCACCACCGTACGAGCTGTTCATGTCGCCCATGATAATCAGATTATCAGCGTTTAGATGCTCGGTTTTGTCCAAAATGACTTGCATTCCGTTTGCGCGAGCCGCCGAAGATACATGGTCAAGGTGCGTGTCCAAAACAACCAGTGTTTTGCTGGTGTGTTTGTCTTTGAGTTTGACGTATGCGGCATAGCGTACGCACGCGGTGTCCCAACTCTTGCTTGGCGTGTCCGGCGTTTCAGACAGCCAAAAATAGCCCTCTTCTTGCTTTTCAAATCTGTCCGTGCGATAGGCGAGGAAAAGATTTGAATCATTGTCCTCAAAGTTCATTTGCTTTTCAACGAAGGTATAACCTACAAGATGTCTCTCGTTGTACCATATCGTAGGATTTGTCGCTTCCTGAAAGCCGATTATGTCCGGTTCTGCCTCTTCAATCAAATATCTTTGCAGTTTTGCGCGGTAGAACCAACTCTTTCTAAACTTGTCGGCAGAGGTATAACCTCTGACGTTTATGCTCATGACTGTGATTTCGTCCTCAACCGGCTTTTTTGAGATGTCGTATTTGCCAAAGTCCACCACAAAACGCGGGATATAGAAAAAGAAGACGGCAAGCGTGATGTACGCCGCAAGAAGTGCCGCAATAATGGCAATTACGATTATTAAAATCCACAGTTTTTTCGTTTCCATATCAATTTATACAAGCATTTTAACACATTCTTTTAAAATATGGAAGAGCAAAATAATATTAGAAAATAAAAAAACAAGCCTTGCGACTTGTTTACTTTGTTGGTGGAGACGATAAGGCTCGAA
>DBVQ01000008.1:0-413 GCA_002308155.1 Christensenella sp. UBA1260
CCCGACTGTCCGCACATGATGAGTTCAACTGCTCTTTGCGCCATACGAGCAGCGAGCACTCTGTCCGCCATTGTCGGGTTGCCGCCGCGTTGCATATAGCCGAGTGCCATGTGGTTGACGCGTCTGCCCGTTGCTTTGGAGATTTCTTCAAGGAGTGCATCCTTCAAATAATTGACGCCCTCTGCAAGCAAGATTATTGTTGATGTCTTGCCCTTCTCGTCAAAGCCGACTCTCACGCTCTCTGCAATGACTTTTGGGTCAACCGGATTTGCTTCCGGCACGATGACATACTCTGCACCGCCTGCGATTGCCGAATTGACTGCGATGTTGCCGCACTCTCTGCCCATGACTTCAAGGATCATGATGCGGTCGTGAGATGTGATCGTGTCGCGAAGTTTCAAAATCGCGTCGAT
>DBVQ01000008.1:475-2203 GCA_002308155.1 Christensenella sp. UBA1260
GGAATGCCGATGACGTTGAGCTCCGTGTGTTCATGGAGAGCTTCCACTCCGTGGAAGGAACCATCGCCACCGATGACAATGAGGTTTTCAATGCCTCTGTTCAAAAGATTTTGTGCCGCTTTGACGTGGACTTCCGGGTCTTTGAACTCTGGACAACGTGACGTCCTCAAAATCGTTCCGCCTGTATGCACGGTGTTGGATACGGACTTGTATTCCATCTTGAAGATTTCGTCATTGACGAGCCCTTTGTAGCCGTGTTTTACGCCGTACACTTCATAGCCGTTTGCCATTGCAAAACGAAGCACTGTACGGATTGCCGCGTTCATGCCCGAAGCGTCTCCGCCGCTCGTGAGCACTGCAAGTTTTTTGTTTGTTAGATTTTTTGCCATATTCTACCTCGATAGAGATTTATTTCAGTTGTTTTTTTTGCACGTATTTGACGTTCTTCTCGCCAACGATAAGTTGGAGTTTGTGCAAAAACTCCGTGTCAGGTGTGACGCTGTGCGGGAACTTTTTGAGCACATATTTGCCGTTCTCTTTCACCTGCGCGATAACAGGCGTCGCGCCCGGGTGCATTTGCAAGACGCCGGAGACGAGCTCCTTTTCGCTTTCATTTGCAAGGAGAACATACACGACTGAGCCTGAGTTTTGCGGTTTGTTTGCATTGACGTTTTGCCATATCTCCACTCTGTCAATCGTGATTTTTGGCTCGCTCTCGTCTCTTAGATCCACTCTGCCCGTAATCTTGATCGGTTCTTCACTGTCAAGCATTGAGCCGTATCTCTCATACACTTTTGGATACATTGAAAACGCCACGGAACCCATCTTGTCTTCCACTCTGCCCACTGCAAACTTGAGTTGTTTTGCGGTGGTTTTCTTCTCATAGGAGGACACGATGCATCCAAACTTGACAGGCTTGCCGTCAAGAGATTGATCCGGCACCATAACCGTCTCGCCGTCCTCGTCTTGATCTTCAACAAGAAGTTGGCTCGTGTCAAAGTTGAACTCGCCGCTCACGTCTTCATAGTCGTCAAGTGGATGACCTGAGA
The DNA here is from genome assembly GCA_002308155.1 of Christensenella sp. UBA1260. Lineage (GTDB taxonomy): Bacteria > Bacillota > Clostridia > Christensenellales > CAG-917 > CAG-475. The sequence continues at coordinate 1,525 of DBVQ01000008.1, forward strand.
TGTACATGCCCAGCACTTCGCGTTCATAGGACAATCTTTGTGCCTTGTCATATTCACGCACTTCGCTGTATTTGATTTCGTCGTCTTCAATGAGCTCGTCAAAGAGGGACATTTGCCCCGTGAGTTTGTTTTTCTTCTCGCCGAGAACGGTGTCCATAATGCGCTCGTACGATGCCATGAGCGTCGCCCTGCCCTTGCCAAAGCAGTCAAGTGCGCCGCCCTTGATGAGGCTTTCAATCATGCGCTTGTTGATTTGTCCGCCACATCTGTCAAGAAGGTCGCGGATATCCTTGAACTCGCCGTTCTTTTCACGCTCTTCAAGCAGATATTCCATAGCTTGTTCGCCGACGTTCTTTATGCCCATAAGCCCATAGCGGACGTTTTCGCCCTCTATGGAGAATTGTTTTTTGGAGCGGTTGATATCAGGCGGCAAAATCTTGACGCCCTTGCGCTTCATATAATTCATATAGTGCTTGACTTCATCCGCGTTTGTGATGCGGTTGTTGACGACAGCGACTATATAGTGCGTTGGATAGTAGAGTTTGAGATATGCGGTTTGATACGTGAGATAGGTGTATGCCGCCGCGTGTGATTTGTTGAACGCGTAGGATGCAAACTTCAAAATCTCGTCAAACAGTTTGTTTGCAACGCTTTCGCTGACGCCGTTTGCAATTGCGCC
>DBVQ01000008.1:2229-2789 GCA_002308155.1 Christensenella sp. UBA1260
TCTCATCTTTTGCAAAACTTCAAGTTTTTTCTTGGAGATTGCACGACGCATGATGTCCGCGCCGCCGAACGAGAATCCCGCAAGCTTTTGTGCAATCTGCATGACCTGCTCTTGATAGACGATACAGCCGTACGTGTTGCCCAAAATCTCTTTCAAGCGCGGGTCGTCATAGACAACTTTTTCCGGATTGCGCTTGCCCTGCAAAAACAGGTCAATAAACTGCATAGGACCCGGGCGGTACATTGAAATACCTGCGGTGACGTCTTCAAAGTTCTCCGGTTGCAACTGCGCCATAAACTTCTTCATGCCGCCGCTTTCAAGCTGGAACACCGCTTCGCAGTCGCCTGAGCCGATGAGTTTGTAAACATCGGGGTTGTCATAGCCGAGTTCGTGGAAGTCTAGCGCGATGCCCTTGTCCTCTTTTATGAGTTTGAGCGCCTCGTCAATATCCGTGAGCGTTTTGAGCCCCAAGAAGTCCATTTTGAGAAGCCCAAGTTCTTCAACGATAACCTTGTCAAATTGAGTTGTGACGACAGGGCCGTTTCTTGAAAGAGCGCAGT
>DBVQ01000065.1:0-13729 GCA_002308155.1 Christensenella sp. UBA1260
AAAACTACCAAGTTTTATCACTCGAAAAGTCGAGTGATTTTTTTTGACAAATTGCTTTTGCTGTGTTAAACTTGAAAAGTAATAGTTTTATGCACGGAGAATCGCATGCAAGATCAAGAAAACGACAACAAAATAATTGAGGATCAAGCGCAACAAAATGCGCCTGACAACCTTGAAATTGTCGAGCCGGAAGTCGTTGACGGCGAGTTTTTGCTTGCAAAACCCGAGATTGTCTATCATCTTGAAGATTTTGACGGACCGATTGATTTGCTCTTGACGCTCATAAAGGCGGCAAAGATTGCCATTGAAGACATATTTATCTCCGATGTCACAAGCCAATATGTTGAAATCATCAAAAACACTCCAAAGGAAGAACTTGACTTTGATTACGCCGGTGAGTTTATCACAATGGCGGCAGAGCTTGTATATCTCAAATCCGTGCGCACGCTTCCACGTGAAGACGAAGATTTTGAAGACGACGAGTTTGACGAAAGGCAACTCCTTATCAACAAAATCAAAGAATACGCGCTTCTTCGCGAAGAGAGCAAAAAACTGCAAGAAATGGAGACAATCAACCGTTTTTATCGTGCGCCAGTCTTCACAGACAAGGATTATCGCGTAGCGCTCGTCAATTTCTCGCTTCCAAAACTTGTTGCGGCTTACGCACAAGTGCTTGCCAACGCTGAGCGCAGAGGTCAAGATATTATCCCAAAGAAAGTTGTCAAAGACAAGTTTTCCGTGCACGATCAAATGGAGCATATACGCCAAATCATTGCAATTGAAAAGGAAATGCAGTTTACCGATCTATTTGAAGAAGATTATGACAAGAGCGATATCGTGACGACGTTCCTTGCCGTGCTTGAACTGTTGAAATATGGCAAATTGCGCGCAAAACAAGACGAGGTTTTTGGTGCAATAACGATTTTTGCCGTTGAAGGCACGGAAGACGAGCCTATTGTATTTGAGGAGAACGACGATGGAAAATATTAAAAACACCGTAGAAGCCATTATTTTTGCGAGCGGATCGCCGATTTTGAAGAGCGATATCATAGAAAAAGTCCCCGAACTGACCACGCAAAAGCTCAACAGCATTATAAAGGATTTGCAAACCACATATTCAGACAAATGCGGCATTATTCTTGCGGAGTTCAATGGCAAGGTGCAATTTATGTCCAATCCAAAGTATGGCGAAATCGTCGCCGACGTGCTCACTCCTTTGAGAGAAAAAGAGCTCACAAAGACGCTTCTTGAAGTCCTTGCCACAATTGCCTACAAACAACCAATCACAAGGCTTGAAATAGATGATATGAGAGGCGGCACAAGCTCAGAATATGCCATTACAGGGCTTTTGAAGGCTGGTCTTGTCGAGGCTGTTGGCAGAAAGGACACTGTTGGCAGACCTTTGCTCTATGGCACAACGGACGAGTTTTTGAAAAAGTTCCAGATTTCCGACATCAAAGAGCTACCGGATTATGAAGAAGTGCTCAATCAACTCAAGCTTATCAGCGGACCTGCGCAGGAGACGTTGTTCCACACGCGCACGTTGCTTGACGAGGACGAAAACCTTGTTGAAGAGCAAGTCATTGCAGAGGTTGCGGCAGACACGATTGCTCCTGAACAGTTTGATGAAGACGAGATTCCTGAGTTCCTTGAAGGCGAAACGTTTGAAGTTTTTGACTGATATTATTTGAAAACGATTTTGACAAACCCACACTTTGTGTGGGTTTTTGTATAAATTGATATTTTTCCATTTTTTGCAAAGAATAGTGATATGTGGATCGGTATCACTTTAATCATTGTCCAAATTGTGCTAGCAGTCATGTTTTTGCCGATAAGAGTCGTATTTCAAGGCTATTTTGCTTTGAGCAGCCTCAGTGGTGGCGTGGACGTGAAATTGTTTGCATTAAGAGTTGTGAGGCTGAGACTAAACGTTGTTGACGGCAAGTTTGAGCTTAGAATCAATGACAAACCAACAAACTATGCAAATATCAAGCAAAATCCGCAGATTTTCAAAAATGTGTTGACCTATCTCGGCGGCGATAATTTGCTTATTCATGGCAATATGCTCGCTGTATTTGGCGGAGACGAGTCCAAAAACGGCGCAATTATCTGCGGAATAGCCGAAGTGATTGCAAATACAATAAAAACAAAGCTGAAAAAGGCAAAAGCCAAATTTTTTGCGGATTTTGACGGATTGAGGGCAGACATAGATTTTGCCTTTAACACAAAAATTAACTTTGTGCAGGCATTTGAAATGCTTGCAGGAGGCAAAAATGACTGATTTTGAAGAGATTTTGAAGGAAACGGTTGAAAACATAAAGACAGTAGTCGGTTGCAACGATGTGATTGGCAAACCGATTGTAAACGGCGATGGCACAATAATACTGCCGGTCAGCAAGTTGTCTTATGGTTTTGTTGCAGGAGGCGGAGGAAGTCTCAAAAACGCAAAAGAGGGCAGTCCGTTTGCAAATGCGAGCGGTGGAGGCATGACAGTGACACCTGTGGGATTTTTGATATGCGGCAGGGAAAAGAAGTTTATAACCGTTGACAAGGCTTATGAAAGCAACAAATGGCTTGATCTCTTGCATACGGCAGTGGAGACGCTAAAAGGAGACAAAAATGAGTAATAATAGGCAAATAATATACTGTTTGGTGCTTGTTTTGACACTTGGCGTGCTACTGTGTGGCTTTGCATTAGGCAATAATGGCGCCTTAAATAATGTAAAAAGTATTATAGAAAATGTCAATTTTGATAATACTTTCGCTAAAAACACTCAAAATGAGCCCCAAAAGCCACAAATTATGCCGGATATACAAGGTGATGATGAGCCACTTTCAACAATCCCCTACAAGGGAGAGCAAGACGCTCCAAAACCCGTTGAATTGGACTCAAAAACTTCCAAGAGAAACTTAATGAGTGGCAAAGTTCTGATAGAACAGACTTCAAAGAGGGTATTGTTTGGAGAAAACGAAAATGCAAAACTGTATCCTGCATCAACAACAAAAGTGTTGACTGCCTTGTGCGTTTTAAACAATTTGCCTCTTGACAGAATTGTCAAAGTGCCCAAGGAGGCTGAAGGGGTGGAAGGTTCTTCATTGTATCTGCGTGCAGGACAGAACATCACAGTTGAAGATTTGCTCTTTGGGTTGATGCTCAGGAGCGGAAATGATGCGGCTATTGCTTTAGCAATAGAAACGAGTGGAAGCGTTCAAGATTTTGCAAGTCTTATGAACAAAACCGCAAAAGAGTGTGGTGCAACTAACTCCAATTTTGTCAATCCACATGGATTGCAAGATGAAAATCACTATACTACCGCACTTGATCTTGCAAAAATCACTGTAAAAGCCTATGAAAACCCCGACTTTGTACGCATTGTCTCGTCTAAGACGAGAAAAATTACTGTTGACGGCGTTGAAACTGTCATTGCAAACAAAAATAAGATGCTCAAAAACTATAACGGTGCAAACGGCGTGAAAACAGGCTTTACAAAGGCGAGTGGCAGATGTCTTGTAAGCGGAGCAAAGAGAGAAGATATGCAACTGATGTCCGTCGTGTTAAACTGTGGTGATATGTGGAATGAGTCAGTTAGATTGCTGGATTTTGGCTTTGACAACTTTTATATGATACCGCTTGACAATGCGTTGTTGACAAGTGGAGCAACAGAAATATATGTTGATTTTGTTGCTACGGTTGACCATAATTGGCATGATATGAAATACCCGATACGCAAAGACGGGACGGAAAAACTTATTTTGAAGCATTGAAAATTGCAAGCATCTGCTTGCATTTTTCTTTTTGGACGTTTGACAAATATTTTTATGTTGTGCATTTTGCTTGCGCACGCTTTTAAAATCTTGTATAATAAAACAAATTGTATGTTTTCGTGCACATATTGTGCGCGATGGGAGTTTTATGCGTATCAACAAATATCTCGCGGAATGCGGAGTATGTTCAAGAAGAAATGCGGACGAACTTGTGAAGCAAGGGCGTGTATCCGTCAATAAGAAAGTCGTGAGAGAACTCGGCTTTGACGTAGACGTGGACAAAGACATAGTCTTTGTTGACGGCAAAAAAGTCGTCAAAGTCACGCATTATGACTACATTATGTTCAACAAGCCGAAGGGCTGTGTGACAACAATGGATGACACAAAGGACAACAAATCCGGCAGACCAAAGACAGATATTGAAGGCGCAGATTCTCAAGCAAAATCGGCTGACGAGAGCGAGGACATCAAAAAACGCCCGAGAAAGACAGTCATTGATTATATCGGCAACGATTTTAAAAACAAGAGGCTTTTTCCTGTTGGCAGGCTTGATTATGACAGTGAAGGGCTTTTGCTCTTGACAAATGACGGCAATCTCACATACAAACTCACTCATCCATCCGGTGAAATTCCCAAAACCTATATTGTCAAGATTGAAGGCACTATAGAAGAGAGCGATCTTGCGATACTTCGCAAGGGCGTCAAGGTTGACGGAGTCAAATATGGGCACTCTAAGGTCAAAGTGACGGGGATTGAGGACGGAAACGCAAGACTTGAAGTTATAATTTTTGAGGGCAAAAACAGAGAAATCCGTCGTATGTTTGAAGCGGTCGAAAAGAAAGTTATCTTTTTAAAACGCGTCGCAATCGGGGATTTGCGTCTTGGCGGACTCTCCCGCGGTGGATATAGAGAGCTCAATGAAATTGAAGTTGCCTATCTTCAAAAGCTTTGCGAAAAGGTCGGCGCAAACAAGCAATAACAAGAGTTTACTATCCATGATAGTAATTTGATTGAAATATAATGAATATTCTTCTCACAAACGATGACGGCTACAAAGCCCCGGGCATCTGGGCGCTTGCAAATAGGCTAAAAAAAGAGCACAAAGTGTATATGGTTGCACCTGACTCAGAGAGATCGGGCGCGTCTCATTCCGCCTCGTTTTTCTCATCGCTTACATATGTTAGCCACGGCAACATCGATGGTGTTGAAGTTTATTCAATAAGTGGCACTCCGGCGGACTGTGTGGTGTTTTCCGTCAAATACCTTTTGAAGGATGTCAAAATCGATTGCGTCCTGTCGGGCATTAACGATGTTTTGAACGTCGGCACGGATATTATCTTTTCCGGCACCTTTGGTGCCGCTCAAGAGGCCACATATCAAGGCATAAAGGGTATTGCGGTGTCATTGCGCGCAAGAGGAACAGCTGATTTTGATTATGCAGCGGATTTCACGCTCAAAAATCTTGATCTGCTCCTCAAATATGCTGACGACAGTGTGACTGTCAATGTCAATATACCAAAGACCAAAAAAGAAGAGCTCAAAGGCGTCAAGGTCGCGCATGAAACAAAGCTTCCATACTTTGAAGAGTTCTATGAAACGCGCGACGAAAATGACAAAGTCATTTTCAAAATCAACGGACATCATCTTGACCAAAAGGATGAGCCGTCTATGGGTGATTGCTGGCTTTGCGACAACGACTATATTGCAATAACCCCGGTTCGTCTTGTGAGCAATGATTTTGAGCTTATAAAGCGTATGCAAAAGGAAGATTTCAGGCTGTGAGAGTTTGTGTGGTGGGCGCAGGCGCGGCAGGAGCGGTCGCATCAATATTTTTGGCGAGGGGAGGCGCGGACGTCGTCCTCGTTGAAAAGAACGAAAAAATAGGCAAAAAGCTCTACATAACCGGCAAAGGGCGTTGCAATCTCACAAACGACTGTGAAGTGCAGGAGTTTTTGAAAAACGTTGTGCATGGCGAAAAGTTTTTGCGCTCGGCACTCTATTCCTTTACGCCGCAGGACACTATGGAGCTATTTGAGGGCTTGGGTGTTCCGCTCATGACTGAGAGAGGAAACAGAGTCTTCCCGCTCTCCGAAAAGTCCAGTGATATCATCCGCGCGCTTGCAAACGAGATTGTAAATCTCGGCATAGATTTGAAACTCAATACTGAAGTCAAAGAAATCCGCAAAAAAAGCGATAGTTTTGAGGTTTTGACGCCTTGGGACAAAATCGTATGCGACAAAGTTGTCGTTGCAACCGGCGGCATAAGTTATGCGTCAACTGGTTCAACGGGCGACGGATACAAGTTTGCAAAGGGCTTTGGGCACGATATCGTTGAGCCAAAGCAGGCCCTTTGTCCGCTCATAGTTGCCGAAAATGTCTCATCGCTTCAAGGAATATCCTTGAAAAACGTAAGTTTGAGCGCTTATGACGAAAACGGCAAAGTGATTTGCAGTGAGTTTGGCGAAATGATGTTTACGGATAGGGGAATAACAGGTCCAATCGTGCTCACTACTTCGTCGCTTGTGAACAGAAAGAGCAAGGTTAAACTATCCGTTGACTTAAAACCCGCGCTTGACGAAAAGACTTTGGGTGCAAGAATACTCAGAGACTTTGACGAAAGGAAAAATCAAGACCTCAAAAACGTGACGAGAGCATTGCTTCCTGAAAGACTAAATCTCTACGTGTTAAAGTGCGCCGGACTCAAAGAGTCCAAAAAGGTCAATGAAGTGACAAAAGAGGAGCGAAAAGCCCTTGTTGACACAGTCAAAGACCTTCAATTTACGCTTTCGGGGCTTGCACCGTTTACGGAGGCAGTGGTCACATCGGGCGGCGTTTCGCTCAAAGATTTGAAACCGACAGGCGAGAGCAGGCTTGCAAACGGACTGTATTTCGTGGGCGAAACCGTGGATATTGATGCTTTAACTGGTGGATTCAACTTGCAACTCGCGTTTGCGACCGCAGTCGCATGTGCAAGAGACATCTTGAAAGCATAAATACACTGGCACACAGTGCCAAACAAATGGAAAATAATTTTTGTAATCTCTTTGGAGGGTACGCATGATTAATATAGCAATTGATGGTCCTGCCGGTGCAGGAAAGAGCACGATCGCAAAGGCTGTTGCAAAGAGCCTGAAAATCATTTATTTGGATACAGGTGCTATGTATCGTGCTACAGCATATTTTGCTTTGCAAAATAATATTGCTGTAAATGATGCTGATGCAGTGTCTAAAATGTTTGAAAACTTCAACATGGACATAGTGTATGAGAATGGTGCTCAACAAATCTTAGTTAATGGGATCAATACAACACCATATCTTCGTGAACACTATATGTCAAAAGCAGCAAGTGATATTTCAGCACTTCCAGTTGTTAGATATAAGATGGTGGATTTGCAACGTGAGTTTGCTAAAACTCATGATGTTGTTTTGGATGGCAGAGATATTGGTACTTTCGTGCTTCCAGATGCAAACTGCAAGTTCTTTATGACAGCAACACCAGAGGAAAGAGCTAATAGACGTTACAAAGAACTCCTTGAAAAAGGGCAGGAAGTCGATTATGACACACTTCTCAAAGACATCATACAAAGAGACTACAATGACTCCCATCGTGAAGTAGCGCCTCTTAAACAGGCTGACGATGCAATTTTGCTCGATACAACCAACATGACAATAGATGAAGTTATTGAAGCTGTCAAAAAAGTCGTTGAAGAAAAAGTATCTAAAGAAGAGAAGAGTGATGACGCTCCAGGTGAATTGAAATCTTTTGGTACTCCAAGTAGCGAGATGCCAGAAAAAACATTGAAACGCATCAAGACATATTATAAGCCAGAAAAGTCTTTTAGACTTTATAGATTCCTTCGTGTTATTTTGCGTCCACTTCAATGCATGTTGTGGCCAACAAAAGTAATTAACAAAGAAAATGCATTCAAGATTGATGGCGGTTTGTATCTTTGCAATCACTATTCAACCTTTGATTCATTGATTCCTATTTTCACGATGTTCAAAAAGGAAGCACATATTCTTGCTAAGTATGAATTATTTATCAACCCACTTGCTGGCGGTATTCTTCATAAGATGGGTGCAATTCCTGTACGTCGTGGCGAAGCAGATACAGATGCTGTTAAAGCAGTTCTTAAAGTCCTTAAAGACGATAAAAAACTATTGATGTACCCAGAGGGTACAAGAAATAAAGAAGGCTCACAAGAAATGGCTGAATTAAAGACAGGTGCAGCTAGATTTGCTATCAAGACAAAGAAGCCAATTGTACCTATGGTTTATTATAAGCCGACAAAGACATGCCACAAGAATTATCTCTATGTTGGCGAGCCATTTACTCTTGAAGAGTTTTATGGAGCAAAATCCAGTGAAGAGTATCATGCAGCTACAGAAGTTATAAGAGAGCATTTTGATGCTGCACGTGAAGGTGTCAACGCTTACGTTGAGAGTTTGCACAAAAAGAAATCTAAAAAGAGCGATAAAGAAAGCAAGTGAGAGTAATTGTTGCTAAACATGCGGGCTTCTGCGGTGGGGTAAAATCCGCTGTTGACAAAGCCTTAAAACTTGCCGAAGAACACGGTAAAATCTACACCTTAGGAGAACTTGTTCATAATGAACTTGTCACTGAAAAACTAGCATCTAACGGTGTCTTTTGCCATAATCCTGATAATTTTGATGATTTAAAATCTGGCGATATTGTACTAATTCGTGCACATGGTATCGAGAGAGAAAAAGAGCAAGAACTCATAGCAAAAGGAGTGACTCTTTTCGATGCTACATGTCCCGTTGTTAAGCACAATCAGAAGATTGCTGAAGAAAGAGCAAATTTAGGTGAGTATGTCATCATTATCGGAGATAAGAAACATGATGAAGTTGTCGGTCTAAAGAGCTATGCAGGTAATCGCTCACTTGTTTTAGGCGAAGATGAAGTTGATCATTTTCTAGAACTTCTTGCAAATGTTGACAATTCAACAGCGGATAGTTGTGATGAGATAAAAAATTCGTTAGTCGGGCAAAATGTATTTGCAATCTTGTTCCAAACGACGATTTTGGCTGAAAAATACCAAAAAATAGCGGAAAAATTCAAAAATTTTGAAAAAAACAGCGAAAAAACGTTTGGCATTTTTAATACTATTTGCTATACTACTACAGAACGACAAGAAGAGGCGCGCGCTCTCGCAGGCGCATCCCAGGCGCTAATTGTGCTTGGAAGTGCGACCAGCGCGAACACTAGAAGACTTGTTCAAGTTGCTAAAGAAATTAATTCTCGCACCTATTTCGTTCACAATGAGGAGGAGGCAAAAAACCTTCTCCCAGAGATCAAAGATATTCAATGTGTATCAATCGCAGCAGGAGCATCAACTCCGCCATGGTTGATACGGGAGGTAACAAAGTATATGAGTGAAACTCAAAAAAAAGCACAAGAAACTGAAGTGAAACAAGAGGCAACACTTCAAGAAGCAAAAGAACCACAAACAATGGATGAACTTATGAAGTCCACTCCAAACGCTGGTTTTATCAATTACAAACCAGGTAAGCGTGTAACAGGTAAGGTTATCTTCGCAGACGAAAACGGCATTCACGTTGCAATTGGCGGCAAGAAAGATGGTTTCATCGACAAAGAAGAAGCATCTCTCGATGGCAGCTACAATCCTGCAGATTACAAACCAGAAGCTGAACTCCAAGCAATCATCCTTTCAGTTGGCAAAGACAATGTCTTGCTTTCTAAAAAGCAAATAGACGAAGTTGTTGCACAAGAGGAAGAAGCAGAGAAGGCTCTCCAAGCAGGTGAATTCACATTGCAAATGACAGAAGTCGTTAAAGGTGGTCTCCGTGGTAAACTCGGCAAATACACAGTATTTGTTCCAGCAAGCCAAATCAGAATTGGTTACGTCAGCAACCTTGAAGATTACAAGGGCAAAACACTTCGCTTGACACTTATGCCACAAAAAGAAAAAGTTGCAGCAGAAGGTGAAGAAGTTGAAGCACAAGAAGATAAGCCACAAAAGAAGTCAAGATATCTCTTCGCTTCTCAAAGAATTATTCTCGAGAGAGAAAAGAAAGAGAAAGAAGACTTGTTCTGGAATAACATCCACGTACATGATATCGTAACTGGTAAAGTTAAGAGATTTACAGCTTTTGGCGCATTCGTAAGTGTTAGAGGTTTTGATTGCCTTGCTCACATCTCCGAACTCAGCTGGAATAAGATCACAGATCCTGCAAAAGTTTTGAAGATTGGTGAAAGCTATGATTTCGTTGTTCTTAAGATGGACAGAGATACAGGCAAGATTTCCCTTGGTTATAAGCAACTCCAAAAGAAACCTTATGAAGTAGCAGCAGAGAAGTTCCCAGTTGGTACAATCATTAAGGGTAAAGTTGAAAGAATCTTCCCATATGGCGCATTCATTTCAATTGATGACGGTGTTGATGGTCTTGTTCACGTTTCTCAAATTTCTCATAACTGGATCAAAGATGCAAACGAAGCATTGACAGTTGGTCAAGAAGTCGAAGCAAAGATTATTGGCTTTGATGATAATCGTATCACACTTTCAATCAAAGAATTGCTCCCAGTTCCAGAAGAAGCACCAGCTCCAGAAGGAGAAGCTCCAGCACAAGAAGCATCCGACGAAGAGAAGGCTGCAAAGAGAGCTGCAAGAGCAAAGAAATTCGAACAAAAAGTCTCAGATGGCGAAGGCAAGAAAGAACGTCGCAGTTCAAAGAAGGAAGCTTCTTCCGAACCAAAGGAATGGGTTTCTGGAAGCAGCAATGCAACTCTTGGCGACTTGCTTGGTAGCTTGAATCTTGATCTCGAAGACGAGAAGAAAGACTAATTTGAGTTTCACATTGAATATAAAACAACAAATCCGCTCTAAGAGCGGATTTTTGTGTACTTATAAGTATATTAAAAGCACCAATTTTTGGTGCTTTTTTATTGTTCGTCTTTTGGCTCGTCAGGAAGCGAAATAACAGGTGGTAATGTCTTTTGCAAATCTTTATATGCTTTAACTGCTAACTTGTCACAACGGTTATTAAGCTCGTTATCTGAGTGTCCTTTAACTTTGACGAAAGATACTTCATGGATTTGCATTAAAGAGAGAAGTTCTTTCCAAAGATCTACATTTTTAACGTCATCTTTTCCAGCAGTTCTCCAACCACGCATTACCCAGCCTTCAATCCAGTTTTGTAGGAAAGGTTCGACAGAGTAGGCGCTATCACTATAAACTGTTACTATACAAGGCTCTTTAAGCATTTGAAGACCTTTAATAATGGCTGTTAGTTCCATTCTATTATTAGTTGTGGATTCTTCAGCGCCTGAAATCTCTTTTTGATGGTTTTTATATAGTAAAACAGCTGCCCAACCGCCAGCACCAGGATTACCGGAACATGCTCCGTCTGTATAGATTTCTACAACTTTTTTTGCCATATTTATATTGTATAGGAAATAGAGAAGAATTGCAAATAATATTTTTTCTTATTAGGCCAAAATATTGCTAAAAATCAAATAAGTGTTTGACTATTGAATGTTTGCTTGCTATAATAACAAAGCAATAAAATTTAGGGGAGTGGCTCAACGGTAGAGCAACGGTCTCCAAAACCGTCGGTTGCGTGTTCGAATCGCGTCTCCCCTGCCAGAAGAGCACTCCTTTAGGAGTGTTCTTCGAATTTATTGCATAAAAAAAAGACTTGCGAACTGCAAGTCTTTTTAATTTTGTTATGCTATGTGATACTTTCTTGTTCTGTACAAGAGCCAATAGATTAATGAAGAGAGAGGCAAGTTTGTGAGAAGTACCATTGGAAGAACAATTGCACAAATGATCATCTTACTATCATTAACTGTTGCTCCAAGACCAAAGAAACCAATCAAGATACATACAACTGTCAATTCTATAAAGAGCATTGTTCTATTTAGAATAGATAGTTTGAAATTGAAGTTTGCTCTTATTCGTCTTGTTGGATTTACAAGATAAATAATTGTAGGGATGAAGCATAGTGCTGCACCAACAAGAAGAATTGGTAAGAAGTATGCATATGATACAGTTCTGAAAAGGGAAGCCCACATAATTACAATTTCAAGAGCGAAGAATCCAAGAATAATAAGGAAAGTGTCGCGTCTTATGCGGTTAGATTGCAGGAANNTGGCAGGGGAGACGCGATTCGAACACGCAACCAACGGTTTTGGAGACCGTTGCTCTACCGTTGAGCCACTCCCCTAAATGATAGTGCTTTGATATTATAGCAATCAAAACTTTAATAGTCAAACACTTATTTGATTATTTTATGCAATGTGATATTTTCTTGTCCTGTACAGCAACCAGTAGATGAGTGAGCTGAGCGGAAGGTTGGTGAAGAGCACCATTGGGAGCACTATCGCGCAGATAATCATCTTGCTGTCATTGACTGTTGCGCCGAGCCCGAAGAAACCTATCAATATGCAAACGACAGTCAGCTCAATAAACAGCATAGTGCGGTTAAGGATTGACAGCTTGAAGTTGAAGTTTGCACGCGTGCGCCTTGTTGGGTTGACAAGATAAATGACTGTTGGCACCAAGCAGAGTGCCGCACCGACGAGAAGAATCGGCAGGAAGTAGGCATAGGACACAGTCCTGAAAAGTGATGCCCACATGATTGCAACTTCCACTGCAAAGAAACCGAGAATAATGAGGAATGTATCACGTCTTATGCGGTTAGATTGCAGGAAATTGTAAGAATAGAACTCAGATGTGTTTCCTCTATCATATGGGCGAATTTTAAAGCCTTTTGCATAAAGTCTTGTTTTAATATCAGTATCATAAGAAACTGGTTGAGATTGTTTTTGTGGACGTTGTTCTTCTTGGTCTGCGATAGAAGAGAAGAATTCACGATAGTTTACATTTGATTTTTCATAATCAAATCCATCTTCAGCACGCTCAACTACAGCTGATGGAGCAAATACGTTTTGAGTTGGTTGCTCTGGAACTTGATTCTCAAGTTCAGCTTGCAAGAACTCTTGATCTTGCTTTTCTTGCTCACGTTCATTGAAGTATTCACGTTGTTGTTCAATTGTAGTGCGTTCAAACTCGTCACGTCTTGCTTGTTCTTGAGCATTCTTATCATCGATTTCTGCTTCTTTTTCATCTAAAACCTTAAAGATGTCTTTAAGGGTAGATTGTGAACGGCTTGAAGTTTCAATTTCTCCGCTATATGCATTAAAGTATGTATGTTCTTGAGGTTCTTTAGCAGAGAACTCTTGCATGATAGGTTTTGAATACTCAGTTTCTTTGGAGTATTCGCTTTCTGCATCAAGCTTTGCAAAAATCTCTTCGAGATTTACAGCAGGGCGGCGAAGTTGTTCATTTTTACGTTGAGCCTCGCGTTCAGCAACAAGTTTTGCTTCTTCTTCAGCTTGCCTTAGAGCAGCCTCTCTTACACGTTGAGCTTCTTCGTAATCTTGAATTTGTTGTTTCGCTTCGCGAATTTCTTGTGCAGATTGGCGAAGTTCATCTTCTCTTTGACGAAGTTGCTTATCATACATGCGAATGGTTTCATCTTTTTCATCAAGTTCTTGTGCATGTTGACGAGCAAGTTCACGAGCTTTTTCGTCTTCAATATGTGCTTTAAGAGCAAGCTCTTTAGCTTCTTCTTCAGTTATTGGTTGTCCATAACGGTCAAAGTATATCTTTGTTTCAATTGGTTTCTCAACTTCAACTACTTTTTCTTTGTAGACAATCTTTGGCTTTTCTTCTGGATCGCGCTTTGCATAAGGGCGGAGTTCAGATGCATCAAAAGGAATTTCCTTTGTAAAGTCAAATTCGTTAGAGGAGAGAAGATTATCAAGAATTGTACGAGAATACTCGTACTCACTTGTTTCTTTTTCTAGATATGCTTTACCTTCTTTGGTAAGTGCATAATATTTACGCTTACCACCGCCAGTATCATCTGGATCTCCATCATACGAAGAAACAAGCCCCTGTTTTTCAAGACGCTTGAG
>DBVQ01000065.1:13783-13905 GCA_002308155.1 Christensenella sp. UBA1260
TCCTCTATTTCTTTGAGAATCTCATATCCATAGCGATCTTGGCCTTGTAAAGAACCCAAGATTATGGTAGTAACATTACCACGGATGAGGTCGCTATTGACAGATGAAATGTCCATTGCGTT
>DBVQ01000064.1 GCA_002308155.1 Christensenella sp. UBA1260
TTATGCGGTTAGATTGCAGGAAATTGAATGAATAGAACTCCGAAGTGTTGCCTCTGTCGTACGGGCGGATTTTAAAGCCTTTTGCATAAAGTCTTGTCTTTATGTCGCTGTCGTAGGAGACTTGCTGTTCTTGCTTTCTTGGCTTTGTTTCCTCTTGGTCGGCAATAGAAGTGAAGAACTCGCGATAGTTAACGTTGGACTTTTCATAGTCAAAACCGTCTTCTGCACGTTCGACGACCGCTGACGGAACAAATCTATCGGCTTTTGGCTGAGCAACTGGAGCAGGGTTTTCAAGCTCTGCTTGAACAAACTGTTCGTCGTGCTCTCTTTCGCGCTCGTTTATGTATTCACGTTGACGCTCAAGTGTTTCGCGATCAAACTCGTCGCGTTTTGCTTGCTCTTCAGCGTTCTTGTCATCGATTGCCGCTTCCTTTTCGTCAAGCACCTTGAAAATGTCTCTCAAAGTGGATTGTGAACGGGAAGAGGTCTCAATCTCGCCACTATACGCATTGAAATATGTATGTTCTTGTGGTGTTGCTCCGCTGAACTCTTGCATAATCGGCTTTGAATATTCCGTGTTGTTTGAATATTCACTTTCAGCGTCAAGTTTTGCAAAAATCTCTTCGAGATTTACAGCAGGGCGGCGAAGCTGTTCAACTTTGCGCTTTGCTTGTGCTTCGGCAACTCGCTTTGCCTCTTCGTCTGCTTGACGGCGAGCTTCCTCTCTTATGCGTTGCTCTTCTTCATAAGCACTTAATTGTTGCTTTGCAAGGCGCATATCTTCGTCTGCTTGACGAAGTTCATCTTCTCTTTGACGGAGTTGCTTGTCATAGCGACGGATTGTCTCGTCCTTTTCATCGAGTTCTTGCGCATGCTTTCTTGCGAGCTCCTTGGCTTCCTCGTCTTGGAGGTGAGCTTGAAGGGCGAGGCTTTTGGCCTCTTCTTCGGTGATAGGTTGACCAAAGCGGTCAAGATACACCTTTGTTTCAATTGGTTTTTCAACCTCGACGACTCTGTCCTTGTAGACGACTTTCGGTTTTTCTTCAGGGTCGCGTTTTGCATACGGACGAAGTTCGCTTGCGTCAAAAGGAATGTCCTTTGTGAAGTCAAACTCGTTGGAAGAGAGAAGATTGTCAAGGATTGTACGAGAATATTCATATTCCGTCGTTTCTTTTTCAAGATACGCTTGACCTTCCTTTGTGAGGGCATAGTAGCGACGTTTTCCGCCGCCCGTGTCATCGGGATCTCCTTCATACGAAGAAACAAGCCCCTGTTTTTCAAGACGCTTGAGTTGATTGTAGAGGGTGGCTTGTTTGAGCACATAGTGCCCATTGCTCTTGTCCTCGATTTCTTTGAGAATCTCATAACCGTAGCGGTCTTGCCCCTGCAAAGAGCCAAGAATTATCGTTGTGACATTGCCACGGATGAGGTCGCTGTTGACAGATGAAATGTCCATTGCGTTTCTCCTAAGTAGATTAAAACAATTTTAGCAAACTATTACAATAAAGTCAATATATTATAATACTTATATTTTGTTTTCTTTGCGCAAAAGGGGCAAAAGTCCACTTTACAGTGGCTTTTTGGGGTCGCGGAGTTTGACAACTTGTGCGGCGATTTTGCGGTGGTCTTCCTCGATTGCGGCATAGTGTTTCTTGGTTGTATTGACGTCTCTGTGCCCAAGAACATCTGCAACCATATAGATATCTCCTGTTGCACGGTAGAGATTTGTGCCAAAAGTGCTGCGGAGTTTGTGCGGCGAAATCTTTTTGAGAGGAGCAGCTTCAACCGCATACTTTTTTACGATGTTTTCAACCGCACGTACGGAAATACGCTTGACTTGCAAAGAAAGGAAGAGAGCATCTCTGTCTGTTTCGGCAATTTCAGTCTTTTCGCAGCGATCAATAAGGCGTTTTCTTTCACCCTCAATATAGTAGAGAAGGGCTTCACGGACTTCGTCGCCAAAATACAAAATTGCTTGATTTCCGCCTTTTCTTGTGACGGTAAAGGCATTTGTCTCAAAGTCTATATCTCCAAGGCTGAGACCAACACACTCGCTGACACGGATGCCCGTGCCGAGAAGGAGAGTGAGCAGTGCTACATCACGTGCGCGCGTGTTGGCTTGCACTTTGCGTTGGTGTTCGCTCATAAAATCCGCTGTTTCCGCCGCGTCAAGTATGCGCTCAACTTCGTGGTTTTCAAGGCGGATGATATCCTTGTCATGCTGCTTTGGCATTGTGAGCTTTGCGGAGACGTTGGATGGGATTCTGTCGTGGTTGAAATAGTATTTGAAAAATGTGCGAACGGTTGAAATCTTGCGAGCCTTGCCCTTGTCATGATTTTGCGATTCCTTGCCGTCGTATTCGTAGAAGGAAAGATATTCCATATATGATTCAAGATTTCCGAGTGTGATTTTGTTCAAATCCTCAACAGTGAAGTCGTAAAGGTCGGTATAATCTCTGAACGCGCGGACGTTTTTGAGCAAATAGTCAAAGAAAATCCTGAGATCATAGGCATAATTCAAGCGTGTAAGCGGGCTTGTCACAGGCTCAATACCGACAAAAAACTCCTCGCAGAACTCGGGAAGCTCATCGCGAATTGCGCGCAGACGTTTTGCCAGATTTTTATCGCGTTCCTTAATATATGTGTTTGCCATCTTTGCTTTGTCCTTCGTTTTTGTATATTATACAAAACTATTCGTAAAATGTCAATATAATATGCCGATAACTTTGCGTAAAAACGGGGAAAACAGTTAAAAACAGGGCATAAGCCCTGATGTCAAAAAACTATGTTAGATTTGAGCTTTTGCAGGATTTTCGTTTCAATACGACTGACTTGCACTTGGGATATGCCGAGTTCTTTTGCGACTTCGCTCTGCGTTTGGTCGCGGAAATAACGAAGAATTATGATTTTCTTTTCGCGCTCAGGCAGACTCACGATTGAGTCCTTCAAAATTATGTTGTCAAGATTGTCGTCGGGGGAGTTGCCGCCTGCAATTCTGTCTTCGAGCGGAGCACCATCGTCGTCAATGCTATCAGAGAGCGACAAAAGAAACTGATTTGTTTCCATCGCAAAGATTATGTCCTGTCTTTCGCACTCAAACTTTTCGGCGAGCTCGTCAACTGTTGGCTCGGCTTTGCCGAGTTTTTGCTTTTCGTCGATATATTGCGAGATTTTGGCTGACAGTATTTTTGCCCAGCGCGAAACTTTGACAGAGCCGTCATCGCGCAAAAATCTCTTTATTTCGCCACTTATTAAGGGGACTGCATAGGTTGAAAACCGCACGCCGTATTCCTCTTTGAAGTTGAGAATTGCCTTGACAAAGCCCATTGAGCCGAGTTGCATCAGGTCGTCGTATTCAAGACGGCCTTTAAAGCGTTTGACAATGGATTTGATGAGAGGGACGTTTTCAACAATGAGTTTTTCCTTTGCCTCGTCGCTTCCTTGTTGAGCCTCTTTGATGAGGGATAGTGTATCCTCGTGGCTCAGCATCTTTTGAAGACCTTTTTGAAGCGGACGGTCGTTCCTGCGCCGACTTTTGAATCAACTTTCATTTCGTCCGAAAAGGTGTCTATGATTGTAAAGCCCATGCCACTGCGTTCGTCGTCGGGTTTTGTGGTGTAAAATGGCTCAAGCGCGGCAGACAAATCCTCAATTCCGCACCCAAAATCCACAACAGTCACTGTAAGAGAGTTTTCCTCTTTGTCAATTTCGCCAATGATTTCCACAATGCCGTCGCCCAAGGGGTAGGCATGCACGACAGCGTTGGTCACTGCTTCGCTTGTTGCGGTCTTGATATCGCCAATCTCTTCGAGAGTCGGGGAGAGTGCCAGCGCAAACGACGCAACCGTCGCCCTTGCAAACGCCTCGTTTTTGCCTTCGGCTTTGATTTCCAATTTGAAATAATCCTGCATATTTTCTCCTAATCAGTCGATTTTCGGGACAAAAGAATAGACGCCCGACGTCTTGAACACTTTGTCAACTTGCGGATTGACGTTTTGAACAAGGAGTTCCGCGTGTTTGGCTCTTAGTTTTTTGTATCTGCCAAGCAAAAACCCAAGCCCCGTGCTGTCCACAAAATGGACGTCTTCAAGATCAAAAATAAACGAACGGGCAGAGTGAGAGGCAATTATTCTATCAATAGTGTCCTTGATTTGCCCCGCGCCGTATTCGTCCAATTCGCCTTTCAGGCGGACGAGGATTTCGTCGTTTTTCAATTCGTATTCCGCTTTCATAACGCCTCCGCAAATAGAATAAATCGGCACAGAACGCAAATATTGACACTTTTTTGAGAAAAAGCAAGGATAGCATGTTTTCTTGTCAAAAAAAACTAAAAATCTAATTGAAAAATTATTGACAACAACGCCAAATTATTGTATAGTATCAAAGTCGCAAGCAAGCGGCAAAATCCGCTGGGGTGTAGCTCAGTTTGGCTAGAGCGCTTGATTTGGGATCAAGAGG
>DBVQ01000093.1:0-1621 GCA_002308155.1 Christensenella sp. UBA1260
ACAGCAAAACTTGGTATCAAATCCATATTGCTCTCCTTTTAAAACTCGTCAAAATATCGATCCGTTGTATTTTTTCTGCGCAAAGATAAACACGGCAATTCCAACCACAAATCCAACAGTCAAAGGGATCCACCACCAAGCCGACTCAAACAGATTGAGAACGCCCGTGGCGCAAAGCCCAACGCCCATCAAAATCAATGCGATCCCGATCACGCGGCAATAGGCAGGTATGTCCTCCTCTTCCACGTGCTTGTAGTGATAGGTATGCAAAAGTGAAACTGCCTTCTTGATCCAGATCACAAGACCAAGTACAATCAAAAGCACTCCCACGGCTTCTTCTATGCTTACCCCAACGATGATTCCTACGTTCATTTTTTTGTCATATATATCTCAATGCGTTTTTGCAAAATCCAAAACCTGCTCGCGGTCTTTCAGTGCCGTTGATGCGCCAACCGCGGTTGAGCAGATTGCACCGCAAGCGTTTGCAAACGCAAGCGCATCTTTGACATTCTCCCCACGCAGTATCTCACTCGCAAATGCCGCAAGAAAGTTGTCTCCTGCGCCCGTCGTGTCAACTGCGTTTATATCGTAGGCGTCAAGGCGTATCATTCGTTCGCTATTTTTGAACAGACAACCCTTTCCTCCGAGTTTGACGATGACGTTTTTGACACCGTACTCTAAAAATGCGTCCGCCATCTTTTCGGGATCGTCCTCGCCTGTGAAAAACTTCCCTTCGTCCTCGTTGGGTGTGATATAGTCAATGAGCGGCAAAGAGTCCTTTATATCTTCAAGCTTAATCTTTGCAAAGTTGGGTATCTTCGTGTCCGCAAACACAAGGATATTGTTTTTGTGCGCATACTCCACAACCGCTTTTACAATCTCAGGCTCGTCAAACGGCGCGCGGAACAAAGATCCAAGCACGATAGCCTTTGCCCCCGCGAGCGCATCCAAATGCGTCTCGGGATGGAAGTTGTGCTTGTGTGCAAGGTTGGTGATAGACTTGCGGCTGCCGTCGCTCTCAACAAGCATTGTCGTCACAGGCGTCGGATGCTCGTCGCGCACGACTAGGCTTGTGTCAACGCCGTGTTTTTCAAGCGCTGCCACCACCATATCGCCCTCGGCGTCCTTGCCGAGATGGCAAAGGATCGCGGTTTTCGCTCCAAGCTTCGCCGCCGCGAGCACACCGTTGACCGACTCTCCGCCAACGTTGACGGAACAACTCTCCGCCCTATATCCGCTCGCCGAAACAGGGATCTTGTCAAATCCCTGCACGATCACGTCAATAAGCGACATTCCAACAAAAACAATCTCTGCACTCATAATCAATTTGTTATTCAACTTGGAAACTTTCAGTTTTCAAATCGCAATAGTATCTTCCGTTCTCTGCTGTAAACTTCAACACGCAGTAGTCGGGATCGGTGACACCGCCCTTGTAGAACATCGTGTCGCCTTTTCGCCAAATCATATCTTTGCTCACTTGATCGGTCAGCACTTCCATTTGGCCTTTGAGCATCACGCCCACATATTTGAAGAGCCCTTTATGGTAGAAATAGATGCAGGCATTTTGGTTGTCAAGATACTGCTTCACTCTCATAGAAGAAGTGTTGGTTGAAAAATAGAA
>DBVQ01000093.1:1664-6803 GCA_002308155.1 Christensenella sp. UBA1260
GTCGGGAATCCCTCTTCGTCCACCGAGCAAATAAACGCCACTTTTTGCTTTCTTATAAATCCCGCCAATTTATTCTTGTCCATAGCACTCTCCCTGCTCTCTATTTTCACAGTTTTTTTTGAAACAAATTATTCTGTTTGCTTCCTCAAAGCCCATAGCGAGATGAAATTTTAGACTGTCGGTGTTTTGAAGTTCACAGTCGCTCGCCATCTCTGCCAGCACTTTTGCGTCATCTATAGTTGCTCTTTTAATCATAATTTCTCCTGTTTTTAAGCCTTATCACAAAGGATAAACATTTGCGACTTGTATATCTGCGTATTCCTGTTTTTGGAAGCCGAGCGAGTTGTAGAGGTTGATTGCTATTTCATTGTCAACGTCAACAAACAGCATCATATCTTTTGGCTCATTCTCTTGCAGTGCCTTATAAAGAAGTCTTTTCCCCACTCCGTTTCCACGGTATTCGGGTTTGACAAAAAGATCATAAGGCTCGTTTTCGTCAAAGCAGTGAGTGACGTCAATATAGCCCATCACCACGTCGTCCTTTACGGCAAGGAAAATGTTGAATCTCTTTTTTGCTTCAATCACCTTTTCGCCAACCCAATACATATCTTTGGTGTGCATTGCAAGATATTGATCTCTATATTTGTCGCTGTAAGGGACTATATCGCTTGTGTCAATGTCAAACTTTTTGTGCAAATACACCATTCTCTGTTGTTCAATATCAAATGAGGCGTTCCGCTTTTGCAATGCAACTTTAAACATCGCCCATCTTGGATTGAAAACAAAGTCCGCTTTGAACCCCTTGTAATTGGCTGTAAGATAGTCCAGCATCTCGTCTATTGCCACCGCGCTCCTTGACAGACCGGTGTACATTTCCAAATACTTTTCGTCCTCATAGACAATGAAAACAAACAAGCCCAAAATATCATCGTTGTCCGTCACGACAAAATAATGATCGGCACTCTTCTTTTGCCAACTGTATATGTCTTTTCCCGCTTCCTTTTCTGCCACAATATGCGGGTCAGAAAAGTTTATATCGTCATAAAAGCCGTCGATAAAAGAGTCATATTCTTTCAAGTTTTCAATTTCTTTGACCATATACAACTCCTTATTTTCGTAATAGTCCCACAACCGTCTCGACATGATGTGTCTGCGGGAACATATCGTATGGTTGAATATAGTCTATTTTGTATTTTGAAGACAAAGTCTTCAAATCGCGTGCGAGCGTCTGCGGATTGCAAGAAATATAGACGATTTTTTCAAATCCCGCCTTGTTTGCGACTGTTAGCACTCTCTCGTCGCACCCCTTGCGCGGTGGGTCGAGAATGAGCACACGCGGCTTTTTGCTTTCCGCAATCTCTTCCACATATTTCGCCGCATCTGCGCATACGTTGTTGACGTTGTCAATTGCAAGATTGTGCATAAGTGCATCCGCGTCATTTGTGGCTTCGGGGACGATTTCAACTGCGGTGATGTGTGCATTTGTGAGGCGCATTGCCAGTTGGGCTGTCAAAAGCCCCACGCCCGAATACAGTTCGACAATCTCCCCGTCAAAGTCCGCGCCAATCTTATCGCAAACGTCGTCGTAGATGGCGTCTCTCACCTTGTCGTTTACTTGCAAAAACGAGAGCGGAGACACGACGGCTTTGAAACGACCAAGGTCTTGCGCGCGCTCAGTGCCATACACGAGGTGCACGCTGTCCCCCATGATGACGTTTGTGTTTTTCGTATTGTTTGACACAAAAATTGTGTAGTCCACAAAATGTCTGTTCAGTTTTTGTGTCAAATAATCGAGTTTTTCGATATTCTGTGCCTTTGAATTGACGACGAGCGTGAGAGTGAGTGTGTCAAGCATCCTTGCGACTGCGTGTCTTAGATACCCTTTGCCACTCTGCTCGTCGTAGGCATTGAGCCCACACTCATTCGCCCATTCGCCGACGTCCTCAATGAGATCCGCCGCCCACTGCCCTTGAAGTTTGCACCACTTCATTGGCACAACACTGTGCGAGCGTTTTTCAAAAAAGCCGAGAAATACCCTGCCGCTTCTCTTGTTCTGTCCGAAAGGAAGCGCAAGTTTGTTGCGGTACTCCCATTCGTTGAGGCTTACAGGCAAAGGCACGTTGACGTCAAGTCCGCCCACCTTTTTGAGTGCGCGCTCGACGCACGTTCTCTTCATTTCAAGTTGAAAAGAATGCTCAACGTTTTGAATGTCGCAACCGCCGCACTTTTCAAAATACGGGCACGGCGGTTTGACTCTGCAAACAGAGGGTTCAACAATCTCGACAATCTCGCCAAAGGCATAGTCCTTGCTCGTCCACGTGATGCGCGCACGCACGACATCGCCTTTGACCGCAAAAGGGATAAAGATAGGATAGACGCCGCACTTTGCAACGCCTTCCCCGTTTGAGCCGAAATCTATAATTTCAGCGTCAATCACGTCTCCTTTTTCAATGTCAATATCTTTTAACATTCAACTTTTCCGTTAAGTGCTTTCTTATAGTTTGTGAGGAAGGTTTCAACCCTCTTTTGTCCTGTGGACAAATCAACGCCCTTCTCGGCTTGTTTTGCCACATACCAGTTCATAAGTTTGAGCATATCGCGGCGTGCAGGCTTGAAAGGAAGTCTCAAAACGTAGCAGTGCGCGGAGTTGTACCACACTTTGCCCACGTTGTACTCATTTTTGACTCCCACTGCGTCGAGATGCTTTGCCATACGCTTGGCTTCGCCAAAGCAGAGCGGGTCAGTTGCGCCGCCGTTGTTGTACATCTCCGGGAAGTCAGCGTTCAAGCAGTTGTAAACATTGAGTTCGTTGTAGTACTTCCAGTTTCTGCTACCCTTGCGGCTGTTTTGCCCTGTGAAATATCTCACCATGAGCGTGTTTGTGAGCGGTATGCGATACATGATTTCCATTGAGAACGCACCGCTGATTGCAATGAGATTTGCAGGTTTTGTCTTGAGATGCGGAAGTTCAAGCTTCTTTTCAAACTCTTCACTTGACGATGCGCATCCGATACACGCGGAGAGATGTCCGCCGGACGAGTCGCCCGTCACCGTGATATTGTCCTTGTCAATGCCAAATCTGTCTGCATTGTCAACTAAGAAGTTGTAGGCGTCAATGCAGTCCTTCAAATCCTCAGGGAACAAAACTCTTGGGCAAAGTCTGTGGTCAATGACTGCAACGACTGCGCCGAGTGCGGCATAAAGTCTTGCGTAGCCGTCTCTTCTATGACGATTGTGAATCACCCAACCGCCGCCCGGGATGTCCATGACGCAAGGAGACTTTTCGCCGACAGGATGAGATGGATAGTAGATGTCCATAACAAGCTTTTCGCCGTCAATCTCTTTGTAGACGACGTCGTGCTCAATCTTGATTTCCGCATCAAAAGGCGTGCGGCTATTTGGGAGCGCCCTATCCTCTTCGGCAAAATCAAAGATGTACGCCATGAGCGGATGCAAGTGCATCTTGTGTTCACGTTTGAACTCCTTGCTCTCACGCTTGAACTCACGCTTTGTCTCTTTGAGTTCTTGCGCTTTTGCCTTGCGAGCTTCCTTGCCACCCTCTGCTTCCGCATCGTTCAAAATCTGCTTTTTGTTCACGTACGGATAGAGAGATTCATTCCAATAGGCTTTGTGAAACTCTGTTTCTTTTTTCATATTTTCCCTCTTTTCACACTATGTGTGTTTATTACTGTTAAAACTGCTCAGTTTTGATGCATAACGCGAAAGACGCGCACGTAAGCCACCTAGTGTACAAAGGCGTACACGGTGGCGAGCGCACGTAAATCTGACAAAGTTAGGTGCAAAACTGTGCGGTTTTATTTTGCGTATACTTTCTTGAGGCGTGCAAAACGCGGAAGTCCGTTTTCAAGCGGAGCCTTTGCGTCACCTTGAATGAGTGGCAATGCGTATGCGATGAAGTCGTCGCTAATGTTGTTGCCCTCTTCATTGATCCAGCCGAGCGGAACTTTCTTTTCGGTGTTGGCGGCATACTCAAGTGGCATGAGGACGTTCTTGTTGTAGTAGTTGCCCTTCTCGTCAAAATGACGCTCAAAGATGACCATCTTGTCTGTCTCGCCTCTCACTGCCGCGCGGACTGCTTCTGCGCCTGCTTCAAATGCTTCTTCAACGTCCGTCTTGGATGCCAAGTGTGCGCCGCAACGTTGCATAAGGCTCAGCTCAATGCCTCTTGTCTTAAATCCGGTCTTCTCTTTGATGAGGTTTGCAAGGATGGATGCAACGCCGCCGAGTTGTGCGTGGCCAAAGCTGTCTCTTGCTGCTGCAGGACCAAAGGATTCGCAGATGAGTTGACCGTCTTTGTTGTGGATGCCTTCGGACACGACTGCGATGCATTTGTTGCCGTTCTTTGCACAAACGTTCTTGACGTCCTCGACAAACTTGTCAATGTCAAAGTCAACTTCCGGCAAATAGATGAGGTCTGCGCCCAAGCCGTTCACTTTTGCAAGAGCTGCCGCCGCTGTGAGCCAGCCTGCGTGTCTGCCCATTGCCTCGATGATGCAAACCATTGGCGTGTCGTACACTTTTGCGTCAAGGTTGACTTCCATGACGGTGTTTGCGATGTACTTTGCAGCAGATGCGTATCCTGGGCAGTGGTCTGTGCCATAGAGGTCGTTGTCGATTGTCTTTGGCACGCCGATGACGTTGATATCCCAGCCGGACTTTTGCATATATTTGGAAATCTTGTTGCAAGTGTCCATACTGTCGTTGCCGCCGTTGTAGAAGAAATATCGAACGTTGTACTTTTTGAAGACTTCAAGGATTCTCTTGTAGTCTGTATCGTCCACGTCTGCATCTTTGAGTTTGTAGCGGACTGAGCCAAGTGCGGATGACGGTGTGTACTTCAAAAGGTCAAGTTCTCTTTGATCCTCTTTGGAGATGTCAAAGAACTTCTCGTTGAGAATACCCACGATGCCGTGTTCTGCACCATACACTGCGGTGATGTTGTCTTGAGAGAGTGCCTCTGTGAAAACACCTGCAGCACTGCTGTTGATGACTGATGTCGGACCGCCTGATTGTCCGAACATGCAAGCGCCTTTCAAATTGATCATATTTTTCTCCTTATTGCACACTTTGTGTGCTTTTGTTGTTTTTTATTTTAAATTGATTTATTCAAAACTGCTC
>DBVQ01000002.1:0-254 GCA_002308155.1 Christensenella sp. UBA1260
AAGAAATAATCTTTAATCTTTTCTGGTGATTCGGCACAATTGTTTTCAAACCAGTAAACAACTGTCAGGATGAAATCCTCGCAGACTTTGTTTTTCAAAAGGTCGGCAGGGACGTCTATGTGTTTTACGAGTTTGTCGTTGATGAGGCGCTCCACAATAGGCATGACGTGCAGGCGCATATCGTGCAAAAACGCATCTCTGCTTGAGGATGCAAGGATTGCGGTTATCAAATCCTTTTCATCGTGCAAGTGATA
>DBVQ01000002.1:298-3790 GCA_002308155.1 Christensenella sp. UBA1260
TGCGTCTCTTCCACCGTCAAGGAGTGCGAAAACACGTGCTCAAATATATTTGCAGAGATAGAGTCAAGCACGTCCTCTTTTGTTTTGAAGTGCGTATAAAACGTTGAGCGCGAAACCCCGCTCTCCTGCAAAATGTCCTCAACGGTCATCTTGCCATAGCCCTTTTGTTTGAGTACGCTCGCAAAAGCCGTATAGATGAGATGACGCGTTTTTTTCACTCTTTTGTCCATAGCCGAAACCTCTGTTTTGTATTATATACATTATAAAACACAATGTCTTGAAAAATCAAGAAAAAACCGAACATTTTTTGAAAAAACTTGCAAAAAGTGCCCAAAATTGGTATGATTTAGGCATGGAAACCGCAATGTCAACCACACTTGACGCGCAAAAAAAACTGCGCATCAAAAAGGCAATCATCATCTCGGCGTTGACTCTTGTCACCGTGCTGATGTTTTTTGTGTGCCTTTTTATCGGGACGACGGAAATGACGGTGAAGGATTGTTTTGATGCCCTTGCAGGCAAGAGCACATACATAAACAACACAATCATATTGAAAATCCGTTTGCCACGTGTTATAGCGGCGGTTGTTGCGGGTGCGGGGTTGGCGGTTGCAGGTCTTATCATGCAGACGACGCTCGGCAACGTTATGGCATCTCCGTCCACGCTCGGCGTTTCCAATGCGGCGGTGTTTGGCGCAAACGTTTCAATCATAGGTTTTGCAGGTGGGTTTTTCTCATCCGGCAGGGATCTTGCGGGATCAATCAACACCTTCAACCCGTTTGCCGTATCGCTCATAGCGTTTTTGTTTGCGTCGGCATCTGTGCTGTTGGTGCTTGCGCTTTGCAGACTTAAAAACTTTTCTCCCAACACGATTGTACTTGCGGGCATTGCGATAGGCGCAATTTGGACAGCGGGCACAACGCTGTTGCAAGTTTTTGCCACAGACGTAGGCTTGTCCGCGGCGGTTATATGGTCTTTTGGCGACCTTGGGCGCGTCACATTCACGCAGGATTATATTATGCTTGGCGTGGTTGGTGCCGCACTTATAGTTTTCTTCTGTCTGTCTTGGCGTTTCAACGCCATGCTTGGCGGGGACAATATAGCAAAGACCGTGGGCGTCAACGCAACGGCGCTCAGAGTGGTGGGCTTGCTCATCTCTTCGCTTGTCACGGCAATGTGCGTTTCCTTCCTTGGAATAATTGGTTTTGTGGGCATTATATGCCCACACGTCATCAAGAGGCTGCTTGGGCATAATCACGTTGTATCAATCCCAATGACGGCGCTCATGGGCAGTTTGCTGTTGCTTGTTGCAGATACGTTTGCAAGGAGTATAAGCTCGGGCATAGCTCTTCCGGTCGGAGCAGTGACGTCGCTTCTCGGCGCTCCGTTCTTCCTCTTTATGTTGTTTGCAAGGAGGGACGTGAAAAATGTTTGAAATAAGAGATTTGCATTTTGCATACAAAAAAAGCGCACCTGTTTTGAATGGCTTAAACCTGTCTCTTGAAAAGGGCGAAATCGGTGTAGTTCTCGGCAAAAACGGAGCAGGTAAGAGCACGCTTTTCAAGTGTGTGCTTGGGCTTGTAAAACCTCAGGGAGAAATTGAGTTTGACGGACAAAATCTGCAAAAGATTTCAAGGGTTGAAAGAGCAAAACTCATAGCCTACGTTCCGCAAGAAATCTCCTTTGGAGATTTGACGGTATTTGACAGCGTGCTTACAGGCAGAATATCGCACTTTGGCTTGATGGCAACAAAAGAGGACCGAGAGGTCGCAAACCGCGTGATTGAAGAGCTTGAAATCGCACATATCGCAAACAAGAACGTCAATCAACTGTCCGGCGGCGAACGTCAAAAGGTGGCAATCGCACGCGCACTTGCACAAGAGCCAAAGATGCTTGTGTTTGACGAGCCGACAGGCAATCTTGACATACAAAATGAAAAACTTATTTTTGATATAGCAAAAAAAATTGCAAAAGAAAAGCATATCACGATTCTCATTGCAATCCACAATCTCAACTTCGCCTTTGCATTTGGGGACAAGTTCTTCATGATGAAAGAAGGGGTTATCGCTCACACGGGCAGGGCGGATATTTTGAACGAAAATACAATAAGCGACGTCTTTGGTGTGTCCACCAAGATATTTGATGTGGAAGGGCACAAGGGTATCGTATTTGGAGGTTAATATGAGCAAAATTATGAGAAAAACCATCGTTATTGCGGTGATAGCCGTTTTGGTGCTTGCGTTTTCTTTGATTGGATTTGTCGCTTGCAACAATAAAGACCAGACGGTTCCTTCCGGAAACGATGATTCGGTTGTCCCTCAGAATGTTGACCCAATCACCATAACGGATATGATTGGACGCCAAGTGACGGTCAAGCCGGGGACATACAAGAGAGTCGTTTGCATCGGCGCAGGCGCACTTCGTATGTATTCATATATCGGCGATGTAAATCTTCTTGCGGGTATTGAAGATATTGACAATACAACTCTTACACAACGTCCAAAAAAGTTCGACCAAGCGGCAAGACCTTATCAACTCGCAAATGCGGAAGTTTTCAACGCAATCGAAAACTCTTGCGGTGTAGGCGGTCCACAGGCACAAGCCGCGGAAGCAGAGAAGATTTTGCTTTGCAATCCCGACATCGTCATTTCCGAATACGAAGATCTTGATAAAGAAAACGCGCTCCAACAACAACTTGGAGGTAATATTCCTGTCGTCACAGTCAAATATGGGCCAAGAACAATCTTTGACAACAACGCCCTTAACAGCCTCACAATGCTTGGCAAGATTTTCAACAAAAACGGCAGAGCGGCAATGCTCAGATCCTATATTAAGGGACAAGAACAAGAGATTTTCAACAGAACGAAGGACATCGCCGAAGCAGACAAAAAATCCGTTTATATCTGCGGGCTCGGCAATTGGGACACAACAAATCACCTTATGACTGCAAAGAACAACTATGCACCGTTTGAAATCGCACACATCAAGAATGCGGCGGATATCTCCGGCAGCGGTGCTCCGCAAACCGAAATAACGCTTGAAAAACTTGTTGAAATCAGCGATAACATCGATATCATGATTTTTGACTCTGCGGCAATCAACAATATCAAGCCAATCAGCACAAAACTCGATGCCACAAACAAACAAGCGCTTGAAAATATCAAAGCGTGGAGAGACGGCGAAGTTTATATTGAAATGCCGCAATATGCTTACTACACAAATCTTGAAACCGCACTCATCAACACTTGGTATCTCGCAAAGGTTGCATATCCAGATCTCTTTGCGGATATTGATATGACGGAAAAGACCAACGAAATCACATATGCCTTCTTTGGCAAGGAACTCGCAAGTGAAATCTTTGCTTGCCCTCTCAGTTTCGGCGGTTATCAACAGGTCGAAAACCCGAGCGCGTTCTTCGGCGCATAATGCGTTATGACAAACGAAATAGTTGAAAAATATTTTGACAATCTCGCTTCCAATTGGGACAGTTTT
>DBVQ01000002.1:3819-4055 GCA_002308155.1 Christensenella sp. UBA1260
GCACGCGTCCTTGACGTTGCATGCGGGACGGGCGCAATAACCGAGATACTTCACGACTTGACGGGCGAACGTGTCAAGGGCGTAGATTTGTCCGGTGAAATGATAAAGGTGGCGCAGCGCAAGTTTGAAGGTTGCGACTGGGCGGAGTTTGAACACATCGATTTCCTCGATATGAACGAAGACGAAGCCAAAAACAAACAAGGTGAAACCTTTGACTTTGTCGTCATCTACAATGC
>DBVQ01000002.1:4126-7247 GCA_002308155.1 Christensenella sp. UBA1260
TCGGCAGAAACATTCTCAACTCTCACCACAAGCAACACGCTGACCACGTCTCTCGTCCGCTCGGTGCGCCCGAAGAAGAGGCTAAATATTTCACAGAGTTTTTTTGTATTGAGATAGCTGAAGAAGATGACAAGCACTATATGCTTGTGCTTACAAACAAATAGTATTAATACTATTAAATTCAAAGAAAGAACGCAGCCTTTCGGTTGCGTTCTTTCTTTGGGTAAAGGGGAAAGATTCAAAAATTGTGACAATTTGCACCGCCTTTGCTGGGCAAACGCGCAGCTGATAACCACAATTTTTTCATAGGCTTCGCGCGCAACATTGCTCCCTAAACCGCACGAGAACGAAAATGCTCAAATCCGTGTCTCGGGGCAATCTTGCGCTTGATGGGAAAGCGGACAAATCGGGATTTCTTTGCGGTACAAATGCAATAGACGCCCGTGTTATCCGGATTGGGCTTTAAGCACTTTCAAGCAGGAGTTTGTCTGCGATTAGCGCGATAAACTCGCCGTTTGTCGGCTTTTCGTTTGGCGAATAGATTTTTATGCCAAACACGTTGTTGATGTTTTCAATTTTGCCGCGGTTCCAAGCGACTTCAATGGCGTGGCGGATTGCGCGCTCCACCTTTGAAGGCGAGGTTTGATACAGCTCCGCAATGCCGGGGTATAGTCGCTTTGTGATAGAGTTGATGATATCGGGTTGTTCTATCGTCATTTTGATTGCTTCGCGCAAAAACTGATAGCCTTTTATGTGCGCGGGGATGCCGACGGATATGAACAAGTTGGAGATTTTCTCGTCCAAGTTTTTGTTGAACTTGGGTTGAGGGCGCGGGGCAAAGTGTGCGTCAAAGCCGTCAAGGACCTTGAGCATCATGCCGTAGTCAAACGGTTTGGCAAGATAGTAGCTTGCGCCGTACTGCATGGCTTTTTGCACAAATCCGTCAGGGCGGAGTTGCGACATCATCACGACAATCGTCTTTTTGGATTCAAGTGCGGAGAGAACGCCAAAGCCATCCAGCTCGGGCATGACTATATCAAGCAGCAGAAAGTCGGGAGAAAACTCGCTTACAAGTTTTATTGCCTGCGTGCCGGTTGAGGCAACGCCCACCACCTCATATCTTTCACTTTTTGAGATAAAATCTTCAAGTCCCGCCGTAAACACGGCGCTATCGTCCGCGATGACTATTGTTTTTGCCATAAATATCCTCCTGAGTACGACTCTATCTTAGCATGTTCGTTTTTTTGCGTTGAGAGGAGAAAACCACGAAACAGGTGGTTTTTTGTCGTTTAATATTGTTTTGTGTCTTTTGGCTCAATAATACGAAATTGCTGGGTTTTCTCTTGTTGAAACACCAAAAATATAGTGCTTTTCACCATTTTTTGCAATAATAATTTTCACCTATTTTTTCAAACACAATATATTGGTGAAAAATTGGTGAAAACGCACAAAATATGTTGAAATAATTTTTTTTGAAAAAATGAAAAAAATAGTTTACATATTGGGTCTTTATAAATATAATATAGGAACTAACCCAACTTAGAGGTTTTTATGGCAAAATACAAAAAATGTCCGCGCTGCGAACTGAACTGGATTCCTATTGAAGAAGAAATCTGCGAAGTCTGCAAAGCCGAACTTGGAAGAGAAAGCAAAATAAGTCTTTTGGAAGACGACGAAGACGAGAGCGAACTCGAAGAAAGAATCTGCCCAATCTGCAAGGTCAATTTCTTGGAAGAGGGCGAGGAGATTTGCGCATCCTGCCGTGCAGAGCGTGCCGACAAGCTTCTTGAAAAAGAAGACGATGACGACGACAGCTGGAAAGAGTTTGTCGATGAAGAAGAGCCTGTCACAGGGGACGAAGAGGAACTTTCGCTTTCACAACTTCAAGACGAAGAGATTGAAGAGGATGAGGAGGAAGAGGAATCCGCTCCGGACGACTTTGACGATTTTGACTACGGCGACGTCAACGACTATGAAGAAGACGAAGAAGCCGAGGACGAAGAAGACGACTTCGACGAAGAAAAATAAGACTATGGCGCAACTTGTTTGCGCCTTTTGTTTGATTTGATAGAGCACAAGACTTTTTGGGTTGCAATTTGTATCATGAGATGATACAATAGTCAAGACAAAAGCAAAGAGGCAAAACTATGGCAAAAGACCAAAAGCAATTTGTAAAAGAAATCACAGACATGACCGTCGATTTTCCGCAATGGTACACCGACGTCGTTTTGAAGACGGGGCTTGTGGACTACGGCCCGGTCAAGGGCACGATGGTTATCCGCCCGTACGGCTACGAGATTTGGGAGAACATCCAAGCAGAGCTCAACAAGCGTTTCAAGGCAACAGGGCACAAGAACGCATACTTTCCTATGTTCATTCCTTATAGCTTCCTCGTCAAAGAGGCGGATCACGTCGAGGGCTTTGCGCCGGAAGTCGCGCTCGTCACACACATCGGCAACACGCCGCTTGAAGAAAACCTTGTTGTGAGACCTACAAGCGAGACGATCATCTGCTCAATGTATGCAAAATGGGTGCAATCCTACCGCGACTTGCCCGTTCTAATCAATCAATGGGCAAACGTCGTGAGATGGGAAAAGACAACGCGTCCGTTCCTCCGCACAAGCGAGTTCTTGTGGCAAGAGGGACATACGCTCCACCGCACGGAAGAAGAGGCGGTTGATGAAACTCTCAAAATGCTTGAAGTCTATCGCGAGTTTATGCAAAACGTCTTGGCAATTGACGTGCTCGTGGGCAGAAAGACGGAGAAAGAGAAGTTTGCAGGCGCTGTGGACACTTACACAATGGAAGCTATGATGCTGGACGGCAAATCCTTGCAAGCAGGCACTTCGCACTATCTCGGACAAAACTTTGCATCAGCATTTGAAATCAAATACCTTGACAGTGACGGCACTCAAAAACGTCCGTATCAAACGAGCTGGGGCGTGTCAACACGTCTTATCGGCGCACTCATTATGGCGCACGGCGACCAAAGAGGCTTGAAGCTTCCGCCACGCGTTGCACCAATCCAAGTTGCAGTTGTCCCTGTTGCTCAACACAAAGAGGGCGTGCTTGAAAAGGCAAGAGAAGTAGCAAACGCTCTTGAAAAAGCAGGCGTAAGAGT
>DBVQ01000002.1:7282-9324 GCA_002308155.1 Christensenella sp. UBA1260
GGTGTGCCGATTCGTCTCGAACTCGGTCCGCGCGATATTGAAAATGGTCAAGTTGTGCTCGCACGCCGCGACACCAACGAAAAATCAACCGCTCCAATTGACAACGTCGTTGAAGCAGTCAAGACTCTCCTTGACGAAATCCACGAGAATATGTTCAAGCAATCCCACGATTTCACTTATTCTCACATCGTTGATTGTGAGAATATGGACGAGATGAAGACCGCTCTTGACAACAAGAACTTTGTCCGTACATTGTGGTGCGGCTGCCGCGAGTGTGAAGACAAGATCAAAGCCGATCTCCAAGCCACCTCTCGCTGTATGCCTTTTGACCAGACGCCGTCTGATCGCCTCAAAGCGAAGAAGTGTGTCTGCTGCGGGAAACCAGCTAACAATTTGATTTACTTTGCTAGGGCTTATTGATAATAACAATAAAAATAAAGGCGCTCCAAACGGAGCGCTTTAATTATATAATTATCTGTAAAACCTCGTGATTTTGAAGAGATGCAAGGAAGAGCGTTTTGGGCGACAAACCCAACGTACAAGGAGTACGTGATTTGGCGAACAAAATGCTATGACACAGCAGGTCGCTAAATCATGAGGTTTTTGAAGAACTCGCACATGCGGTCGTTGGCAGCTTGAGACTCAGGCCACTCCCAACGAATGATGTTGAAGACGTGTTCTATCTTTCTGCCGTCTTCAGGCGGATTCTCCACAAAGAAGAGTTCGCACTTGACGCCTTTTGACTTTGCAAACTCGTAGCCTTCAAGCGAAATCTTTTTGAGGAAATCCGCATACGCCGTAATAAAGAACAGCGGGCAAACTTCGCCAGGGAACGTCTTGCTGAAGGATGTGATTTCTGGGATGTCGGTTTTGAAGAAGCCTTTGCCAAAGACAGGGTTGAAATATATCTTGGCGAGGCACTTTGTTGGAGTGATTTTGAGCGGTTCAAGCGCAGGGCAAGTGAGGCACGCGCCTTTGAACGTTTGTGTGAAGAGTACGCCGTATCTCTCTTGCAATTTTGCATCTCTCTCCATATTGACAAGAAGAGACGTTATATGTCCGCCTGCGCTGTCTCCCGTGATGAAGAAGTTGTCAAGGTCAAGCCCGTATTCTTTGGCGATGTTCGGCAAGAAGTTGAGTGCTTCAACGACATCCTTGATTTGCCCAAAGAAATCAACCTCAGGCGACACGCGATAGGAGATGTCCACAACGGCAAAGCCGTTTTTTGTGAGATAGTTGCAATAGTAGGAGTTGAGTTCCTTGTCGCCATAATACCATCCGCCGCCGTGCACGTCAAAAATGACAGGCAGTTTGCCGTCCACTCCCTTTGGACGATAGATGTTCAAAAGGTGGAGCGGATGTCCGTCATCCATGTATGCGATGTTCAAAAATGCATCCGCAAAATCCGGCACCAACTGTGTCGCAACGCGTTTTTCGTCTCCCTTTTTGACAGGGCCGGTAAAAAACCATTCGCCGATAGATTTCATAATTTTCCTCGCTTATATATTGTTTATATACATTATATAGCATAAGCGTTTAATTGTAAATATTGCATTTTCTTTCTATATATTAATTATAAAAATGCGCGATTAAAAGAAACATTATAAAAATTCAACAACCGCTCAATTTGGATGAAGAGCGCGAAAAAGCCCATTTGTGAAGGATGAGCGTACAAATGTACGTGACCCCTGAGCAAATGGGCTTTGACAATGCTATTCGCCTAATTGTGCGGTTGTTTTGTCGACGTATTGTGAGGCAAAGAAGGCTGCGATGCTGCCATCGCTGGCGGCGGTGATGAATTGACGGATTTTCTTTGTGCGGCAGTCGCCGGCGGCAAATACTCCTTCGCAGGAAGTGGCGCAATCTTCGCCTGAGACGATAAAGCCGTTTTTGTCAAGTTCGACAATGCCTTCAAACGCTTTGTTGTTTGGCACTTGACCGATGCAGACGAATGCGCACTTGCAATCCACTTTGAACTCTTCTTTTGTCTTTGTGTTTTCAAAGCGGAGACCGGTGAGTTCGTCATCACCCAAGAACTCTTG
>DBVQ01000002.1:9405-10184 GCA_002308155.1 Christensenella sp. UBA1260
AAGAGCATGCAGATATGCACGGACTTGCAGTAGCCTGAGAGATTGAGGGCATATTGCAGGGCGGTATTGGCGTCGCCGATGACCGCAACGTCCTCGCCCTTGTAGAACATACCATCGCAGAGTGCGCAGTAGCTGACCCCTTTGCCCACGAGTTCTTCCTCACGCTCCACGCCGATATGACGTGCCTTGACGCCTGTGGCAAGAATGAGTGCCGTGCCTTCATATTCATTGTAGTCTGTTTTGACGACAAAGGATTTTGCTTTCTTTTCAACAGCAACAGCGGATTCAAACTCAAACTCAACGCCCCACTCAGTAATTTGCGCAAAGAGTTGGTCGCAGAGGTCTGCACCTGCCGCTTTTTGCACGGTTGGGTAGTTTTCCACACGTGGAGAGAGTGCGATTTGTCCGCCGATGCTTTCGCCTTCAAGGAGCAAAACGGATTTGCCTGCGCGGAGGCAGTTGAGGGCGGCAGTCATACCGGCAGGGCCGGCACCGATGATGATTACGTCATACTTTTTCATAATGTTCACCTTTTGAGAAAAAAATTGCCTCCCGTTTGGGAGGCAGATTTTTTATTTGTTTGCCTCGATCCAGCCTTTGATCTTGCTTGCGTTGTCATAGACGTCATAGCCGTTGCCGTTTGGCACGAAGAGGGTTGGAGCTTTCTTGACGCCGAACTCGGCTGTCTTGTCTCTCTCGTCTTCTGCGTCGATTACTGTGTAGGCGATGCCTGCTTTGTCAAGCATTGCTTTTGCCATCTTGCAGTTCGGGCAAGTCTT
>DBVQ01000099.1 GCA_002308155.1 Christensenella sp. UBA1260
TATTCCGCGTTGGGGAAACCTAGCGGAGCAGGAAGGGGTGCTTTATTTAGGGTTAAACAACGCAATATTGTATAGTTTTGATAAAAATATTTTACCAATAAAAATAGTAAAAATTGCGCCAAAAATCAAATGATTTGGACTTGACAGGGTTGACAAAAGATAATATAATTGAAAATTGTCCATTTATACGCTTTTGAGCCCAAAAACCCTCAAAAACAGGGCAAAACAGGGCAATAAATACGTAGTATTAAGGGACAAAAATCAACAAAAACTCAAGATTGACGAAAAAGTTTGAAGAAGCTGAAAAAAATATTTTTTTGAGAGTTTTGAAAAAATATTTTGAAAACTTTCCAAATCGCCGTCAAAAATCGGCGCGAAATCAATCCCAACCAGGCAATTATTTTAAGGAGTGAATATATGTCCGAAAGAATTCACAACAAAATGTACGGAACAACCGAAAGACGCGACTTTTCCAAGATAAAAGACGTGTTGCCGATCCCGTACCTTATTGAAGTGCAAAAAGATTCCTACGACAACTTTATCGGTGAAGGCATCAAAGAAGTCTTGCAAGATTACTCTCCAATCAACGACTTCGCCGGCCGTCTCAAGCTGGAATTTTTGTCACACTCCCTCGAAGGTACGCCAAAGTATTCTGTCAAAGAATGCAAGGATCATTCCACCACCTACGCCATCCCTCTCCGCGTTAGAGCCAAGCTCACCAACAACGAGAACGGCGAAGTGACAGAGCAAGAAGTGTTCATGGGCGATTTCCCACTCATGACAGACTCCGGCTCATTTGTCATCAACGGCGCAGAGCGTGTTATCGTCAGCCAGCTCGTAAGAAGCCCGGGCGTCTACAACACAAAGGAACTTGACAAGAACGGTATTCCACGTTTCTTCAACCAAGTCATCCCAAACCGTGGCGCATGGCTCGAATATGAGCAAGACCAAAACGATATTCAATGGGTGCACGTTGACAGACAACGCAAGATCACTGCAACAACACTCATCCGCGCGCTCGGCTATGGCACAGACGAAGAGATCATCGAACTCTTTGGTGGCGATGACATGATCGTCAATACCTGCGCAAAGGACGCAACCTGCAAGACCGAAGAACAAGGCAAGATCGATTTGTTCAGACGTCTCCGCCCGGGCGAAGTCCCAACCGTCGAAGGTGCAAACATCCTCATTCACAACACCTTCTATGACTACAAGCGCTATGACCTCGCAAAAGTCGGCAGATACAAATACAACAAGAAGCTCGCAATCGGCACACGTATTGCAGGCTACAAGCTCGCTCGCGACGTCGTGAGTGAACTCACAGGCGAGATCCTTGCCACAAAGGGCGAAGTCGTCTCCGAAGAAAAGGGCAAAGAGATCCAAAACAACGCTGTCAACGTCGTATGGCTTGCCTACCACGATGAAAAGGGCGCTGAAAAAGAGTTCAAGGTCATCGGCAACAACACCCTCGACCTCGATGCAATCGTAGATTGCAACCCAAGAGAACTCGGCATCACGGAAAAGGTCTATTGGCCAAACCTCAAAAAACTCCTCGAAGAGTTTGGCGACAATAAAGACGAATTGTTCCTTGCAATCCGCTCCTCCGTTGACGAACTCGTCTACAAGCACATCACACTCGACGATATCGTGGCAATCCAAGACTACAACCTCGGCCTCCGCCATGGCATCGGCGTCTGCGACGACATCGACCATCTTGCAAACCGTCGTGTCCGTGCTGTCGGCGAACTTTTGCAAAATCAATTCCGTATCGGTATTTCACGTCTTGAGAGAGTCATCAAGGAGAGAATGGCATCTGCACAAGACACGAGTGAACTCACACCTCAAACTCTCATCAACATCCGCCCGGTTACGAGCGCGATCAAAGAGTTCTTTGGTTCTTCACAGCTCTCTCAATTTATGGATCAACCAAACCCGATTGCAGAACTTACGCACAAGCGCAAACTCTCAGCTTTGGGCCCAGGTGGTTTGAACCGCGACAGAGCAAGCTTTGAAGTCCGCGACGTTCACCATTCACACTATGGACGTATGTGCC
This sequence comes from Christensenella sp. UBA1260, assembly GCA_002308155.1. GTDB lineage: Bacteria > Bacillota > Clostridia > Christensenellales > CAG-917 > CAG-475. The sequence goes on from DBVQ01000099.1 coordinate 2,054, forward strand.
CGATTGAAACCCCAGAAGGTCAAAACATCGGTCTTATCACATCACTTTCGTCCTATGCAAAAGTGAACGAGTACGGATTTATTGAAACTCCATACAGAAAGATCATCAAGAACTACGACGAAAACGGCAAGTACGTTGACTCGATAGTCTCTGACGAAGTCATTTATATGGCGGCTGACGAAGAAGACAAATACGTCATCGCTCAAGCAAACGAACCGCTCGACGACGACAGCAAGTTTGTCCGCAATCGTGTCAACTGCCGTATCCAAAACGACATCCGCGAAGTCCCGAAGGAAAGAGCGGACTATATGGACGTCAACCCGAAACAACTTATCTCAATCGCAACCGCACTTATCCCGTTCCTTGAGAACGACGATACCAACCGTGCTCTTATGGGCTCCAACATGCAACGTCAGGCAGTCCCGCTCCTCCGTCCGGAAGCACCTATGATCGCAACCGGCGTCGAGCACAAGATTGCATACGACAGCGGCGTCTTGAAGATCGCAAAGCACGACGGCTACGTCAAGTATGTTGACAGCGACAGAGTTATCGTCGCACTTGAAGATGGAAGCGAAGAAGAGTACAAACTCTCAAAGTTTGAACGCTCCAACCAATCCACCTGCATCAATCAACATCCAATCGTCAACAAGGGCGACAAGGTGTACGGACCAAAGTACGATGAGAAGGGCACTCTTGTGAGAGAAGGCACAGTCCTTGCAGACGGACCTGCTTGCGACCACGGCGAACTCGCACTCGGCAGAAACATGCTCATCGGCTTCATGTCTTGGGAAGGCTACAACTATGAGGACGCAGTCCTCATCAGCGAGGAACTCGTAAAAGACGACCTCTACACTTCCATCCACATCGAAGAGCATGAAATGGAATGCCGTGATACAAAGCTCGGCGAAGAGCAAATCACGAGAGATATTCCAAACCTCAGCGACGAAGTGCTCAAAAACCTTGACGAAGACGGTATCGTCAAAGTCGGTAGCGAAGTTGTGGCGGGCGACATCCTCGTCGGCAAGGTCACACCAAAGGGCGAGACGGAACTCACACCTGAAGAGAGATTGCTCCGCGCAATCTTCGGCGAGAAGGCAAGAGAAGTCCGCGACACCTCTTTGCGTGTCCCGAACGGCGGTGCTGGTATTGTTGTTGACGTCAAGATCTTCACAAGAAAGAACAAAGACGAACTCAATCCTGGCGTAAATAAACTCGTGCGCGTATACATCGCACAAAAGAGAAAAATCTCCGTCGGCGACAAGATGGCTGGTCGTCACGGCAACAAGGGCGTCGTCTCACGCGTGCTTCCAAAAGAAGATATGCCATTTATGGCTGACGGCACTCCGCTTCAAATCGTGCTCAACCCACTCGGCGTTCCATCACGTATGAACATCGGACAAGTCCTTGAAGTCCACCTCGGTCTCATCGCTCACATGCTTGATTGGAAGATCGCAACTCCGGTCTTCGACGGCGCAAATGAGCAAGACATCAAGGGGCTCTTCCAACAATGCGGACTTGTCAACGAAGACGGCGAAGTCGATGGCAAGATTCAACTCTACGATGGCAGAACGGGCGAACCGTTTGAGAACAGAGCCACAGTCGGCTATATGTACTATCTCAAACTCCATCACCTCGTTGATGACAAGATTCACGCAAGAAGCACAGGTCCATACAGCCTCGTCACACAACAACCTCTCGGCGGTAAGGCGCAATTCGGCGGACAACGTTTCGGCGAAATGGAAGTTTGGGCGCTCGAAGCATACGGCGCAGCAAACATGCTCCAAGAAATCCTTACAGTCAAGTCGGACGACGTGGTCGGACGTGTTAAGACGTATGAATCAATCGTAAAAGGCAACAACATCTCCGAACCAGGTATTCCTGAATCCTTCAAGGTTCTCGTCAAGGAACTCCAAGCTTTGGGTCTTGACGTCAAAGTTCTCACCGAAGAGAGAGACGAAGTCAAACTCCGCGACTACTTCGAGGATGAGATGGACTTTGAAGCAGCACAAAGCCGCAAGCATGAAGAGCTCAAAGAGATCGACATCATGGCTGATGAAAACATCTTTGGCGATTTGACCGGCGGTGCAGCACCAGAGAACACCGACAACCTGTTCGATACAGACGACGATGACGAAAATATCTTCGCATCCTTGACAGAGGGTACAGTTGATATGTCAGACATCTTCGGCACGAACAACAATTCCGACGAGGAATAAGGAGGGTATGATATGTACGAATTAAGCAATTTCGACGCTATACAAATTGGTATCGCTTCTCCGGAAAAGATCAGAGAATGGTCCTACGGCGAAGTCACCAAACCCGAAACAATCAACTACCGCACACAAAAGCCGGAGAGAGACGGTCTCTTCTGCGAAAAAATCTTTGGGCCTACCCGCGACTGGGAATGCCACTGCGGTAGATACAAGAGAATCAGATACAAAGGCATCATCTGCGAAAAGTGCGGTGTTGAAGTCACAAAGTCCAAAGTGCGCCGTGAAAGAATGGGTCACATTGAACTTGCAACTCCTGTCACACACATTTGGTATCTCAGAGGCGTCCCGTCAAGAATCGCAATCTTGCTTGACGTTTCTCCAAAGGAACTTGAACAAGTAGTTTACTTTGTAAACTATATCGTCATTGACCCGGGCAATGTGTCTGAACTCACAAAGAAACAAATCATCACAGACAACGAATATCGCAGCTTGCTTGAAAAATACTCAGTCAACGACTTCAAGGTCGGCATGGGTGCTGAAGCAGTCAAGGAGCTCCTCATGGAAGTCAACCTTGAAAAGGACAGCGAACAACTCAAGCAAATCATCGCAACATCCGTTGGTCAAAAGAGAATCAAGGCTGTCAAGCGTCTTGAAATCGTCGAAGCATTCCTTCAATCCGGCAACAAGCCTGAGTGGATGGTTATGGACGTGCTTCCTGTCCTTCCGCCGGAACTTCGCCCGATGGTGCAACTCGACGGCGGCAGATATGCAACGAGCGATCTCAACGATTTGTATCGCAGAGTCATCAACCGCAACAACAGACTTAAGAAGCTCAAAGAGCTTGGCGCTCCTGACATGATCGTCAGAAACGAAAAGCGTATGCTTCAAGAAGCAGTTGACGCTCTCATCGACAACGGCCGCAGAGGCAAGGCAGTTTCCGGCGCAGGCAACAGAGATCTCAAGTCATTGACAGGTTATCTCCGCGGCAAGCAAGGTCGTTTCCGTCAAAACCTCCTCGGNNGGTAAGCGTGTCGACTATTCCGGTCGTTCCGTTATCGTTGTCGGTCCTGAGCTCAAACTCTATCAATGCGGTTTGCCAAAAGAAATGGCACTTGAACTCTTCAAGCCGTTCATTATGAACAAACTTGTTGAGAGAAACCTCTGCCACAACATCAAGAGCGCAAAGCGTTTCGTTGATACGGGCAAAAATCAAGTTTGGGATATCTTGGAAGAAATCATCAAGGATCACCCAGTGCTCTTGAACCGTGCTCCAACGCTCCACAGACTTGGTATTCAAGCATTTGAACCGGTGCTCGTTGAAGGTAGAGCAATCAAGCTTCACCCACTCGCCTGCGGCGCATTCAACGCCGACTTCGACGGCGACCAAATGGCTGTTCACGTACCGCTCTCAATCGAGGCACAAGCAGAAGCAAGAATCCTCATGCTCTGCACGAACAACATCTTGAAGCTTTCGGACGGCAAACCAATCGTCGTTCCGACACAAGATATGATCATCGGGGCTTACTATCTCACGATAGTAAAACCGGGTGCACTTGGCGAAGGCAACTACTACAGCTCATTTGACGAAGCAATGATGGCGTATCAAGATCACGATCTTACGCTTCAATCTCTCTGCTACATCCGCACAAAGTATACTGACTTTGACGGCAACGAGAAGACAAAACTCTTGCACACAACACTCGGCCGCTGCATCTTCAATGACAACATCCATCAAGATTATCAATTTGTTGACAGAACAAAGGAAGAGAATCTTGGCGAACTTGAAATTGAAGGCATCCTCGGCATCAATGCAAGCATTGATGAAAAGCAATTCCACGCAGTCGTTGATTTGTTCAGAAATCACGCAAGCGACAAGGACGCATACGCACGCGCTCGTTCAATACTTAGAAGAGCTGATCTCTCCGACGCACAAGTCGCAAAGATTGAAGATGCAATAAAAGCAAGCGGCAATCTTGACATTGACGACAACAAGAATCACCTCCTTGAAATCACATCACTTCGTGAAGCAATTCAAAAGGTGCTCGGCAAGAAGGCAATGGCTATCGGCAAGAAGCAACTCTCTATGATCATTGACAACTGCTTCAAGTATCACGGAGCAACCGAGACAGCTATGATGCTCGACAAGGTCAAAGCACTCGGCTACAAGTATTCAACAATCGGCGCAGTCACGACATCCGTCTTTGATATGCACATCCCGGGCGACAAGAAGGAGCTCATCCGCGAAGCGGAAGCTCAAGTTGTCAAAGTTGAAAAACTCTATGCTCGTGGTATCTTCTCCGAAGAAGGCCGCTACAAAGAAATCATCAAGATTTGGAAGGCAGTCCAAGAAAAGGTCGAGGAAGAACTCGCAAAAGGTCTTGACGACTTCAACCCAATTTGGATGATGGCAAACTCCGGTGCTCGTGGTAGCATGCAACAGATTCGTCAGCTCGCAGGTATGCGTGGTCTTATGGCGGACCCATCGGGCAGAACAATCGAGCTTCCTGTTCGCTCTTCATTCCGTGAAGGTTTGTCCGTTCTTGAATACTTCATTTCATCTCACGGTGGAAGAAAAGGTCTCGCGGACACAGCTCTTAAGACGGCTGACTCCGGTTATCTTACAAGACGTCTCGTCGACGTTTCTCACTCCGTCATCGTGCGCGAGCAAGACTGCGGCGACACAAAGGGCACGTTCATCACGGCAATCCGCGGCGAAATCAACGGCAAAGACAACATTGTTGAATCCATGGCGGACAGAATCGCAGGCAGATACACAGTGAACGACGTTGTCAATCCTGAAACAGGCGAGATTATCCTTGAAGCAGACACACTCATCTCTTCCGACAAGGCAAAAGAAATCGACAAGATTTTGACGGACGCATGGCAAAAGGCGGGCAGCGATATGCACCATCAACCGGGCGTGCTCATCCGCTCAATCCTCACCTGCAAGACGAGAAACGGCGTCTGCGTCAAGTGCTACGGCAAGAACATGGCATCAGGCAATCCTGTCAAGATTGGTGAAGCAGTCGGTATCATCGCTGCACAATCCATCGGTGAACCTGGTACACAGCTCACGATGAGAACCTTCCACTCGGGCGGTGTTGCAACGGACGACGATATCACACAAGGTTTGCCACGTGTTGAAGAATTGTTTGAAGCAAGAAAGCCAAAAGGACAAGCAGTCATCACAGAAGCGGGCGGTGCAGTGCACATCTCCGAAGACCGTCGTGAAATCACAGTCACAGGTCCGGACGGTGAGACAAAATCCTACGCAATCCCATATAACGCAAATATTCTCGTTGAAGAAGGCGAACTTTTGAACGCAGGCGACCCACTTACTCGTGGTTCTATCAACCCACAAGATATGCTTAGAGCAAAGGGCGTCAAGGGTGTTCAAGAATACATCGCAAAGGAAGTTCAATCTGCATACCGCACGGCGGGCGTCGAAATCAACGACAAACACGTCGAAGTTATCGTTCGTCAAATGCTCCGCAAGGTAAGAATTGAAAACCAAGGCACAACAAATATGCTCCCGGGCACTCTCGTCGATATCTTCGCTTATGAAGACGAAAACGAAAAGGCAATCGAGAACGGTGGCGAACCGGCAACTGCAAAGCGTACGCTTCTTGGTATTACAAAAGCTGCTCTTGCAACCGAGTCCTTCCTCTCTGCTGCATCCTTCCAAGAGACCGCAAAAGTCTTGGCAGAAGCTGCAATCAACAACAGAGTTGACCCGCTCATCGGTCTCAAAGAGAACGTTATTATCGGCAAGCTCATTCCTGCAGGTACAGGTATGAAGTGCTACAAGAACATCACAACCATCCCGGCAGAACAACCAAGACAAGAGGAAATCGAAGTCCCAGTTCTCGAGGATGTTGAAGAAGACTAATGGACAAAAGACTTTTTACATCAGAAAGCGTGACCGAAGGTCATCCCGACAAAGTATGCGACCAGATTGCAGACGCAATCCTCGATGATATTTTCAGCGAGGATCCGTCCGCACGAGTCGCGGTCGAGGTGTGCGCAACGACAGGTATGGTCATGGTGTTTGGCGAAGTGACGACCGAGCACTATTCTGACATACCTACAATCGTGAGAGGTGTCCTCAAAGACATCGGCTACAACGACAGCGCACTCGGCTTTGACTACAAGACTTGCGCAGTCATAAGCAGCATACAAGAGCAGTCTCCAGACATCGCGCAAGGTGTAAACCTTGCGAGCGACAGCGACGGCGACATCTATGACGTGCGCGGCGCAGGCGACCAAGGCATGATGTTTGGCTTTGCGTGCGATGAGACAGAGGAGCTTATGCCTCTTCCTATCACACTTGCACACAAACTTACGTCAACGCTTTCTGAGGTTAGAAAGAACGGAGAACTTGATTGGCTCCGTCCGGACGGCAAAGCGCAGGTGACCGTTGAATATGAAGACGGCGTGCCGACACGTGTTGATACGATTGTCGTCAGTTGCCAACACTCAGAGGACGTCGATATGGACGAACTCGAGCGTGAAATCATTGACAAAGTCATCAACCGCGCAATCCCAGCCGAATATCTTGACGACGACACAAAGATTTATATCAATCCAACGGGGCGATTTGTAATCGGCGGACCGGCGGGCGACAGTGGCTTGACAGGCAGGAAGATTATCGTTGACACATACGGTGGCTTCTGTCCTCACGGTGGTGGCTCGTTCTCGGGCAAGGACCCGACAAAGGTGGACAGATCCGCTTGCTATATGGCAAGATACGTCTGCAAGAACCTCGTCGCGGCAGGCCTGTGCAAGAGAGTTGAACTCCAAGTCGCCTATGCTATCGGCATGGCGCATCCTGTGTCCGTCTATGTCAATACGTTTGGCACGGGCATTGCAAGTGATGACGTGATTGCAAAGGTGGTTGAAGAAGTCTTTGATTTCAGACCGCTTGCAATCATCAACAATCTCCGCCTTGATACACCTATTTACAGAAACACATCCAACTACGGTCACTTTGGAAGAAAGGGCTTCAGCTGGGAAGAAACGGACAAGGTGGACGAGCTCAAAGCCACACTTTCAAAGTACAATTTTTGAATAAGCAAAAGACAAACGACAGGCGAAGTATAGCCTGTCGTTTGCTTATAAAGTGATAAACAGCAAACGATAGTTTTTGCACAAAACGAAGTGTGAAATTGTCAAAATGGCAATATAAACTCTGCGTTTTGCAAAAACAAACTCAAATATCAAATCCGAAAATAAGGTGCAAAATGATACTTGAAGGCGAAATAAAAGACGTGATTTTCAGAAGTGAAGAGACAGGCTACACAGTCCTCGATATGAGATGCGAGGATAGTCTTTTCACGGTTGTTGGTACGTTCCCGCCTTTGAGTATCGGGCAAAACATAAAGGTTGACGGCAAGTTTCAATCTCGCACGATGTACGGCAAGCAATTTGTCGCGGACAAGATTTGGGTGTCGCAACCAAACAAACTTGAGGGCATAAAGCACTTTCTTGCAAGCGGACTCATCTATGGGCTCGGCCCTGTTACAGCGCAGGCAATTGTCGAGAAGTTTGGCGTGGATTCTTTGAACGCTATGAACTATCCCGTTGAGCTTGCCAAGGTGAAGGGCATATCCTTGAAGAGAGCAACCGAGTTCTGCATGAGTTATTCAAAGCTCCAAAAGATGCAGGACGCAATTATGTTTTTGCAAAATCTCGGCATCCCAATCAACCTTGCACTCAAAATATACAAAAAATACGAAACGCTGACAGTCAGCAAGGTGCGCAATAATCCGTATCTGCTCATTGACGACATTTCCGGTGTAGGTTTTCAAACTGCGGACAGAATTGCAGGCGAGCTTGGCATAGCCAAGGACAGCGACTATCGCATTTGCGCCGCAGTCACCTATCTTTTGAAGGATGCGTCTTCAAAGGCGGGGCACAACTATCTACCTTATGAGGACTTGGTGCGTGGCGCGGTTGCGCTTCTTGCGCTTGACGAAGATGTTGAACAGCGCGTGCGCGACAACATCGGCGATATGGTTATGCTTGGCGACCTCGTCAGCTATGACACGGGCGAGCATACTGCAATTATGCTCAAAAGCGCATATCTCACCGAGAAGGCGATTGCAGCCAAACTCTTGCAACTTCAAACGGAAGCTGCAGATTTCAGGGCGGACGTTGACTACGAAATCAAGCGTTTTGAGGACGAACAGGGCATAACCCTTCACGCAAATCAAGTCTCCGCAGTCAAAGAGGCGATTGAAAACGGTGTGCAAATCATAACGGGCGGCCCAGGCACGGGCAAAACCACAATTGTCAAGTGCATTTTGAGGCTCTTCAAAAATCTCAAACAGTCCGTTGCACTCTGCGCGCCTACGGGACGCGCCGCAAAGCGTCTGTCGCAAGCGACGGGCGAAGAGGCAAAGACGATACACCGCCTCATAGAGCTTGCGTGGGGCGACGATGAGTTTGGCAGAGAGTTCAACCCTGACATTGACTATAACCACTTGCTTGAAGACGTCGTCATTGTGGACGAAGTCAGTATGGTGGACGAATACGTCTTCTGCGCATTGCTTCAAGCCATGAAGAGGGGCGCGCGCCTCATACTTGTCGGCGACAAAGATCAACTTGCATCCGTGGGCGCAGGCAACGTGCTCCACGACCTCATTGCGTCAAAAGAGTTCAATGTGAGCTATCTCACGCAGATATATCGTCAGAGCGAGGAGAGCAAAATTGTTCCGAACGCACACAAGATAAACGATGGTGTTATGCCTGAGCTTGACAACAAGAGCAATGACTTCTTCTTTGAAGAGAGACTGGGGGCAGATGATATCTGCGAGACGACTCTCTCGCTTGTCACAAAGAGATTGCCAAAGTTCCTCGGCATAAGACCGCAAGATATTCAGGTGCTTTGCCCTATGAAGAGGGGAAGCGCAGGAGTTTATAACCTCAATCGCGAACTGCAAAAAGTCATCAATCCGCCGTCGCCAACAAAGCGCGAAGTGAGACACGGCGACTTCCTCTTCCGCGAGGGCGACAAAGTGATGCAAGTTGTCAACAACTATGAGCTCTCTTGGAAGCAAATTGACGTCTTGACAGTTGAATCAGGCAAGGGCGTTTTCAATGGAGATATCGGTGTGATTGAAAGCATCAATTCGCAGACTATGCAGTTTACCGTGCGTTTTGATGATGATAAAGTGGCTGTTTATGCAAGTGACAACCTTGACGAGCTTGTGCTTGCCTATGCTGTCACAATACACAAATCGCAGGGTTGCGAGTTTGATGCGGTTGTCATTGCGCTGGACGCAAACTATATGTTGCAGACAAGAAATCTGCTCTATACCGCTGTGACAAGAGCAAAAAAACTCGTGGTCATTGCGGGCGCAAAACAGACGATTGCGCGCATGATACGCAACAACGAAACCGCAAGGAGATATTCGCTCCTTGAAGATTTGATAGCCGAAGAGGCAAAGAGGCTTTGATGAAAGCTGCAGACTTTTTCAAACGACTTGTGAAGGGGCTTGACAATGCGCTCTTTCCAAAGGACATAACCTGCGATGCGTGCGGAGCGGAACTTGTGGCTGACACAAGATATCGCCTCTGCGCAAAATGCACGGAGAAGATGCCGATTATCTCAGGGCACAAGTGTTTGGTTTGCGGTGCGCCGCTCAAAGACGAAAGCGACTATTGTATGCGCTGTCAAAAACAGGAGAGTGTGTTTGAGCGTTCCCGCTCGCCGCTCGTCTATGAAAAGGACGCAAAGCATCTCATTTATGACATGAAGTTTCTCGGCAAAAAGTATATTTGCGAGACGCTGGGTGCGATGATGGCGGACTGCTTTGTTGAAAACAATATGCAGGCGGACGTCATAGTCTTTGTGCCGATGACGGCAAAGGAAGAGAAAAAGCGCGGTTTCAATCAGGCGGAACTCTTGGCGAGAGAGGTTGGCGGCAGACTCAATATACCCGTGCTCCCTGCGCTCACAAAAGTCAAAGAGACATCCGCGCAGAAAGAACTCACGAGAGCGGATAGAGAAAAGAACTTGGAAGGCGCATACAAATGCGTGTTTGACGAAGTCAAAAAGTTGAACGTTCTGCTTGTTGACGACATCTTCACAACGGGCGCGACTGCAAATGAGTGCTCAAAGGCACTGCTCAAGGGCAGAGTAAAAAGCGTAAACGTGTTGACGGCGGCGGTCACAGTGCTTAAGCCGCAAGGCGAAGTTGCCCATGACGACCCGCATAAAAACCGCAAGGCGAAAAAGCGTCGAAAACTTGACAAAGAAAAACACGACGTAAAACTTGAAATCATTGAAGACTGAAAATCGGCTTCATAATATAGATATTTTAATGTATGATTAATAAAACAATGTTATTGTCATACAAGAAATAAAGTTCAATCAAAGGAGAGAATATGGCACTCTTTGACGAAAACAAATCAAGACTTAAAAAACTCAGAAAAATCGCAGAAAAAGTTGACGCTCTTGCTCCAAAATACAAGGAAATGAGCGATGAGGACTTGAAAGCGATGACTCCGGCGTTCAAAAAACGCCTCCAAAACGGCGAAACACTTGACGATATTTTGCCGGATGCTTTTGCTGTTGCTCGCGAGGCAGCGGACAGAGTGCTCGGACTTCGTCCGTTCTTCGTGCAGATTATGGGCGGCATCGCACTCCATCAAGGCAGAATCGCCGAGATGGCAACCGGTGAAGGTAAGACGCTTGTCGCAACGCTTCCTGCCTATCTCAACGCACTTGAAGGCAAGGGCGTGCACGTTGTCACGGTCAACGACTATTTGACCGTCCGCGATGCCAACTGGATGGGCAAACTTTACAAGTTTTTGGGCTTGTCGGTGGGCATCATCGTCCCGCAAATGCATCCGCTGGTCAAGCAGCAACAGTATGCGTGCGACATAACCTACTGCACAAACAACGAGCTCGGCTTTGATTTCCTCAGAGACAACATGATAACAAACAAGGCGCAAAAGCTTCAACGCGATTTGCATTATGCAATCGTCGACGAAGTTGACTCAATCCTTGTTGACGAGGCAAGAACGCCGCTCATCATCTCGGGCAGGGGAGACAAATCCAATGAAATGTACTTGGTTGCCGACCGCTTTGCCAAGAAGTGCAAGGGCTTTGTCGTCAGCGAGCCGGAGAGCAAGCTCATGAAAAAGCCTGAGGAAGTGCCTGAGGACGTTGATTTCACAATCAACGAAAAGGAAAAGACGGTTATGCTCACAGACAAGGGTGTTGCCGAGGCAGAAAAGTTCTTCAGAGTTGACAACCTCACGGATATTGACAACATTGAACTCAACAACAACATCCAACAAGCGCTCAAAGCAAACTATATCATGCAACGAGACATCAACTATATTGTCAATGAGGGCGAAGTACTCATCGTTGACGAGTTTACGGGCAGAATTATGATTGGCCGTCGTTTCAGCGAGGGCTTGCATCAGGCGATTGAGGCGAAGGAGCACGTGGCAATCCGCGACGAAAACCGCACGATTGCAACAATCACTTTCCAAAACTTCTTCCGCATGTACGAAAAACTCTCGGGCATGACGGGTACTGCAAAGACAGAGGAAGACGAGTTCAAAGACATCTATTCTTTGGATGTTGTCACAATTCCGCCAAACGTGCCATCTCAAAGATTTGACGAGCAAGATCAAATCTATTCAACGGTTGACGGCAAAATCACCGCAATCGTGCAAGATATTCTTGACCATCACGCGACAGGACAACCGATTCTTATCGGCACGGTCAGCGTTGAAAAGTCCGAAAAACTCAGCGCAATCTTGAACCGCAAGGGCATATATCACAGCGTACTCAATGCAAAGAACCACAAACAAGAGTCCGCAATCATTGCACAGGCGGGCAAATTTGGCGCCGTGACGATTGCAACCAATATGGCTGGTCGTGGTACGGATATTATGCTTGGCGGCAACCCTGAGTTTCAAGCAAGACAAAAGATGGAGAAGGACGGATTCCCGCTCGAACTCATTGAAGCGGCTATCTCTCCGCTCAAGAGCGACAATCCTGACGTCATAAAGGCAAAGGAAGCGTTCAAACATCACTATGATGCCTTCAAAGCCAACTGCGATGCCGAAAAGCAAAAAGTTATTGAGGCGGGCGGTTTGCATATCATTGGCACAGAGCGCCACGAGTCAAGACGTATTGACAATCAGCTCAGAGGTCGTGCAGGACGTCAAGGTGACCCGGGCAGCTCGGTGTTTTATATCTCGCTTGAGGACGATATTGCAAGAATATTCGGCGGCGACAGGCTCAAGGCAGTCGTTGCGATGTTCAATCTTCCGCCTGACCAACCGATTGCAAACAAGCTCATCACAAAGCAAATTGAAAAGGCGCAACTTCTTGTTGAGGGCAGAAACTATGCCGCAAGAAAGCAAGTGCTCTCCTATGACGACGTCATCAACGCGCAGCGCGAAATCATATATAAGGAACGCGCGAAGGTGCTTGACGGGCTTGACGTGCACGACCAAATCCTTGATATGATTGACGACCTTGCCGAAGATATCATAAGCAACCACGCCAATTATAAAGTGGATTATCAAACATGGGACTACGACGCTTTCAATGCAGAGCTTGAACATAGGATGCTCCCAGAGGGCACAAATCTTATGGACATTGACCTCTGCTCCTGCTTCAACGTTTACAAGCTCAAAGAGGCTGTTATGGATATCGCGCTCAAGGACTATGAGGCAAAGCAAGAGGATGCAGTGGCAAACGGCATTGACTTTGGTGCGGTTGAAAGACTTGTGCTTTTAAAGACAGTTGACTCCAAATGGATTGACCATATTGAGTCTATGGACGTTTTAAGACGCGGTATCGGTCTTCGTGGACTTGGTCAACGCGACCCAGTGCTTGCATACCGCCAAGAAGGTTGGGATATGTTTGACGATATGGTCAACAGCATACATGTAAGCACAGCATCAACACTCATGAAGATGCCATATTACAGCGCAACCGTTGAGCAAAGAAAGCGCAAAGAAGAGCAAGCCGAGCGCGCGAAAAATGTGGCAATTTCAAAGGGAAGCATGAAATCATTTGTAAGAAACAAGAAACACTAGTTTTTGCACAACAAATATTTTATGATGCAAAAATGAAGCAATAAACCACGTGTTATGTTTTTTACAAGGAAGATACAACTATGATAGATTACAACGAATTAAGATACAAACTAAAAGACATGCGCGCCGAAATGGTGCGTGCTTATGAGAGCATAAATCCGGACAAATGCCGCGCAAGAATAAAGGAACTAGAAAGTGAGCAAAACAGCGACGGGTTTTGGAACGATACTCAAAATGCACAAAGAGTGTCAAAGGAAATCAGCCAACTGAACAGCAAAATCCAAAAGTTTGAAAAGATGATTGCGCGCATTGACGATATGATTGACACAGTTGATATCGTTGAGCTTGAAGGAGACGAGGCAGAGGACGAACATCTTGTCGCAGACATAAACGAACTCGGAGAACACGTTGAGAGTTTGTCTTTGTCAACTTTGCTCAGCGGCAAGTATGACAGCTTGAATGCAATCCTCACTCTGCACGCAGGCGCAGGCGGAACGGAAGCGCAAGATTGGTGCTCCATGCTATATCGTATGTACTCCCGTTATGTGGAGCGCACGGGCTGGACTCTTACCGAGCTTGACTTTCTTGCCGGTGATGAAGCAGGCATAAAGAGCGTCACGTTCAGAGTTGAAGGCGACAATGCCTACGGCTATCTCAAAGCGGAGAAGGGCGTGCACAGACTTGTCCGCATCTCTCCTTTTGACGCGAACGCAAGAAGACACACATCATTTGCATCGCTTGAAGTTATGCCGGAAATCATTGACACGAGCGAAATTGAAATCCGCCCCGAAGATTTGAAGGTGGATACATATCGTTCATCGGGCGCAGGCGGACAGCACGTCAACAA
>DBVQ01000098.1 GCA_002308155.1 Christensenella sp. UBA1260
TTCGTATCGGTTCGACCCCGATTCTCGGCACCACTCAAAAATCGCGAGCATTTGTATGCCTTCCTATTCGGAACGCAAGACATGATGCTCGCGATTTTTGAGTTTTACCAAACGCAGAATTGAATGCTAAACTTGAAGGCAAATTTGCAACTCAAACAAGTATCTCGCAACAATTCTGCGCTTGGTGCTTGCGCTGCGCGATTGGACAGGGAGGAAATTGAAGGTGCGCTTTTTGTCTGGTGCCGAGCTATCTTTTTTTGTGCGGGAGAACATATCTATTTGCTTTGGGTTTNNGGTTTGATGCCAATTCTTGCGCGCGCATCGGTGCGCACAAATAATAAAATTATTTTAAAAAAGATATTGCAATCGTGCGCAGAAAATGTTATAATACATAGAGTATAATACTATAACTATGCACAGGCGCGCCTGCGCAGAGGAAAGCATGAATTCAACCGAATACGCAAAAAGAACACAATACAAGCCGATTGACTTTTTCTTCCGTGGCATCGTCGATGTCAAGTCTAAGAATAAGAAGGTTGCATTTGTCGACGCATTTCAAATTCTCAACGACAGATATCTTGGTCGTATGAGCGTTGCCAACTANNAACTATTTTGTTATTGCAGAAAACTCTGTGCGTATCAATGAACTCAATGTGATAGCTCTTGAAGAACTCAAGAATTATCACCTTGTCATGCGTGAAAACTTTTATATTCCAGAAAAGCTTGTCTATTCCGTACCCGTCTCCGTACGTTTCCTTGAAAACGACAAAGATTTTGAAATCTTGCTTGATACTTTGAAGGACAACGAATACAAGAGAGACGGGCTTATTATTTCCTTCTTTGCAAACACCTTGAACCAACTCGACGAGGACGGCAAAAAGAGATATGCTCGTCTGCGCAGAAGCGGCTACAAGATTTGCATTGCCGCATACGGTGAAGAGTACAATTCACTCGATGTGTTTGCGGATTTCAATTTTGACTATCTCCGCTGCGAGGCACAATACTTTGATGCAAGCCAAAACAAAAAGAGAGTTTTGCAAATGCTCGTCAAGTATTGCGCGGCAAACAAGATGGGGCTCATCATGGAGGGCGTTGACACTCCGGCGCAATATGCTCGCTTCAAACGTGAAGGAGTCAAGTATGTGACGGGCAAGGCTGTCAGCAAGTTGTCCCGCTGGGTGACCAACGAGTTTTTGAAACTTCCTGAGCTTACTGGCGACAAGAAGACCGCTTATGAAAATAGGCTCAAAAAAGACTTGGATGCCAAAGAGCGTGCTGAGCGTGCTGAACTTGATGAAATGAGGAGAGCGGCAATCGAGCGTATTCAAGCGCAAGATGAAAACGGCAGGATTATGCCACTTGCTCCACGTCCGGAGCTTGCCAAGTCTCCATATCAAATCCGCTTGGAGCAACAAAAGCTTTCTGCAAAGAGGGCGGCGGAAGAGAGACTCGCAATGCAAGAGGCAAAACTTGTTGTCAACAAGAACCCGCTTGCAGACAAAAAGCTTATTGAAGAGATGTCGCCGATACGTTTCCAAGGCGATGTACAAAATGCACTTGCACTCACGTTTGCTTCTGACAAGAAGTCCGAGCTCGGCTTTGAGCGCGAGGGAAGCAAAGATGAGATCGCAAAGGCCGAAGAGCACGCAAAGGAACTCAAAGCCAAGAGCAGCTTGACGGCAGAAGAGAGCGGAGTGGTCGCACCTGAGCGTCCGACATATCGTTCTCCTGAGGATCGCAAGAAGAGAAAGGCAATTCGTCCGGACTTTGACGCAGAGGAAAAACTTTACAACGAATACAGAAGCGACAGTATGTTCGGCGACATGGGGCTTGGTATGCAATCCGGCATGCGCGGATTTGGTGTCACACTTCACATTCCAAACAAAGAGGACACCGAGCCGAAGGAAATCATCGGCAAATACAACGAGCGCGGTCAATGGGTTGACGAAGACGGCAACACCTACAACGGATATTTTGACGTCGAGGGCAACTGGGTTGAATATGAGATGTTCGACCGTCGCCATGAAGGACACTACAACGACATGGCTCAATGGGTTGACGAAGACGGCAATGTATATGATGGCTACTTTGACGAAGAGGGCAGGTGGATTGACTACACCTACACCGATGCAAACGGCGAGACTGTTGACAATGGCTACTTTGATGACAGAATCGGCAAATGGGTCCCGTTTGGCTACTTCGACGAGGATGGTACGTATCATAAACTTTGATTTGAAACAAAACAACCAATATAAACAGCAATGAGTGAAAAAGAAAAGAAAGTAAAACCTGCCAAAGAATCCAAGGCAGACAAGCAGGCCGCAAAGGACAAAAAGAAAGAATTGGCCCAATTCCAAAAGGAGTGGGAAAACTCTATCGTGTCCAACAAGCGTGTCAAGAGGGAAGAGTTCCGTCGCAAGTTCAAACGTGCGCTGCTCTTCTTGCTTGTCGTATCTTTGATTATCACATCGGTTGTTTATATCATGCTCCTGTTCCTTGATGAAAACAATGTGCGTGTCACAGCAAGTGCGACCAAGGGCAAAAAGATTTCGCTTTCAATGGACAATGATATGTGGTCTCCGTATTTGAACGGCAAAGGTCCGGATCAGATGCACGACATATCCTACAGCAAGGTTTACAACAAAGAGGAAGTCCCAACGATTGAAGACGTCAAAGCACTTTTGAGGGATCCTGACAACTTTACTCCTGGCAGCCAAGACAAAAACGGTTATATCTGCTTTGGGTTTATGCTCAGAAACGATGGTGATGAAGAAGCGGCTGTTGAATATGAGATGACTCTTGCCTACGACAAAGTCCGCAATCTTCAAAACTGTGTGAGAGTTATGTGGGGCACATCCTTCAAAAACGATCCTGGCTATGCCGAAGTTGACGTGTATGCGGCACTCAGCTATGACCAAAGGCTCTACGGCACGATGATCAATGACGGACGCACCTTTGAAACAGGATTTATTGAATACATAGCATATCCGCCGGGGTCAGACAATCCGCGTGACGAGAACTACAACATCGCAGACTATGAGCGCAGGATGGTTGAAGCCGGTGAAGACGAAGAAGCATGGCTCAATGGTTTCCGCAAGACAAAGCCTTTCTACAGCGAGGATTACGTGTTCAAGTTTGATGGCGAAAACGCAGTGACTCTCCAAGGTGGCGACATCATGTACTGCTACGTGATCATCTGGATTGAGGGAAGCGACTTTGAGTGCGTTGACTCCGCGATCGGGGGATATGTAAAAATGAATATCAACTTCAACGCTTATTGATAAAAACTGTGTGAGAGAGCGACCTGCATTGTCAGGTCGCTTTTTTTGTGCAGTCACGTACGCCAAGTACGCTCCTTTCAAACAAAAGCGTCCTTTCGCGCATCTCATCTCACTCACGCAGTTTTTGAAATATAAAATAGTATTGCGGTTTTAAGATTTTGTATATCTCATCTCGCTCACGCGTTTTTAATTGTTTGACAGATTGTTTCCTTGCTCTTCATCCAAACTGAGCAGTTTTTGAAAAGATATACTGTTGTGGCTTTAGAATAGGAGTATTTCATTTCTCCAATGTGGTTTTGGGGATAATTTTGTGGGTTTGGGGCTGAAAACCGC
>DBVQ01000074.1:0-473 GCA_002308155.1 Christensenella sp. UBA1260
GCACGTATCATGCAAGCTGAGGCAGAGAAGGCAGCACTCATTGCAGAGGGCGAAGGTAAAGCAAGAGCCATTGAGCTCATCAACAATGCATCTCCGTCCACAGCGTACGTGACTCTCGAAGGTTTTGAGGCTTTGAGAGACTTGTCCAAGGGCAACGCAACCAAGATTGTTGTGCCGACAGAGCTTTCAAATGTCACAGGACTTCTCGCATCCTTGAAAGAGACCGTCGCGGACGATGCTCCAAAGGCAGAGGCAAAAGCAGAGCCTAAAAAGAAATAAAACTTGATTAGGTCAAAAAATTATGACAATCTCGATTTTCGGGATTGTCATTTTTTATGTTTTGGTTTAAAATGGACTTAGAAAATACAAAAAGGGCAATGCCCTTGGGGAAGGATTATGAAAATAGTATTTATCGGTGCAGGCAATGCGGCACTCGTGGCGGCGGAGAGACTCGCAAGGGGCGGAGTTGATTG
>DBVQ01000074.1:530-3089 GCA_002308155.1 Christensenella sp. UBA1260
CCTTGCCGGCGCCAAAGGACGGCACGCACTTTACAAAGCGCAACTGGACGTTTATTCCGCCGAGTGAAAGCAGTGAAACGACCTTGAATCTTCCGGAAGAAAAATTGGATTGGTCAACCGAGCGCAGGCTCTTTGCACAGCAATATGTTGACCGCGCAAAGGACGTCGTTGACTTCCATTTTGAAAGCCTCGTTGATTCGCTCATAATTGAGGACGGCAGAGTGCAGGGCATAGTCGTAAAGGGCGAAAGAGTGCTTGCCGACCTCGTTGTTGACAACTCGGGTGCGCTTTCAAAGTTCCGCGCATCCTTGCCAAAAGAGTGGAAGATAACTTCTCAGCCTGACGGCACTGAGATATTCGTCGCATACCGCGGCTTCCACAAGAAAGTTGAGGGCGTTGAGGACCCGAAGTCCACAAACAGAGCCTATCTCAAACACTTGGGAGAGGACGGAATATCATGGAGTATTCTTGACCCTGCCGGCACGGTGAACGTGCTCATTGGAAGACAAGGGAAACTGTCAAAAGAGACGTTTGACAACGCATATCAGGCACTTAAAGCCTCAAATCCGCTCATAAGCGACGAAGTTGTGCGTGGCGGCATCCAGTGCATAATCCCAATTCGTTTTCCGCTTCTTCGCATGGTGGGGGACGGCTATGTGGCAATCGGTGACGCGGCGTTTATGACAATCCCTATGATTGGAAGCGGCATTGAAAACTCAATGAAGGCAGGCGTTGAACTTGCGGATGTAATCCTCAAAAAGCAGTCCGTCAGTCGCGCAGACCTTTGGGAGTATGAAGTCACCTATTTTGAAAAACGCGGGGCAGAGCACTTGGGCGTGGACATCTTGAAACGTTGGTTGCTCGGCGCAAAGCCAAACGATATTGACTGGTTGTTCGGCAAAAAAGTCGTGGACGAAAAGAATATGGCGGACGCGGCAACAGGACATCTCATCATCCTTTCTTTTGGTGACCTGATTGTCAAGGCAACGAGGGGCATAACTCGTCTTCCGCTTCTCCTAAAAATGGCGGGGATGTTGAACCGCACAAAGAAAGCCGCCAAACTCGGCAAGCGCATCCCGAAAGTTTATAACGAACAGGAAATTGATGCATGGGCTGCAAAAGTTGAAAAACTTATCTACGGTTAAAACTGCACAATTCTTGATAGTAATATCAATTTAAAAACACACCTTTATAAGGTGTGTTTTAATATCAATATTTAAAACTGTGATTATTTGGATGAGTGGCAAGGAAGGTGCGCACGCGAAGCACGAGCATACTGACGTATGTGACTGTTGAGCGCACGTAAACCTGACACAGCCAATCGCCAAATAGCGCAGTTTTAACTTATATAGGTATAAGCACAACCGAAGACCTTGAACATTTTGCGCACGATTTCTTCTTGTGTTGGGGCGGTGGCGACTATTTTGCCGTGGCGCGCGAGAAGGAATTGTCCTTGTGGCACGAAGACGTAGTCAAACACGCCTGCCTCTTGCGCCATTGCTCCGCTTGTAAACGCCTGATTGAAGTCCTCACGGTTGTAATAGCAATATCTGTCCTTGGATTGTCTTATCGTATAAGCACTGTACTGGCGGAGGATGAATTGTTCAGCTTCTTCAATCGTATCGCGCACGTCCAAGGTGTTGCCGTTTCTCAAGATTATGGCAAAGTTTTCGTCCGTGACATAAAACTCGCGGATTTCGTCATCCTCGCCGTCAAGCAAAGGCATAAGAGCGGACTTGTCGTCAAAAGTCCAATCCTGATGCTTGTAGGTGATGTAAACTTTGCGTTTTGCCATAACTGCTCCTTTGTTCTTTTTTATTATATCATACAACCCAAAACTTTCAAGATATATTTTGAGTTTTGCGCATCAAAGGGCAAAATGCTTCTTGTGTGCGCATAGGCTGCACACGTCTTAGTATAGTTTTCAAACAACTGTAATATTTTCTTATTGCAAAAAAAGAAGTTTATTGTTATACTTTTTATGTCCGTATTATGCTAGATTTGGCAGATACAGATGAGGATTCCAAAGAAAAAACCATACGGTTTGGGAGCAAGTATGAAAAATATTTTAGAGAATGTGAAGAATTATTTCAAAAACTTCAAGATCACACCGGATTTTATTTTGAAGGTGCTATGCTTTTTTGTCGTCGTTGCGTATGCAGTTGTCATAATCGGCGGCAGCAAGTTTTTTGACCCGATGAGTGTGTTCTGGCGCAGTTTCAACATCTTCAACAAGGCGGCGGAATACAACATTTATATCAGGGTGGTGAGCTATGTCATCTTCTTCTTGGGTGCAAGTTGGGCTTTGCGCTTTGTGCTGAGCCTTCTAGCTTATCCGCTAAAACGTGGCAAGGCGATTGTTGAAATCATTTGCAGCCTTATCAAATACGCGGCGATAATCGTGATGGCATACTTCATTTTGAAGGATTGGGGCGTGGATACGATGGCAATCCTTGCCGGTATCGGTATCTTGGGCTTGATCGTCGGTCTTGGTGCGCAACCACTCATTGCAGACGTCATCGCGGGGCTCTTCATCGTGTTTGAAAAAGTCTTTGACGT
>DBVQ01000074.1:3185-3328 GCA_002308155.1 Christensenella sp. UBA1260
ACAATCATCAACATGACCAACCAACTCTCGCTTGCAATCTGCGACCTCAACATTGAGTATGGCGAATCTTTGGAAAGAGTTGAAGCAATCTTGAAAGACAATCTTGACGCTATCAAAGAGGCAATCCCTGACATAAAAGAAGG
>DBVQ01000046.1:0-141 GCA_002308155.1 Christensenella sp. UBA1260
CAACGTTGCGAATAAAATCTGTTTTGTAACTTTTCATAACTACCTCTGGTGGTATATTTTATACTCATAGTATTGTATAATAATTTGATATAAATATCAAATGATTTTGAGCAAAAATTGCCCAGATTTTTGTCCGCCGCG
>DBVQ01000046.1:157-9809 GCA_002308155.1 Christensenella sp. UBA1260
TCTTGCATCTAAGCAAAAAATACTGCGTTAGAAGACCGAAAACTTTTTGCAGGCGTTTTGCGGCAAATTGACAGTTTTTGCGTGTTTTTGCCGTATTTCTTCACCTTTTGCACACATATCGCATACCCTGTCTTATGACTACAATCGGCGTCTATGACAGCGGCATCGGCGGGCTGACAACCCTCAAAATATTGGAGGCAAACTTCCCTTTTTGCAACTTTTACTATCTTGCGGACAACAAAAATATGCCCTTTGGCTCAAAGAGCGAGACGCAACTTGAAAACATAGTCTGCTCTGCCCTTAAAAAACTCAAAGCGCACAGCGAAATACAGGTGATTGCCTGCAACACCGCATCCACTCTTATAGATGATGACGTCATAAAGCTTTTGCCGCCCACAACGGAGATAGGCAAAACACTCGTTATGGCAACGCCTATGACAATCTCACATCTTCAATCCAGCAAACAATTTGCCGATGAAAGATATTCGTTTGCAGACACGCCGGAGCTCGCATCTCTCGTTGAAGTTTATGCCTCTGTCGGTACAAGAAAAAACTGTTTAAATCTCAAAGAATTGACACGATATCTCGCGCCTAAACTCTACGAGTTTAAAGGCGTGCAAAATGTGGTGCTTGGGTGTTCGCATTATATCTATGTCAAAAATGAAATATCTCGTGTTCTCGGCGCTGTGAGTTTTGTAGACGGCAATTCTAAAATCGTTGAAACTTTGAAAACTATGTTGAGTGCAACAAACGAAAATGGCTCGATATCCTTTGACTTCACCGCTGACAACGAAACATCAAAATATCAAAAAATCTACTCCTTGCTCAAAGCGACTAATTGAGAGCAAGGTTTATCGCGTTTGAGATTATGACGGACGCCTTTTCTGAAAGCGCGTCCACATCCTTTGGTGCAACAACCATATTTGACATCTTCTTTTCGGCAAGCAGAGTTCTGAACGCATATTCGTCAAGCCCGCTCCCAAACTGCTCCGCATAGTCTTTGAACAAGCCATAAACCAGAGTGTTGAGCGCAAGAAGCGTGGGCACGCCGATTGACAGCACGGGAACACCGAGCACGGTTTTGTCAATTCTCTCCTTGTCGCCGCCTACACCGCTCCCCGGAGTTATGCCCGCTGTTGACAACTGAAAAGACAATCCCACGCGCTTCGGCACGCTCGTTGCAAGGCTGTCAACGAGGAGCACAAACGATGGCTTTATCTCCTTGACGACGGCACTTATTATCTCCGCGCTCTCTATGCCTGTTTTGCCCAAAACGCTGGTTGAAAGCGCACAAACGGATTGCTTATATGCCTGTTGCACATCTTTTTTTCTCGTTATTTCCAACTTGTCGAACACCTTTTGTCCAAGCGAATCCGCGGATATTTGCCCGTTGCCGAGGCAAGCTACAAGAATTGGCGAGGACTTTTTGACTGTTCCAACAAGGTTTTTTATCGTTGACGAAAGGTTGTCCTCAATCGCCTTTGCGCCGCGAGAGGAAGAATATATTGTGTGGGGGCAATCAAAAGTGATGTATATCCCCATGGGCTTGCCGATGCGGTTTGTCATATCTTTTGTCTTGATATTCAAAAACCTTTTGACAATGTCAAAACCCACGTCCTCGCTCTTTGAGCTGTCCGCCATATTGAGATTTTCGGCACTCTCAATCGCCATATCCGTGATGAAATCGTCGTATCGCACAAGATTATTATTGCAAAACTGAAAAAATCAATGCAAAACGGTTGCAACTTTTTTCGCTTTATGTTAATATGTCAAAGATATTTAGTCGTACATTAGTACAAGGAGAAAAATATGCCAAATATTAAGTCAGCAAAAAAGAGAGTTCTTACATCAGAAAAGAAAAACGAAATCAACACAGCCAAAAAGAGCCGTGTTAAAACCGCTATAAAGAAATACAATGCAGCAATCGAAGCAGGCGACATCGCTCTTGCAGAAAAGCTCCTTCCTGAGACTGTTTCCATCATCGACAGAGCATACTCTGACGGCATCTACAAAAAGAACACAGTTGCAAGAAAGAAAGCAACTCTCTGCCGCGCACTCGATCAAGCAAAAGCAAACAAGTAAGAAGTTTTTTCAGTCAAAAAAGACTGTTCGTTTGAACAGTCTTTTTTTCGTGGTTAATTTGTGTTTTTGAGGAGTTCACTGCCTCAAATCAGAGGGCTTTGCGCGATTTCTTTTTGGCAAAATACACCGCAACAACAATTCCGATTGCAAGCAATATTCCGCCCGCAATTCCAATTGAAACATAGGTATAAACCATGTTGACGTCAAATGGCTCTTCTGCGATTTCAAACTCAACTTTATTGTTCAGTGCTTGTCCGTTTATTTTGACCGTTATTTCATAACTCCCTGCTTCTTCAGGCACAAACTCAAAAACAAATTGTCCTGCTCCGCCCTTTGCGTACTCACCGTTCACATACCAAACAACGACATCCGTTTCGCTGTAATTTTCATAATTCTCAATGTTGAAAGTGTATGTTTTGCCAATCACAAAATCGGTTGCATTATCCGGCTTTTCAATGACACTGTCCTCGGCAGACGGTTTAACGTAGCCAACCGTTATTGTCTTTGACTCGACGAAATCATGTTCATATTCATACTTGGCGATTATTTTATAATCGCCGGCAAGGTTTTCAGGCGTATATGTGATGTTTTTGCCGACGCCGAGCTCTGTCTCCTCTTCGCCGATTTGGACATACCATCTTATGTTGTTTGAATATACGTCATTGTCATAGTTGATTGGGAGTAGCATCGCAGAAAAACTGACTGCTTTCACTTCGCCTTGTGTCTGATTCAAACTCGCCGCATCGCAATCAATGTAGAGCGAATACATCCCCTCCGTCGCCGCAAATACGTTCATGTCAAACACTCTGAGTGATGTTTTGTTGTATGTGAGCGTGCCGCTGTAAGACGATTTGATTATATTTGCAATCTCGCGTGGCGTCTTTGCATTAACTTCTCCCGTCGCCGCCGCGATTGCCGCATATTTGAGAGTCGCAAGT
The DNA here is from genome assembly GCA_002308155.1 of Christensenella sp. UBA1260. Classification (GTDB taxonomy): domain Bacteria; phylum Bacillota; class Clostridia; order Christensenellales; family CAG-917; genus CAG-475. Next base: position 3,178 of record DBVQ01000046.1, read on the forward strand.
GCCGCGCCAAAAGACACAATCGGCGTTGCCATACTTGTGCCTTTCAATGGCTTATAGCCATTATTTGTTTTTCCGTCAGCGGACCAAATTTGATAACCTGCAGCAGCCAAATCATAGGCACTGCCGTAGTTTGATGTGGAGTATAGTTCATAATCTTTGATCTTGTCATCATGCGTAAGGTTCATAACACCAATGACATTTTGGCTTGCCGCAGGATAATAATAGTTGACTTTGTTGCCAAAAATATTGATTGAATTGCATTTTCCGTTGTTGCCTGCAGCGCCGACAAAAACCGCATCTTCAGCCATGCTGTTCGTCACGAGTTTTTCAAAATCACTATCATTTGCAAGCGTGCTTGTGAGCGACATATTGACAACATCCGCACCATTTTCAAGCGCAAACTCAATCGCCGCATTTATTGCATCAACCAAAAACGATGAGCCTTTGCTCTCGTCATCCTTATCAACCGGATATGCCGCTTTGATTGGCAAAATCTTGATGTATTTTTCAAGGTTGAGCTCATGGATAAGTGTTGCGACAATGCCAGCAACGTGTGTGCCATGTCTGTCAGGAGCATCGTCAATGATATCGTCTTCAGAATAGCCTTTGCCGACAACGGTGTTTTTGCAAATCAAATTGCCTTCAGCGTCGCGCAACAATACGTCATATTCGCCAGCGTCGGAAGTTTCAACCGCCACGCCGTTTTCATCATATTTGCCCGTGAAGAGCTGATGATTGTAGTTTATGCCGGAGTCTATGACAGCAACGACAATCGGGGCTCTTTCAATCGCCGCAAAATCATACACCCTGTCATCCTCAAACCAGCTTGCGACAGTTGTTTTGAGAGATGCAAGGTTCAAAAAGTTTTCGCCAAAATACCAGTCATTGTCTGCAACTTCCGATTCATATTCAGTCGGCAGCACAGCGTATGTGGTGTTGACAAAAACCCCTGAAAAAACAAAAAGGACGCACGCCGCCACCAAAAACAGTATTGCCGTTGTCCTTATTGTACGCTTCATAATACACATCCCAAACCGTCCAAAGGACGGTTATTCGTCAAATCCAAGCAAGACTTCCGTCCGGCTTGAGCGTTGCCCACTTGCCGTCCTTTTTGACCTTGGCTTCGCCGTCTTCAAAGGCGGTTGCCGCGTCAAATTGAGGCTCTATGACCATCTCATTATCTTTGTTGATATAGCCGCACTTTTCGCCGACACACACCATTGCGAGGCCCTCGGAGAAACTCATTGCCACATCGTACATGAGCGGAATGACAAGATTGTTGTCTTTGTCAATATACCCACACTTCTCGTCAATCTCCACGGAGGCAAGCCCTTCTTTGAAGGCAAAAATCTCGTCATACATGGTTGGGATGACGATGTTGAAGCCGTTTGAATAGCCCCACTTACCGCCCTTTAGCACCTTGCGCCAGTCCTCAATTTTGAGAGGCTCCGTGAGTTTCTCAGGTTTTTCAGGTTTTTTGACTTCTGCTCTCTTCTGCGGATTTTGAGGTTTTTCCTCAGTCTTTTCATCCCTGTCCGCAAGACCAAACTTTGCGCGTTTTTCCTTCTTTGGCTCATCGCTCTTATTTGGTTGTTTGTCCGCGACGTTTTGCTTTGGTTGCGGAGCGGCGTCATCTGGTCTCAACTCCATGCCATTTTGTTTCAAAGCATTTTTTACTTCAAGGAGAATCTTCTTGTTGAGCCCTTGGATTTTGTACATATCCTTCTCGTTGCGCTTGACGATATCCGCCGCAATTTTCACGCGGTTTTTGACAAGAAGTTCAAGCGTAGCAGGTGAAAGCCCGAGGTTTTCCACGGGAGTTGTGAGTTGTTTTTCGCTATATTTTGCAATCTGCGTCTTTTCCGCTTCAACGTTTTTGGCGGCAGGTTTGCGTTTCTTATAATAAAACTTTTTGTTTGCCATATATATTTCCTTCTCAAAGATATTAACACAAAACGCGCGATATTTCAAGCAATAAAGTTATAATTATGTTTATAATAAACTTTATTGTGTTGACTAAATCTTCTTTGAAGATTATACTTATCTTATGAATATAAAAATCCAAAACAACAGATATATTGCGCTCGTTGCGCTTTTCGTGGTTGTCGCGCTCGCTATGTCCGCGCTTGTTTTGAGTTTGCCTTTTGCAGGCTCAGTTGCGTATGCGGACTCCGAAGCGGTGTTCCCGACAAGCGGCTATATGCAATCCGAAGCCCCATCGCTCATTGCTTCAAACGAGCACTATCTTCTCATATTTGACGACACGCAGCACAGGCTTTATGTCAAGTCCGATGCAAATCCTCAAAACTACGACTATGTCTTGAATCTTGAAAGCCCTGACAAATTGCTTGCAGTTGGCAACAAAGCGTTTTTTGCCAAGGATGAGCACTATTATTCTCTTGATTTGACAAACACAGCGTCCGCACTTCAAGACGTCAATCTTGCAACTCCGGACGAAATCTCATATTTCACAACGGACGGCACATATCTCTATGCCCAATCCGCTTACGGCAACATTTCGGTTTATGACGACAGTTTTGCAATCGCACTCGGCATTGACAATGCAAGGAACATCTCTTTGACAGGCAACCCAACTCTTGTTGGCGAGGCAAACGTTGTGCATATCTTCTCGTCCGACAGATATGGCGACCACTACACTACACTCAATCTGTCAACAAGCGCAAAGACGGAAGTTGACGTCAATTATTCGGTTTCCGCAGCATACCACGGCGACGATGCTGTGATATTTGCGGAGATTGGCAGTGAAATTGTCTGCATTGACAATGAGACGGGAGATATGCTTTTCACAAGCGGCATTGAACCTGATGCGTTTTCTGCCTATGGCAGAAACCTCTTTACGATTGAAGGCAACAGCGTCAAAACTTATGCCCTCTCGCAAGAAACGACAGCGCTTGAACTTGTTGAGGCACTCTCAATGACAGGTAGCGACCTTGGACACTTAAATTGCCCTGTGGACGTTGTCAAACTCCCATCAAAGTTTGCGGTCGCTGATTCAAACAACAATCGCATTGCCTACTACGACAGCAGAGGGACAGCGCTTACAGCATTCTCTCTTGAGGCAAGTCCAAAGCATCTTGCAAACAACGGCAACGTCTTGTATATCGCAACCGATTCACAAATACTTGAACTTGACAGCCTATATATCAGCCAGTACCACAACATCGAGGGCGTCAAAGATATTCTCTATCTTGACAAACTCTATGCACTCAAAGACGATGGCGTGTATATTCTTTTGAGTGGCAACTTTGAAAAGTTCTATGACGTGAGCGGTGCCGTCTGCCTCGCCTGCGCTGAGGATGGCACGAATCTCTTTGTAGGCACTGAGGACGAAATTATCATGCTTGACACTCTCGGCAACAAGCTCCCCGTCTCACTGACAGGCGATTTCACAGGGCTCAAAGATATTGCAATTGACTACGCGGGCAATGTCATAGTCGCATTTGAAGGCAGTGTCAAAGTCTTCACAAACAATCTTACATCACTGGCACTTGTGTCAACGCAAGCACTCGGCGGCGACCTTAGAGCAACTCTCAACGCCTGCGAACTTGTGGGGGCAGAACTCTACTTCACAACAGACGAGTCATATCTTGGCAAAGTTGATCTTGACGTCAAGACAAAAGACAACTTTGTGCCTGCGACAGTTTCAGACGACGTGTTTGCACTTGACTACACCTACAAACACGCAACGGACGCAACTCTTGCACACACTCTCCCAATCTCTTTAAGGCACGAGAGTTTGAAGATGGCGGATTCAGACACTCTTCTCGTCTTTGACTATCAAGACGCCCCTGCAGGTTTTGAACTTGCGTATGACGGGCTCAACTTGTTCTATATCTCAACAACCGGGTTTGAAGAGGTGCAAACTGAGGCTTTAAGTGGCGAATATGTTGCAAAAGAGACTGCACTTCTCTATATCATTCCGCACAAAGTCAGCGGTCAAAATGTGGAAATCTCAAGCGGAACGCACGTGATTTTCAAGCGCACTACAGCAGGATTTGACGGCAACATTTGGGTTGTTGTTGAATATGAAAATCACGAATATTTTGCCCTCAAAGACGAGTTCTTTGAATACGTCGCACCTATGCCTGAGCGCAAGACAACTTATGGCAGAGCCAAAGGCACGCGCGTCGGTGGCATCGTCAACGTCTATCAATCGGCAGACGAAGCAAGTGCTGTCATACTTGAACTTGCGGACGGCGCAAAAGTTGAAATCCTTGAAACACTTGACGACTTCTATCAAGTGTCAATTGACGGCACAATCGGCTATATGAAAAAGGACGATGTTCAGCTCGGCGGTCTCACCACCGTGCAAATCGTCTCTATCATCCTCGCAGTCCTCGTGCTGCTTGCAGGCTCAACCATCTTTGCCGCAATCTACTTCACCAAGAAGAAACAATCCAACGAATAACAGTCTTTGACTGTTTATTATCGACTGTTCATCAAAAAAGCACGAGATTGCCTCGTGCTTTTCTTTTTGTTTTTCCTACACACAAAATGCACTCAAAAATAATTGGAACAACCTAATGAGCGCAATATTTTGATGAAGAGCGCGAAAGAGCGCCCTCGGGCAGAAAGGCGCATACTAAAGCGTATGTAACTGCACTGCCAAGGACGCTCTGACAAAGCTATTCGCAAAATAGTGCGCTCATTTTATTTTGTGCATTGCAACATCATAGGCAGCCGCAGTAGCATCTGCAATACGTCCAATCTTGCTTGCATCGCCAACGACGAACAATCTGTCAAACTTGCCTTCAAACTCTTTTGCGAGGTTGTTGACAGGACGCGAGCCGAGCGAGAGCACAACTGCATCAAAGTCATAGTGCTCAGGTGCACCCGTTGACACAGGCTTTCTGTTCTTGTCAAGTTTGACCGGTTCAAGCACTACGCCCGTCTCGTCAATAGCATTGAGTTTGTGTGAAAGGATATATTCTGTTCCCTTTGCATTGAGTTTCGGGAGCACATCGTCAAGATGTTGGAACCAAGTGCCCGGAGCAACTCTGTCCGCCATTTCAACGATTGTCACTTTGTTGCCGTATTCAACGAGCATTTCTGCTGTTTCAAGACCTGTCATACCTGAGCCGATGAGAGCGACCTTTTTGTTTTCAAGATATTTCTCTCCGCTCAAGATTTGCGTTGTCGTATAGACGTTTTCATTGTTTACGCCTTCAATTGAGCGCGGACGCACTGCGCAAGCGCCTGTTGCCAAAATGACTGCATAAGGATTTAATGCTTGCACTGTTTCAAGGTCAGCCTTGACACCGAGACGAATCTCTGCGCCTTGCTTTTCAGCATTTGTCTTCATATCAACGAAGCACCAGCCGAGTTTTTCTTTCTTTGGTGGCTTGTTTGCAAGTTGAATTTGTCCGCCGACTTCCTTGGCTTGTTCAAGCACGATAGGCTTAAATCCACGTCTGCCCAGCATTTCCGCAGCAGTTAGACCTGCAACACCTGCGCCGACGACAACGACTGTCCTGCCCTCGCCGTCCTTGACGATGTTGTCAAACTCTTTTTCACGACCAACCGTTGGGTTGACGGAGCAATAGCCGTGGTCGCCATGATATGCGTTGTCTTGCATGGATTGGATGCAATACAGACAGCAGATGCAACGCTTGATTTCGTCCTCTCTGCCACTCTCTGCCTTCTCTGCCCAGTGCGGGTCTGCAATGTGCGGACGGCCGAGCGACACAAAGTCTTGCACGCCCTCTTCAAGTTGTTTTTCTGCCTGTTCAGGAGTTCTTATGAGGTTTGCGGCAATGACTGGGATGTTGACTTCTTTCTTGACTGCCGCGGCGAGATATTTACGCCAGCCGCACTCAAAGCTCGTAGGCTCGAGCCAATAGTTGAAGGTGTCGTAGCTTGCGGATGAAACGTCAATTGCATCTACGCCCATTTCAGCGATTGCCTTGGCATATTTGACGCCCTCCTCCATCGTGTAGCCCTTGCCCGGCTTGCCAATCTTCTCATAGAACTCATCGATTGTGAGACGGACGACAATTGGATAGTCTCCGCACTCTTTTCTTATGCCCTCAATGATTTCGCGCACGAAACGCAGACGGTTTTCAAAGCTTCCGCCGTATTCGTCCTTTCTTTGGTTTGTGTTTGGGCTAAGGAATTGTTGAATAAGATAGCCGTGTGTGCCGTGAAGTTCAACGCCGTCAACGCCGGCCTTTTTGCAACGGACTGCGCCGTCAACGTATTGCTGGATGAGTTGTTTGACTTCCTTGTGACTCAACGCTCTGACCGGAGAGTTTGCATAGTATGCAGGCTCGCAGGCGGAAGCGGAAACGGCTTTCTTGGTGAGATGATGCTTTTCAAGGAAAGGTGCAAGTTTTGGCGCCATGCCGAACAGCATCTTCGGGAACCTTTTGCAAATACGCGTGCAGGCGATGCAGAGCGGAACTGTGCCGATTGCAAGCCCGACGTTTTGACGTCCCGGGTGATGAAGTTGCACGAACAACTTTGCGCCGTGTTTGTGGATGCGATTTGCAAACTCCGTGAGACCTGGGATTTGATAATCGTGGCTGACACCGAGTTGAGCAAATGCCGCCGCGCCTGTCTTGTCATTGATACGGGTGATTTCCGTCATAATAAGGCCTGTGCCGCCCTTTGCC
>DBVQ01000046.1:9890-10094 GCA_002308155.1 Christensenella sp. UBA1260
ACTATACGGTTTTTGATCTCGCAGTTGCCTATTTTCATAGGGCTGAACAACATTTTGTATTCCATAATTCTCCCCAAATTATTTTTTAATACAAAATAATTTTATCACTTTAAAAAGCATATTTCAATAGCAAAAGATATTTTTATAAACATCTTTTGTCAACAACTAAATAAAGTTTCCTTTCTCCTTCGTAAGGTTCTTCCC
>DBVQ01000049.1:0-944 GCA_002308155.1 Christensenella sp. UBA1260
GTCCCGTTGTTTGACGGCAAAGTTGATACCGTAGGTATTCGCGGCTACAACTTCTAAACAAAACCGTGATTTATGCAAAAAGGCGCAGAATGCGCCTTTTATTTATGCATTTTGATATGATAAAATATTGTTTCTGCAATTTAAACTATCATTTATTAAAACTGCAGGTTTACTTGCTCGCAACTTGTAGCATCACGAAGCCCTGCTTTGCATCGCAAAGCGGACACTTATCCCATGCCTCTTTGGACTCAGCCTCATAGCCGCAACNNCATTTCCACTTTATCGGCTTGTCCTTCTTGTAGGCGGTGCCGGATGAGAATTGTTGATACAAATCAAGGAAGAGTTTTTTGTGACACTCCTCAACGCTTGCCGTCATTGCAAAGAGGTTTGCAATCTCTTGAAAGCCCTCTTCGCGTGCTACTTTTTCAAACTCTTTGTAGAGATTGCGGTCATGTTCCTCGTCGTCTGCCGCGAGTTTGAGGTTTTCAACAAGGTTCCACTTCTCTTTGAAGGGATAGCCTGCCGAGATGTCAATGTTTTCAATCATCTTGGGACTCGCCTGCTGAATGTAGGTGTAAAACATGCGCCCATGGTTGAACTCGTTGAAGGCGATTTTGTCAATGATTTCGGCGAGTGCGTTGTAGCCCTCGTTTCTTGCGCCGTACTCAATAAACTTGTAGCGCGTGGATGCCTGCGTCTCGCCCGCAAACGAGCGTGCAAGGTTGTGANNGTGTTTTGCTTTCCAAAAGTTTCATAGATATTCTCCTTTTTCGTTTTTATGATTATTGCAAAATAGTGGCAAAAATATACTTGAAAACCTTTTGAAAATGAGATTTTTGTGCTATCATATATTCAGCAAACAAAAAAGGAGCAATTATGAGCGATTGCACACACGATTGCGGCTCTTGCACACAAGACTGCGCAAGCCGTATCACATTTGAAAA
>DBVQ01000049.1:962-3809 GCA_002308155.1 Christensenella sp. UBA1260
AAGGTCATCGGCGTCGTCAGCGGCAAAGGCGGCGTTGGCAAATCTCTTATCACGTCCCTGCTCGCGGTTGGGCTTGCCAAACAAGGCAAGGACGTTGCCATACTTGATGCAGACATCACGGGCCCTTCCATCCCAAAGGCATTTGGCGTGCACGGAGGGCTTGAGGGCGACCAAAACGGATTGTATCCGCTTGTTTCACGTCTTGGCGTGAAAATTGTGTCCTCCAACCTTCTCCTCGACGACGAGACGGATCCTGTCATTTGGCGCGGCCCTGTCATTGCCGGCATGGTCAAACAGTTCTGGACGGACGTCGTGTGGGATCACGTGGACTATATGTTTGTGGATATGCCGCCTGGAACGGGCGACGTGCCTCTCACGGTGTTTCAATCCATCAAGCTGGACGGCATAATCATCGTCACTTCCCCGCAGGAACTCGTGTCTATGATAGTTGAAAAAGCTGTCAAGATGGCAAACAAGATGAACATCAAAATCTTGGGCGTCGTTGAAAACATGAGCTATATCAAATGCCCTGACTGCGGCAAGGAGATCAACCTCTTTGGCGCAAGCAAAGTCAATGATGTCGCCAAAGATTTCAATCTCAAAGTCCTCGGCAAACTCCCAATGGACGCCGAAATCGCAAAGGCGGTTGACGCCGGCGAAGTTGAAACTCTCAATGCCATGAACTACCTCAAAGATGCCTTGCAAGAGATTGAAAAATAATAAATTATAAAAGAAAAACGCACTCATTTGAGTGCGTTTTTTATTTTCTGTTTTAATCCTTTACTACTTTGACAGAGTAAGGCGCAACTTCAATGTCATTGACTATGCGCCCTTTTGTCATGCTGTACCCGAGCACTTTGCGCTTAACGGGATAAGGATTGGCGTTGGCAAAGACCGTTATGCGTTGACCTCTTGCGCGGCGCTCGAAGACGACGAGTTGATCGTCAGGGATGAAAACCGTCTCACCCGTCATAAACTCCTCATACTTCTTGCGTGTCTTTGCAAGTTTTTTGTAGTGAGCAACAAGTTCTTCGTCCTCTCTGCCCCACGGATAGGTGGCGCGATTGAGCGGATCTTCAAAGCCCTGCACGCCTGCCTCGTCGCCATAATAGACGCAAGGGACACCCGGCAAAAGGTATTGAAGTTTGGATGCAAACATAAGACGTTTTTTGGCAAGAGCATACTTTTCGTCCGAAAGACGGAAATCGGCTCTCGCAATCTTGCTCTCAGGAGCTTCCACACCGCTGAGCCTTGTGAGCGCGCGCACGGTGTCGTGGCTGTCTATGAGGTTCATGAGGCAGTCCAGACTCTCCTTTGGATAGTTTTCAAGGATATGCGTGACGCTGTCCACAAACGCGCGTCTGTCGCCCGTGGTGGCGTACTTCAAAACTGCCTCTTTGAAAGGATAGTTCATGACCGCGTCAAGTTGACCGCCCATAAAGTACGGACGCCACTTCTCGTATGAAATCTTGGTCGTGGCATCTTCCCAAACTTCGCCGACGACAAGCACGTCGTCGCCCTCGCTCTTGACTTTGCCGCAGAGCGCGGTTGTAAAGTCTATCGGCAGTTCGTCCACAACGTCAAATCTCCATCCCGCAACGCCGAGTTTTGTCCATTTGTCAATGACGCCGCCCTCGCCGAGCACGAGCTGTTGATAGCCTTTTGCGGATTTGTTGACGGTTGGCACGACCGTGCTGCCCCACCAACAGTTGTATTTGTTTGGATACTCCTCAAAATCATACCAATCGTAGTACGGCGACTCTTTGGATTGATATGCGCCAACAGAGGCATAATGCCCTTCGCGGTTGAAATAGATGCTGTCCGCGCCCGTATGGTTGAAGACGCCGTCAAGCATAATCTTTATGTCGCGTTTTTTTGCCTCGGCAATCAGCTTTTTGAAATCTTCCTCATCGCCAAGCAGTTCGTCTATCCTCATATAATCGCCCGTGTCGTAGCGATGATTTGAACCCGACTTAAAAATCGGCGAGAGATATATGAGCGTGACGCCCAAATCTTTGAGATAGTCAAGTTTTGAAATTATGCCTTTGAGATTGCCCCCAAAGAAGTCGTCAGCACGATATTCTTTGCCCTCTTCTTCAATGTCAGGACGCTCATACCAATCGGCGTGAAGCCTGCCTTTCTTTTCAAAATTGACTTCTCCGTCACGCGCAAAACGGTCGGCAAAGATTTGATAGATTATGCCGTGTTTTGCCCAATCAGGGGTTTTATAGTCATATTTTGACACAGTCAACTGCCATTCCGGCAACCAATCGCCTCTCACGGCAGTGCCGTCATAGTCCCTGCCAAAGAAGGCAAGCGAGCCGTCTGCAAACTCACCTTCAAAGCGATAGTTGTACACACCGTACTCGTGTAAAGAGAACGCTCCGGCAAATATATCTTGCCCGTCCTCATTGCGACGCCACGGAAGTTCAAAGCGGAACTCGCCGTTTGCGTGGACAATCTCTCTCGGCTTTTCGCCGCCTTCAAATGCCCCACCGACTTCGCCTGACGAATAGGTGTCTTCTCTCAAACAATCGCAGTTTTCACAACCCACACCAAAGACTTTTCTAAGCACCACAAAAACCCTCTTGATGCCCATTTCCGCATCGAGAGGGAAAGTTATTGTCGTCTCTTTGTCCACGGCAGTCGCGCCGTATGGTCGTTTGTTTGTTAGTGGATTGTACATAAACCTTATTCACGCAACGGCTCGCCGTTGCGTGAGATATAAATTATTAGTTTTTATAGTTCCCAGTGCGCTGATTGAGATATTATTTCTCAACCCGTGCTTAAACACGATATTGAGATGGATGACAAGGAAGGTGCGTACGCGAGCCTGAGCGTACTAAC
>DBVQ01000066.1:0-3017 GCA_002308155.1 Christensenella sp. UBA1260
GACTTTGATTGCTCTAACCTTTCTTGCAACGACGTCAACCGGCTTTTTCAAAAGCCCAATTGTTGTCCCGCCATACGCGAGTGATACAATAAAGACGATGATGCCCGCTGCCGCAATAATAAAGAATAATATTGCCAAAACTGCAAGGATCATAGCAACAACTACGCCCGCAACTACGCCCGCTGCCGCTTCACCGGCTGATTCGGCATTTTCGGCGGCGTTCAAATTGCTGTTGAGCAGATTGATGCCCAAGACAATCAAAACAATTGACAATGCCAAATAGATTGCCGCAGTGATAAAATCCATTATTGCTGAAACTTTCAGCATCTTTTTTGCTTTTGAATCATCAGCTAAACAATTTTCCATGTTTCACCTCTCTATATTGTTATACTTTTTTCTTTTTCAATACAATTATTATGATTGCAACAATGCCGCCGATGAGCAAAACGCCGCCAGCGACAGACAACCCGATTATTAGCGGAAGATTTAGTTGTTCTGGACGCACTTCACTTATATCAAAACTCACATTTGCATTTGCCGTATCAACCGCTATCGCATTCTCTTTTAGTTGTACTTCACTGTTGCTATTATACACTTTGACTGTATATTCGCCATTATCAACGTGATAAATAGCATAATTGCCGTTGCTATCTGATCTAACAATATTTGTCACAACAATATTGCCATCGCTATCAATCAATTCAATTCTTTTTGCGTCATCCGCATCCAAGTGTCCAACAATGTTTGCGACTGCAACAGGTTCGCTGTATGCTGTATAATCGTTTTCAACCGGCTCAAAGAATGCATCTGTGCGCGTATATGCGCTGTTGTGCATATAGAACGGGTTTTCCCCAGCCTTGTCCTCTGCAAGCGATTGCACAAACGCTTTACCGCGCAGAGACAGGATGTAATCCTTGCTTGCCTTGGCACTTGGGACTTCAACGCCGTAGTTGTCTTTGGCAATCTCAGCTTCGCTGAGCGTGGAGAAATAATAATCTATTGCCATGCAGTGGGACGTCGCAGGATTTGCGGAAAACTTATTTGTGAGGCTCTTAAGATACGTCCAAACGCAATACTTTGAAAGTCGGGTTGTGATCGCAGCCGCAGCATCCTTTTTCATTATGGTTGGATAAACACGGTAAAACGCCGTGCCGTAGGCATCAATTGCCACGTCGTGACGCGCAAGCGTCTCCATCGCATCGCAGGCAAGTTCAACAAGTGGAGTGCCCGCTGGGATAACCTTGCCATCAAGATGGTCAACCGCAAACTCTTCATTTGAAGATATTTTGGTCATGCCGAAGTATGGGTCAAGAAGCGACACTTGCGTAGGCACAAGATGATCGCCAACCGTGCCCTTCTCTTGCAATACTGCAAGGTATTCGCCTGTTGCAAGCACAAGTTGTCCGCCCATTGAATGCCCTGCAAGATGCAAATTATGTTGATAATCATTGCCGAGTGCCGCGCGAATTGCATCGCCAAATATCACTGCAACAGATTTGTTTGGATTTGGATTGAGCGATTGATCGCCCTGCACCCTCTTACCGCTGCCATCATTGACGACATAGGTTGTGCCATACATGCTTGTTGAAGACCAAACTTTTTTGTCTGCGAGCATCATTGCATCGTCATCGGCGATTTGGCTCCAATAGAAGTGCCCAACGTTGTAGCCTGCATCAATCAAAACTTGATAGTAATCCGGATTGAGCTCAAACGGATCATAGTCGTTGGCGTCAAAGGTGTTGTTGGTGTCAAAATAGATTGAAAGAAGGTCTCTTTGCTTGTAGCCCTCGCTCGGTTTCATGCCGTGCGCAAAGATTATGGTCGGTTTTGTCTTGTCAACTGGGTTTGTACGTCTTGGGATTGGGTTGCCGCTGGCATACCAATAGATGCCCACCGAATATTCAGTGAACACGCCGTCTTCCCAAAGAGCCGCATCGTCTGCAAAATAGCTTTCCTCTGCATACGCCACATCGCCTCTGTCCGCAGCTAGCACAACGCCAAACAGCGCAGCCACACAGCACAAAGAGCAAATGATAGCAAAAACTTTCACACTAAACCTTGCCATAAAGAGCCTTTCCCCACTTTTAACTACTATAAAAATACCACAAATATACAAAAAAATCAATATAAGAATAATTAATATATAATTATATTAAAAAAGCACCCATATGAGTGCTTTTTAGTTCATATTTTCTCAACTAATTTGCGGTTGCATATAACGGTTAACCGCTCTAAAAGGATGTCTAAAACCGCGTTTAATCTATTTTTAACGTTATCGCAGGTCTTATGGCATGGCTATCATTGCAGGCTTGGGTTTTTGCGAACTCTCCGCGAGTGTTAACAAACGAAACTCTAAACCAATTGTAGTGTTCCTGAGTATTTACCAGATAAGGAGAGCGAGTCCAATACGTTGCGGTATACGCGCCGTAATCCGAGTTCTTAGTAGGATTTTTGGCTATCGTCCAGTCGGACACGTAAGCACGCCTACCTTCATCGTTTGCAAAAATTTCCGCACACTCCTGATAACTTAACAAGAACACTTTGTCTTCCGTATCTCCGCATACAACGGAAGACTCACTGACCGGATCAATCGTTTCCGCGCCGTTTGCAACGGTCGAGATTTGAATATATTCGTCGTTCAACGCAAATGCCGAATTGTAGAAAGACTCGTTGAGCCATTTGCGAATACCCGACATTTCATAATTGTTCCAGGCATAGCCAACTTCCGTTGTCCCCAAATATTTGCTTTTGTCAAGCAATAAAGCCGACACCAACCTGTATTCTCCGTCATTGCTGCCAATCACGTTCCAAGTTATCGGTTCGCACTTGAACCAATAAGACACGTTGGCTTTAACGTTTGTGCCGTCGCTGAAATACGTCTCATAGTCGCTTGTTGAAGCAGTACATTTTGCATAGTATTCATTGTCATATAGATACCAACCGTTATAAGACTTCGGAGCCGTCGTTTCCGCAAGATTGTCTAGCTCGGAAATCAAAGCGGCGTCGCTTACATGCGT
>DBVQ01000066.1:3044-4879 GCA_002308155.1 Christensenella sp. UBA1260
CAGTCGGCCGACAAAGTCGGAACAACGCCGTGATCTATATTCCATTGCGTTTCTTCGTCACGCTCTGCCTGCGTATAAAAATATCCGATCAAAGAGCGGTCTCTTGCCGGCATAGAGAAAGTATAGGTCAAATCTTTTGAGACGGCGATTTCTGCGTTCTCCGCATCATAACAGCCTTTAAAAATATATCCCTCATTCGGAGTAGCAACCAGCGTAATCGTTTCACCGTATATGCCTCTTCCCGATTGAATAGAGACCGTTCCTTTTGACGCATCACTGCTTTCAGCCGTCAATTCATACTCGTTGATAGACCAAGTTGCGGTTATAGTCATATCTTCGGTGACCGGATAGCCTACAAACGACCACGGTTCGTCTTGATAAGACCAACAAACAAACGTATATCCGTCGCGCGTTGGGTTTTCTGCAGGTTTTGCGACCTTTTCTCCGTGCTGAACCGTTTGTGGTTCAAAGGATTTATCTCCGTAGTTAGAATCAAAAGTCACCGAGTGGTAAACGATGTCAACGTCGGCGCCCTTTATGTTTCCTTTCAAATCCCATTCACCGTTTCCCTTGACAAAATAATTCCAGTCGTCAAGGTTGATATAAGAATCCCCGTCCCTACCAAGAGTGGAAGAAGGTTCGCCGTTGCCTGTCAAAACCGACGTGCCGTCTTTGCCGTCTTGACCTTTAATATTGCCTTTAATTGCCCATTCACCGTTCTCTTTGACATAATAATCATAATTTGTTAAATCGATATAGGAATCATTGTCGTTGCCCAAAGCAGACGAAGGGGCGCCATCTCCCGTTAAAACAGTCGAACCGTCTTTGCCGTCGGCACCATTCTCACCTTTTTTGCCTTGAATACCTTCTGTTCCTTTTGCAGATATGCCTGTATCAACTCCGTCAATATACCAATTGCCGTTGTCGCCTATCGTGACTTGGGGAGTATGACCGTCTTCACCGGGTTCGCCTTGAGCGCCTTGTTGTCCGTTTATGCCGTCTTTGCCTTTAATATTCCCTTTAACTGCCCATTCGCCGTTCTCTTTGACATAATAATCCCAATTGCTTAAATCTATATAGGAATCATTGTCGTTGCCAAGAGAAGACGCAGGAGTGCCCTCGCCTGTCAATACAGACAAACCGTCGGCACCTTTCTCCCCGGGTTGACCTTGTTCTCCGGGAATGCCCTGCTCTCCGGGAATGCCCTGCTCTCCCTGAGGGCCCTGTGGACCTGCCCCGCTGCAAGCAACCAAAGTCAACATACAATATACTATTAAAAAAATCGTAACGAATCTTTTTCATAAAGCTGAACTCCTTAGTGATATTGTATATCACGTATCAAAATAAATTCGTAGTTTGATATATCAATTTTATAGTATTTTGGCAAATATTTCAATAATTTAGAATACAATTCTACTATTTTTTCAAAAATAGACCGCATTTTTGCAAAAATACAACTGCTGTAAAAAACAATACGTAAAAGAAGAGATTCGTAGCAAAGCGGTACGCTTAGCGTAATAGCGAGCGGTGTGCTTGCACGCAACGCGAAGCGTCACGAGAGTTCGCACACATAGTGTGCCCACAATTTATTGTGGGAAATCTCTTCTTTTTTCTCCGCAAAAAAAGCACCCATACGAGTGCTTTTTATGGCGGAGAAGAAGAGGTCAGTCATTGCAGAGCAATGAACATCTCTTTGCTCCGCAGGTCTCCTGCCACATAGACAATCCTGCACTGCTGCGCAGTCACGCTTTGCTTTACGTGCGAATATTTGCAAGCAAAATCGCCCATAAAACAAAAGCAATCCTACGGATTTGCAGGATTGCATATTGTGGCGT
>DBVQ01000017.1:0-449 GCA_002308155.1 Christensenella sp. UBA1260
TATGTCGGATTTGAAGAAGGCGGACAACTCACGGAAAAGGTGAGAAGAAAGCCGTATTCCGTCGTGCTTTTCGATGAAATCGAAAAAGGACATCCGGACATCTACAACATCTTGCTCCAAATCCTTGAAGACGGCAGGCTTACGGACAGCCACGGCAGAGTGGTGAGTTTCAAAAACACCGTTGTCATTATGACGTCCAACATAGGCGCAAAAGAGGCGAACGAGCCGCGTCATACTCTCGGTTTTTCGGGGGAGAGCGAGGTAGTCAAAGATACTACGCGAGAAAGACACATCGAGGCTCTCAAAGAGAATATGAAGCCTGAGATTGTCAACCGTATTGACGAAATCGTCGTGTTCAAGAAACTTGAACAAGCGAGCCTTGTGAAGATTGCAGACCTCATGTTTAAGGCACTTGCAAAGCGTCTTGACGAGAGAGATATTTCAGCCAA
>DBVQ01000017.1:507-2925 GCA_002308155.1 Christensenella sp. UBA1260
GCAAGACCTCTGCGTAGGACGATAAACCGTCTTGTTGAAGACAAACTCAGCGAGAAAATTATCGCAGGCGAGATTTTGCCAAGCGACAGCGTGACCGTTGATTTCCAAGGCAACGAGCTCGTGTTTAAGGTGGAACACAGAGCATAAAAACGATATTAAATATGCATAGCATATTTGTTATAACAAACAGCGAAAAGAAAGATTTCCAGGAGGTAGTTTATGAAACTTGAACTTTTCGGAAAAAATTACAACCCAAGTGATTCCTTGAAGGCTATCACAGAAAAGAAATGCGTCAAAATTGCAAGACGCTTGGATGACGAAGATGCAGTCGTCAAGTTTGTGGTCACCCTTGAAAACGGCGACTATACAACAGACGCAAGTGTGATAACTCACGGCATCACCTATCGTGCACAAGCCGTTTCTCCGTCTCCGTTTGACAACGTGGACGAAGTCATCCCGAAGCTTCTCGGTCAAATGAGAAAGCAAAAAGACATTTGGGGTAAGGACAAGAAGGGCTCTCCAAACGTCTATGAGGAAGAAGAGGTATAAATGAAAGTCGGCGTTTCGACAGCGACGTTTTTCCTTAAAGAGCTGACAGAGGACTGTTTTCCGCTTATTCGCAAGTGTGGCGGTGATTGTTGCGAGGTCTTTTTGACAACTTTCTCAGAATATGAGGAAGATTTTGCCAAGCTGCTCAAAGAAAGGCTTGGTGGTCTTGAAGTGTATTCAATACACTCACTCAACACGACGTTTGAGCCGCAACTCTTCAATCCGGCAAGCAGAACGCGCGCGGACATGGAAAAGATATTCCGCAAAGTTTTGCGTGCAGGGCAGATCCTAGGGGCAAAAGTCTATACGTTCCACGGTCAATCAAGGCTCAAAAAGACACACAATTTTGACCCTGTTGCCGTGGGCAAGCGTATGTTTGAGCTCGGCGAAATCGCAAAGGAATACGGCATAACGCTCTCGCTTGAAAGCGTGCATTGGGCGGTGTTCAACACGCCGGCGTTTTTTGCAGAATGCAAAAAATATTGTCCAAACTGCGGTGCCGTGCTTGACATAAAACAGGCGTGGCAATCCGGCTACGATTGGCGCGAGTATTTGGACGCTATGGGCGACAGGCTCACAAACGTACACCTCTCCGACCACAAAGGGGAGAATATCTGCATGGTCGGGGACGGGGAGTTTCCTTTTGAGGAACTCATTGCTCGCTTGAACGATATGGGCTATCAAGGTCCGCTTCTCATCGAGCAATACGCAAAGGATTATGACGACTATTCGCAGGTCGAAAAGTCGGTAAAATATTTGAAAAATATTATCGGAGGCATAAAAAATGCAAATTAAGTTCGATTTCAACAATATGATGCAAGAACAACTTGGCGACAAAGGTATAACCGAGGGCCAAATCGAAGCAGTGCGTGCAAAGGCAAAAGACGCTTATGAGTATCTCGAAGCCAATCGTGGCAAGGGCTGGATGGGCTGGACTGAACTCCCATACAATCAAGAGGACATCGTGAGAGATATCATTTTTACGGCGGCGGAAGTTCGCGCACACTTTGACAACTTCGTAGTGCTCGGCATCGGCGGAAGCGCGCTCGGCCCTATGGCGGCGTTCAATGCACTCTGCCATCTCCATTACAACGAGC
Source organism: Christensenella sp. UBA1260 (assembly GCA_002308155.1). Taxonomy (GTDB): domain Bacteria; phylum Bacillota; class Clostridia; order Christensenellales; family CAG-917; genus CAG-475. The sequence continues at coordinate 2,154 of DBVQ01000017.1, forward strand.
TCGATCCAAAGAAGCGCGGCGTCAAGTTCTACGTTGAAGACAACGTAGACCCAGAGCGTATGCTTGCACTTCTTGATGTCATTGACCCTGCAAAGACGATGTTCAACGTCATCACAAAGAGCGGCGCAACAAGCGAAACGATGAGCCAATATCTCATCATCACGGACATCCTCAAAAAGAGAATCGGCAAGGACTGGGCAAAGCACATTATTGCAACTACATCCGAGTCCAAAGGCAACCTCATCAAACTTGCAAAAGAGAACGGATTCAAGACATATTTCATTCCGGACAGCGTAGGCGGACGTTTCTCGGAGCTCTGCCCGGTCGGACTTCTTCCGGCGGCGGTGCTCGGCATTGATATCATCAGTATGCTCCGTGGCGCAGCAGAAGTTGACAAGGCTTGCAATGGTTCAGACCCATACAAGAATCCTGCTCTTATGGCGGCAGTGCTTCAATATATTGCAATGGAAGAGAAGGGTGCAAACATCTCCGTTATGATGCCTTATGCAGACAGTTTGAAACTTATGGCTGACTGGTATTGCCAACTTTGGGGCGAGAGCCTCGGCAAGGCAGTTGACTTTGACGGCAAAGTTGTCCACAAGGGACAAACTCCTGTCAAATCCCTCGGCGTCACAGACCAACACTCACAAGTGCAACTCTACACAGAAGGCCCGTTTGACAAGGTCATCACTTTAATCGGCGTTGAGCGTTTCCGTGGCAACGTTGAAATCCCTGCCGGTGCAGAAGAGTTCCCGGACGTCAATTTCCTCTG
>DBVQ01000017.1:3083-3262 GCA_002308155.1 Christensenella sp. UBA1260
ATCGACACCTTCAATCAACCAGGCGTTGAAGAGGGCAAGAACGCAACTTATGCAATGTTCAACCGCAAGGGCTATGATGCTAAAAAGGCTGAACTTGATTCTGCACCGAAGAAGAATCCAAAATACATAATCTAACAGGAACAAATTATGGACAATAAAATGTATACATTTTATGCATT
>DBVQ01000017.1:3285-3668 GCA_002308155.1 Christensenella sp. UBA1260
CTCATGCGTTCAAACATCAAAGAGGATCTTATGCAACACTCGGCGTCTGTCGCAATTTTGGGACAGGCGCTCGGCATAATCCGCAACGAGCTTTATGGCGGGAACTGCGACGTGGACAAGATTGCGTCCCTCGCACTCTATCACGATACGGCGGAAGTCATCAGCGGCGATTTGCCAACTCCAATCAAATACTACAATGCGACGATGAAGAGTGCATACAGCGAGATTGAAGATATGATCAACAAACGCCTCATCGACTCGTTGCCGGAGAGTTTGCAAGCCACATATACGCCATATCTCATCCCGGACGAGGACAGTATTGAGTACAAACTCATGAAGATTGCAGACAAGCTTTCCGCCTACATAAAGTGCGTTGAGGAGAG
>DBVQ01000003.1:0-1052 GCA_002308155.1 Christensenella sp. UBA1260
ATCGCGGGCGTGCTTGCGATGCGTCCGGATATCCTTATATTTGACGAAGCGACCTCTATGCTTGACCCAAAGGGCAGACGTGAGGTCATGGGTATTGCAAAAAAGCTTAACGAGCAGGGCATAACCATAATCAACATCACACACAACATGGAGGAGGCTGTGCTCTCCGACCGTGTTATCGTGTTGCGCAAGGGCAGGATTGCAATTGACGCGCCGCCAAAGGACGCTTTTGCGTCCGGACTTGTTGAGGCGTGCGGGCTCTCTTTGCCGCCTGTGTTGCAACTCGCCGAGGATTTGAAGCGCGGCGGATTTGATTTTGACAAGACAATTCTCTTTGAGGACGAATTGGTGGAGGGTGTATGTCGGCAATTGAACTGAAAAACCTCTCATTCGTCTATTCCAAAAAGACTCCGTTTGAAAAACGCGCGCTTGACAATATCAACCTTTCTGTTGAGGAAGGCACTTTCCTTGGTGTCATCGGCGAAACGGGAAGCGGCAAATCTACGCTTATTCAACATTTGAACGGGCTCATCAAGGTTCAGGACAAAAAAGTTTCTTCTGTTGTTGTAAACGGCATCAGCGCCACGGACAAAAAGACGCTCAGACAACTTCGCTTTGAAGTGGGAATTGTCTTTCAATATCCCGAATATCAACTTTTTGAAGATACGGTTGCAAAGGACGTTGCCTTTGGACCGAAAAATATGAAGCTTGAAAAGGACGAGATTGACGCGCGCGTGCGCCGTGCGCTTGAAGTCGTCGGCTTGAATTATGANNGAGTTTGCAGAGCGCAGTCCGTTTGAACTCAGCGGCGGCGAAAAACGCAGAGTCGCAATTGCGGGCGTAATTGCAATGCAACCAAAAGTCCTCGTGCTTGACGAACCTGTTGCAGGGCTTGACCCTGTGGGCAGAGCGGAAATCCTCGCGCTCATAAAGCAGTTGCAAAAGGACGTTTCGCCGACAATAATAATGGTGTCGCACAACATGGACGATATTGCGGTTTTGGCGGACAGGATTATTGCGCTTTATGACGGCAGAATTGAACTTGACGGCAC
>DBVQ01000003.1:1129-1311 GCA_002308155.1 Christensenella sp. UBA1260
AGTTGGTTGAAAAAGGCATAAATCTGCCTGACGGAATTGTCACTCCAAAACAACTTGAAAATGCACTTTTGGCACTTAGAGATAAAAGCGACAAGGGGGACGAAAAAGATGTTTAGAGACGTTTCCTTTGGTCAATATTATCCAACCAATTCGCCTGTGCACAAGCTGGATGCAAGAGTGAA
>DBVQ01000003.1:1400-1813 GCA_002308155.1 Christensenella sp. UBA1260
CTGTGCGCAAGAGTGCCGATTTTGTCTGTTTTGAAGTCGGTGCGGGGCATATTGTTTATCATAATTTTGACTTCGCTTCTCAACCTGTTCTTTATCAAAACGGGCACAGTTCTTGCAAGTTGGCAGATTGGCAGCACAACCTTTGCAATCACCAAAGACGGGGTTCATACAACCATAAAGATGGTTTTAAGGCTCGTTTTGCTCATTTCAGGTGCATCAATCCTTTCGCTCACAACGACGCCTGTGCAACTTGCGGACGGGGTGGAGAGCCTTATGTCTCCGCTCAAACTTATCAAAGTTCCTGTGCGTGATATTGCAATGATAATGTCAATCGCACTTCGTTTCATCCCAACGTTGTTTGAGGAGACAAACAAGATTATCGCCGCTCAAAAAGCAAGGGGTGCAAGTTTTGA
>DBVQ01000003.1:1873-2183 GCA_002308155.1 Christensenella sp. UBA1260
CTCGCCTTTGCAATGGACGCAAGATGCTACAACGCAACGGAAAAGCGCACAAAGATGAAGAAGGCAAAGTTTGGGCTTGGCGATGCGATTGCGCTCTTGTTCATTCTTTCGTTTGCGACTGTCGTCCTGCTTGACCGCTACTATTTTGGCACAGTGGGCATCAACATTGACTATATGATATTTGGAGATTTGCTATGAGATACCGCGCCGTGATTTCATATTTTGGCACAAGATACGTTGGCTGGCAAAGACAGCTCAACGGTTTAAGCGTGCAAGAGGTTTTGGAAAAGGCGCTTGAAAAGACTTTCGG
>DBVQ01000003.1:2188-2616 GCA_002308155.1 Christensenella sp. UBA1260
GCGAGCGGACGCACGGACGCGGGTGTGCACGCAGAAGGGCAGGTTGTTCACTTTGATGCCGAAACATCAATCCCTGTTGACAAGATTCCGTTTGCAGTCAACACAGAACTCCCAGACGACGTGAGTATGCTCTACTGCGAAGTTGCAGAGCCGGATTTCAATTCGCGCTTTAATGCAAAGCGCAAGACTTATAGATACAGTTTGTATCTTTCAAAACATCCGCGCCCAATGCTTGAAGCCACGCACGAACATATCGTTGTTCCGCTTGACTTGGCGGCAATGGAAGAGGCTGCAAAAGCCATTGAAGGCGAGCATGATTTCAAGTGCTTTGAAGCGAGCGGCAGCAACATCAAATCCACTGTGCGCACGGTCTATGAAGTGGCAATATCTCTGTCTCCGCTTGACAAGATTGCGTCCATTTCAAAAGA
>DBVQ01000003.1:2637-3008 GCA_002308155.1 Christensenella sp. UBA1260
TTTTGACAAAAATGCAGTGTTTGATTGCAGGATTGAAATCTCCGTCACAGGCAATGGGTTTTTGTATAATATGGTGCGAATTATCGCTGGCACTTTGGTGTATGTCGGGCTTCACAAATTGACCGCTCAAGACGTGCAAAATATCATTGAAACCGGCGACCGAAAACGCGCAGGAAAGACGCTGAGTGCAAAGGGGCTTTGCCTGGTAAAAGTTGTTTATTAAACCGAGGCGCACCGGACGGTGCGCTTTTCTTTTGCAAATCTTTAAAAAACTTATGAAAAAATTGCTGAATAAAGTGATGTTTTCCCTCTTGACTATTTAACAAGTATAGTTTATCATAGACCTATATAATGGCTATATAGCGCGTGTT
>DBVQ01000030.1:0-598 GCA_002308155.1 Christensenella sp. UBA1260
TACCCTTTTGAGTTTTATAGGCAGATTATACAATATTTTGTTTGAAATGTAAAGTTTTAAACACAAAATAGCGAATTAAGTGGAAAAAAATAATTTTTTTGCCGCTTTTGGAATATCCATTCCACTCGGCAAATATATTTTTGTGATGATGAACACAAAACAATTCTCTTATTGCGATATGACAAAGAAAACGGTCGTCAATGTTGCGGACGGCAGAACGCTCGGCAACGTGTGCGANNATCGTGTTCAATTCAAACGCCTGCGTAGTGGGATTTGTCGTCCCGGGCAAAAAGAGCTTTTTCCGCAGTATAACCTCTGCCGAAATGGTATTCATCCCCTGGAACAGGATTGTAAAAATCGGCTCGGACGTCATGCTCGTTTCGCTTGCAATGATGCCGCAGGGCAACTACAAAAACGCCTGCACATTTGAAGCCGACGAACAACAAAAGCCCGCTCAGGAAGAACAGGCNNTTTTCTCAAACAGTTTATCACGATGATTGATTTAGGACAAGTTTTCTCGCAAGCGAGCCACGGCCGACTTTTCAAGTCTTGAGACTTGAGCCTGTGAAATGCCTATCATATTGCTGATTTCAACTTG
>DBVQ01000030.1:634-803 GCA_002308155.1 Christensenella sp. UBA1260
TTCAGCACGGCAAGTTCGCGCTCGGGCACAAACTTTAATGCTTCATACAAAGCTATCTTTTCGCTCCAATTGTCTGCGTTTTCCTTTTCATCGGCAAGCCCGTCCATAATTTCAACCGAGTCATCGCCGTCCGAAAACACGCTGTCGTGCAAGGACATCGGCTCGCTGA
>DBVQ01000030.1:906-4149 GCA_002308155.1 Christensenella sp. UBA1260
CGCTTGATACGCCGTGTCCCTCAAGCTTCTTGGCACTTTGATCGTTGTGCGGTCTCTGAGATATCGTCGGATTTCACCAAGTATCATGGGGACTGCGTATGTGGAAAACTTCACTCCCTGCGCTATATCAAAGTTTTCAAGCGCCTTCAAAAGCCCAACCATACCGACCTGAAACAAGTCGTCAGCATTTTCGCTCGTGCGGGAGAACCTGCCCACCATGGAGAGTACAAGGCGCATATTTGCCCGAAGAAACAAGTCTTTTGCATCCTTGTCTCCATGCTTGATTTTTACAAGAAGCTCGTCGCACTCCCGCGCACTGAGTTTTGGAAGCGCGGACGTGTCTATACCCGAAATCGTCACTTTTGACATACAAAACCTCCAAGAGTTATGTACGTCAACAAGTATTATGGCTCAGTTTTCAGTTTTTATTCAAGACAGTTTTTGGCAATATTAAGTGTACTTTGTAAACTTGATTATGAATATGAACTCTTCATATTCTTTTTCAAGTTGTCCACAATCTTCTTTTCAAGGCGCGAGATATAGGACTGAGATATTCCCATCATGTCTGCAATCTCCTTTTGCGTCATCTCATCCTTGCCGTAGAGCCCAAAACGCAATTCAAGGATTTGACGTTCTCGCTCAGGAAGTTTCATAAACGTCTCCTTCAAAACTGCCTGCTCCTCAGAGCCCTCAACGTCGTTATAGACGCATTCGGGGTCAGTGCCGAGAACATCACTGAGCAACANNTCCCAATCGACGTTCAGCGGCTCGTCAAGCGACACCTCGCTTCTTGTGCGCGAAGTTTTGCGGAGATACATTAGTATCTCATTTTCAATACAGCGCGATGCAAACGTGGCAAGTTTGATGTTTTTGGACGGATTGTAGCTCCCCACCGCTTTTATGAGCCCGATAGTGCCTATAGACACAAGGTCATCCATATCAATGCCCGTATTGTCAAACCGCTTGGCTATGTAAACGACAAGGCGCAGATTGTGCTCTATGAGTTTGAGGCGCGCCTCTTTGTCGCCGGACAAAAACTTCTCAACCGTCTTTGTTTCTTCCTCTTGCGAGAGCGGAGACGGCAGATTGTTGGATGCGGAAATATAATCCACCCTTTCTCCAACGTTTATCCCCAAAAAAACAAGGATTTTTTTGATGAGCAACTTTACCATTTCCTTCATATATGCACCTATTAAAACATCGTATTTTGCAGGATTATTTCAAAGTCGTCATAGTCCTGCTTGGACAGCGCCCCGTACGCCGAATATTTTTTACCTTTTACCCCAACGCCTTCAAGACGAATAATTGGCATCTCGCTCTCCCCGCTCACAGTCTTGACGGAGACATAGCCTTCAATCATATTCGCGTCCAAAACAAGCTCTTCTTCTGCAGTTTTTGAGATTATTACAACAGGCAATCCACTCAAAGAATCCGTGAGTTCATTACCGCTGTCGCAGAGTGCTTTTACATCAATTTCGTGCCCTGAAAGAAATAGTTTTGCAGGACAGATTTTGCGTGCATTTTTTGAAAATCTGAGGACAATTATTCGCACAGTTATTAACAAAGTTAATAAGGCAAACGAAACAACCCCAAATTGCCAGTAGGATGCAACGTCAATATGAAAGGCAAAATCAATGCCATATACCACCCCTCCGACGAAGTAGGTAAGCAGGCAAAATACGACCAATCTTTTGAGATATGCACGCGCCTCGTTTTTGAGTTTTGACTTATTCACAATCGCCTTGCCATCACGCTTTTGTTTTCGCTCTTTTTTGCACTGCACACCGTCAAACATCAATGCCATAATGGGTGCAAGAAGCACCTTTATCACAATCATAACGGCATCGGGGCAATGTGGATAAACTGTCGCGACACTTGCGCCAAAGACCGCTCCAAGCAACACTCTCCACCACTTTACCCTGCGCCGAAAGACCATAAGCGTCGCAATTTCAAGTAGCAAATCCACAGCTAGATTGTTGAATATGACAAGTTCAATATAGACAGTCACGCAAAACATTTTAGATGTTTTGTTTGTCGATTACTTTCCGTTTTTGATTATTCCACTCAGCAAAAGTATTGCGCAAAATAAAAAACCGTTATTCTAACGGCATTTTTTGCAAATATCATTTGAAAAACAGGAGAATTGCAATGTGATAAATCACATGAAAACAAATAATCACACCGCAACACATTAAAACTGCTCGAGTGTGATGAATAACAAGGAAAAACCCACTTTCGCAAGCCCTAATGTACAAGTTCGTACATGAGATTGAGAAAGTGGGATTTTGACGAAGTTAGTCGCGCACTCGTGCAGTTTTAGTCGTCGTTGCGGCGGAGTCTGCGCAAAAACGCAGGCACCTGACGATTGCTCACATCCATGCGAGAAGATTTGACTTCTCCCTGTTGTTGAACAGGTTGCGGTTGTGGAGCCGGTTGCACAGGTTGAACTGGTTCAACTGGTTGTGGAGCAGGTTGTGGTTGAGGTCTTGAACCAAACACTGGACGATTTGCAAAGATTTCTGCATTTGAATAGGTTGGACGTTCAGGCTCTTTTGGTGCTTCAACTTCCTCTTGCTTGTCCCCTGCTGCTTCTGCAAATGCAGATGCAATTGAGTGGGATTGAGGTGCCGGAGTTGAACCGATAACTCTTGCAGGGGCTACGTTTCTATCCACAAAACCTGTTGCGATGATTGTGATTTCAATGTCTTTCTTGTCAGGCACAAATGCAGTACCCAAAATGATATTTGCAGATGGATCGACAACTTGTTTGACAATGTCGCAAGCCTCATTGACTTCACCGAGTTTCATATCGTCGCCGCCGGTGATGTTGACAATGATGCCCGTTGCGCCTTCGATGTCTGTCTCAAGAAGCGGACTGAACACAGCACCGCGGACAGCTTCGATGACTCTCTTTTCGCCCTTGCCATAGCCGATACCCATGTGAGCAAGACCTTTGTTTGAAAGGATTGTTCTGACATCCGCAAAGTCGAGGTTGATGAGCTCCGGATTTGCAATGACGTCGCTTACGCCTTGAACACCTTGACGCAAAACGTCGTCGGCGATTTCAAACGCACGTTTGAAAGAGATGTTTTTGTCGAGAACTTCAATAAGTTTTTGGTTTGGAATGACAAGGAGCGTATCCACAAAGTTTTTGAGGTTTTTGATGCCCTCTTCTGCGTTTTGCATACGCTTTACGCCTTCAAAATTGAACGGTTTTGTGACAACTGCGACTGTCAAAATGCC
>DBVQ01000030.1:4163-4303 GCA_002308155.1 Christensenella sp. UBA1260
GTGCCACCACCCATACCGGCAGTTATGAACAAAAGGTCAATGCCCTTCAAGGCTGCTTTGATTCTATCACGGGATTCTTCCGCTGCACGTCTGCCGATTTCAGGATCAGAACCTGCGCCCAAACCGCCAGTCATATTTGC
>DBVQ01000082.1:0-18170 GCA_002308155.1 Christensenella sp. UBA1260
TCGGTCTTGACTATGTGTCATGCTCACCATTCCGCGTTCCAATCGCAAGACTTGCTGCCGCACAAGCAAACATCAAGCACCCAAGAAGCCTCTCCGGTAAAGTTGAAAAAGCCGGCGAATCTCTTGCAAAGGGTTTGAACAAGCTCGGCGACAAAATCAAGAAGTCCCTTAAAAAGAACTAATCATTGAATCCTTCTTAACAATAGCCTCGCTTTTGCGGGGCTATTTATTTTGCCAAGAAACCTTAAAAGTTGTATATAATCATATATACAATGGTTTTTTGTTTGACAGAAACCGTACAAAACGTATATAATCTCTGTTGGTAAGGGCAATGGAGAAAACTTTGGACAAGTGTTTACTCGTTATAAATAGAAGCTGCGGCAACTTTGAAAAGTTTGACAAGAAAATTGTTGAACAAGTTTTGGACGGTGAGTATTCCGTCGATTTTGCCGATATTGACGACGATTATCCCGCAAGAATACAAGAGGAAGATTTCAAGGCTGTGGCCATACTTGGCGGCGACGGCACTTTAAACTCTGTCCTAAACAAGATCAAAGGGCTTGATGTCAAAGTCTTCTATTTGCCTTATGGGACGCTCAACGAGAAGTCCCACACTCTTGACGGAGCAGACAGCTCAGGCGAGATTTTGGTGGGTACAGTGGGCGGACACGTGTTCACATACGTTGCGGCGTGCGGCACGTTCACACCAATCGGCTACACCGCCGAAGTTGAGCGCAAAAAGAAACTCAAATCTTTTGCGTATCTCCTTGAAGTTTTGAAGGAATACAAGGTCCACAACATAGGCGCAAAGCTTTCAATCGACGGCAAAATCGTTGAAGGGAAGTACACGCTCATTATGGTTTTGAAGTCTCCTCGTTGCTTCAAGTTCCGTTTCAATCATTTGTACAGCCCGTCCAAGAGCACAGGACATATACTTCTCATAAAGTCGCCGGGCAAGAATAACTTCTGGAACAAGATTAGAATATTCTTCCCATTTTTCCGCGCATTCTTCATTGGGTTCAGAAAAGAGGTCAATAGAAAGAACTTTATGTTCAAAGAGTTCAACAAGGTCAGATTGCACCTTGAAGAGCCAACCGATTTTGATATTGACGGCGAAAAGAAGACGCTTGAAGGCGACAATACGTTTAGAGTGAAAAAGCTTCCGCATGACTTTATTGTGTGCAATACGCGCAAGGCGAGAAGGCTCGCAAAAAAGAAAGAGAAGTATCTTAAAAAGGCATTATAAAAAACAAGCACCCAGTAGGGTGCTTTTTTAATAGACATAAAACATTTATTATTTTTTTCTTGTTGATGGTGCCGCAGTTTCTTTTGCCATATCGTTTTCCTCTCGGATATAGCTGACAACCATGCGACGCATATTCTTTTCTGACACGTGGCGGATGAATCTGTCTTCGCCACCCAGCAACACCAAAACCGTTTTGAACAGGATTTCCGCATCAAGTTTAAGTGAGCGAGTCTTTGCGTATTCCACGTCGTAATAACTGCGCTCTTTTGAAGAAAGATGCCCGTTGCCTCTGACTTGCGCAAGGCCGCTCATTCCGGGCCTTACATCAAACTTTTGGAGCTCCCACGGCTCGTAGTGTTCAAGATATTCAACCTTGAGCGGACGCGGTCCAATAAGGCTCATATCGCCTCTGAGTACGTTGAAGAGCTGCAAAAACTCGTCAATTTTGAAGCGCCTTATCCATTTGCCCACGCGCGTCAAATTGGCGTTGTCGTTTCTTATGACAGGGTGGTTGATGTCAAATGGCACGTCTATTGTCTTCATGGTGCGGAACTTGTACATTTTGAAAATCTTTTGATTTTTGCCCACGCGCTCTTGTTTGAAGATGACCGGACCGCGGCTGTCAATTGCAACCAAAAGCCCCACAAAAATAAAAAGAGGGAATAATATAATTATTCCAAAAAACGCAATAATAAAATCGCAAACGGCTTTGAAAACTCTATACATTTTTCGCCTCCGCTTGCTGGTTGTCTTGGACAGGTTCTACGGGTGCTACATCAAGTTGAGGTGCTTCCTCTTTTGGCTCGCTTTCATCAATATTTTGACGCTCGTCCAAGGCGTATTCCTCTTTCATTAGGGCATCCGGCAAAAGTGTTTGCTCTTTGTGATGACGTTCAACCACTGCAAACATAACGAACACTATCATCATTGTGGGGAGCGGAACAAACGTGCCCGTGTCTATCAACGAGTAGAGTTCAAATCCCAAAAGAGACAGGAAAGAGAAGAGCACAAATGTGTCTTTGAACAAGTTTTTGAAAATGACTTTTGCACGCTTTAAATAGTTCCAGCCATAAGCCAAAACGCCGACAAGTCCCATGCTTCCGATAATTTGGAAGAAAGTGGAGTGGAACCAGTAGAACACGATTTCTTCCACGTGGTTCTCATAATCCGGTCCATCATAGCCAGCGCCCACACCAAAGATAGGATGTGCAGCAAATTGATGGAGTGCATCTTTGTAGAGGAGTACTCGGCTGCTTGATGACAAACCATCTTCAAATATGTGGTCAAGCATGACTTTGATCTTTTCATAAGTGAATGCAAAAGCTGTCAAAGCAATGATGACAACACATACAACGATGATCAGACTTTCGGATTTGTTTTTGGATTTCAAAATTGTTGCAATAGCAACAATAGGGGCAGTAATTGCCGCAAACAAGAGACCGCCACGTGAATATGTTGTCACTATGCCCAAATAATGGATTATGCCGATAAGAATATAAAGTGTGGGGTGTTCCTTTTTTGTTGCCAAATAGAAGCACATAGGCGCGGACAACAACAAAAGCGTTGCAACGTTGTTGTCAATGCCCCAACCAAGGTCAATCCACTCGGCTGATGAATGGCTGAAAAATGAAACGCCGGATCTGATATAATAGGTTATCATTTCGCCAACGAGGATCAAGCCCATCCACATAAATATCTTTGCAATATATGTTGACGTTTCGCCGTATGGAGTGCCTCTCATATAGTTTGTCCATGCAAAGTATATGAAAAATACGCCAATGCCAAGCAACAGTGAATAGGTGAGAGCTCCTGTCCATCTCGCAAGCGAGATGCAAGTGCATCCGCCAATGAGCAACGCAATTGAAACAAAGATTTGAGACAACCCAAGTTCACCCAAAGAAAAACGCTTTGGATGATAGAATATCAAATGGAAACCAATTGCAAGGATAAGCGGAGCAAGACACGGCAGATATGGATAATACACCGATAAATCCGAGGAGTCTGAGATGCAAAATGCTACGTAAAAAAGAATAGGGATGAGCGGCTTTATGTCATCCATGATGACGAGAAGGATTGTCGCAAAAACGATGATAGACAAAAACCCGATAAGCATAATCCCGCTTATCCAAGATGCGAGTATCAACGCGGCAAGTACGCCAAGATACAGGTCGGAATAGAAAAACTTTGTTATCCACTTCGGCGTTTTGTCAAACGCATTTAAAAGTGTTGTTTTGAATCCTTTTGCGCTCATTTGTATTTATATTATTCTTAGAGATTTTAAACATTATATCATAGGCGCAGAAATAAATCAATTTTTATTATAACTTTTAAAACCTATATATTCCTTAAGATTACATAAATTGACATATAAAGTATATATATGATAAAATAAAACATATGATTTTGCTATTTGCGCGTTTTAAACACATAATAAACGTGTCAAAACATAGATAATCGCATGGCACAAAATACGCTGACAGGAAAACAAATAAAAGCCAACGGGCTACAATTCAAAAAATCCATGGTCATAATGTGGACTATGGTGAAGAAGAATGTCAAGAACCAATATCGTAGATCGGTGTTGGGCATTTTTTGGACTGTTCTCAATCCTCTTCTCACCATGCTCGTTATGGCTTTTGTTTTTTCAAATATCTTTGGGCGCGGCGATATAAACATGGATTATCCGGTCTATGTGCTTTCGGGCAACATAGTTTTTGGCCTTATGAGAACTGCAACAGTCACATCTCTTCCTTGTATGGTCAACAACTATGACTTGCTCACAAAGACGCGTGTGCCGTATTTTGTTTTTCCGGCTTCAAACGTAGTTTCATCGCTTGTGAACTTTGGATTTTCTCTCATTGCACTCATTATCGTCATGCTTATTCGTATACCTGCGGGTGTTGAGTTCCATTGGACACTTCTTATGATAATTGTTTGGTTGCCATCGATATTCCTGTTTTCTTTGGGAATATCCCTTGCGCTTTGTTCAATCTACGTGAGATTTAGAGATATAAAACATTTTTATAATGTTTTCCTTACACTTTGGATGTATTTGACGCCTGTTTTTTATGCGCCATCACTCCTCAACAGCACAGTACGCAAAGTGCTTTTTGTCAACCCAATGTATCATTACCTTGACTATTTCAGAAGTTTGATAATCGGTGTTGTCCCAAGTTGGCAAACCCATGTGCTTGTATATGCAATAGGCATTGTGACAATGCTTCTTGGCTGGCTTGTGTTTAAGTCTCAACGCAAATCGTTTATTATCTATATTTAGGGTGCTTATGGAAGACAAGATTGTTTTGCCTGAACAAAATATAACGTTGCCGTTTGAAGAGGACGACAATTTGTTGGTCGATGTGCACGACGTATCGATCAAGTTTCGTATGCCCACTGAAAGAATTGACAACCTGAAAGAATATGCAATCAAGTTTTTGAAGCACCAAATAAAGTACAATGATTTTTGGGCAGTCAAAAACGTCAGTTTGCAGGTTAAGAGAGGAGAGAGCCTTGCGCTCATTGGCAGAAACGGTGCGGGCAAATCCACACTTCTTCGTATGATTGCCGGCATACTTGAACCGACGGAAGGGTACATTGAAACAAAAGGTAATATGGTTCCACTATTGAAACTCGGTGCAGGTTTTGACATGGATGCTACAGGGCGTGAAAATATCTTTTTGAACGGTGCAATGCTTGGCTTCAGCAAAAAGGAAATGATGAAGAAGTACGACAGCATCGTCGAGTTTTCGGAACTTCAAAAGTTTATGAATGTTCCTCTTAAAAACTATTCGCAAGGTATGCTTTCTCGTCTTGGTTTTTCAATTGCTGTTGACGTGCATCCAGACGTTTTGCTCGTTGACGAGATTTTGGGCGTTGGCGATGTGCCATTCAACAGAAAGTGTTCCAAGAAGATTCATGAATTAAAAGACGAAGGAGCAACGTTTATTGTTGTCTCTCACAGCATGGCGGCAGTGAAAGATCTTTGCAACAACGCTATATGGCTAAAAGACGGCTCTATAAATATGACAGGTACGGTTGACGATGTTGTCGCCGCATACCTCAAAGAGTGTAACAGTTTGTAATATGGTTTTAAACATTTCAAAAAAATATGATTATCTTGTTGTGGGCGCGGGGCTTTTTGGCTCGGCGTTTGCACGTATTATGACGGACAAGGGGAAATCCTGTCTTGTCATAGACAAGAGGGATCATATTGCCGGAAACGCGCACACAAAATGCGTGGATGGTATAAATGTGCATGAATATGGCGCGCATATTTTCCACACGTCAAATGATGATGTTTGGGAGTTTGTAAATCGGTTTGCCAAGTTTAATGGTTTTGTCAATTCTCCATTGGCATATTATAAGGGCAGATATTATCATTTGCCGTTTAATATGAATACTTTCCATGAGCTGTGGGGAGTGAATACAGCTGAAGAAGCAAAAGCCAAAATTGCAGAGCAAAGGCTTGACGTGGACGAGCCAAAAAACCTTGAAGAACAGGCACTTAAACTCGTTGGCAAAGATGTTTATGAAACACTTGTCAAGGGTTATACCGAAAAACAGTGGGGCAGAGATTGCAAGGAATTGCCATCATTTATTATCAAAAGATTGCCATTAAGATTTGAGTTTGACAACAACTATTTCAATGATAAATATCAAGGTATTCCTGTCGGCGGCTATACAAAAATGGTTGAAAATATGCTTGCTGGCATTGATGTAAAACTGGGTGTTGATTTTGCGGAAATCAAAGCTGATCAACTCAAAATTGCAACAAAAACAGTCTATACCGGTGCAATTGATGAGTATTTTGATTTTTGTCTTGGACATTTGGAATACAGAACTTTGCGCTTTGAAACCGAGCGTGTTGAACAAAAAGATTATCAAAACTCAGCGGTTGTAAACTATACGGAACGCGAAATACCTTTCACAAGAATTATAGACCACAAGAGGTTTGAGTTTGGCGAACAGGAATATAGCATAATAACAAGAGAATATCCTTCTGAGTGGAAAGAGGGTATGGAACCATATTATCCGGTAAACGATGCACGAAACAGTGAACTCGCTCTCAAATATGCCTGCCTTGCAAAAGAGCAAAACGATATTTTGTTTGGTGGACGACTTGGAACATACAGTTATCTTGATATGGATAAGGTGATTGCTTCGGCAATGGAACTTGCAGGAAAGGAGTCAAATGACAAAGCTTTATGATTTGAAACTTGAATCCGAGTTTTGTGATGTTCACGATTTATACTTCCGCGCTACTGATTGCGAATTAAAGGATGGTGCGGTGAAGTTTTTGCGTGGCGGAAAACTCAAATTTGACACCTATTTCAATTGTCTTTCATACAGCAAACTTGTGCATTTTACAGTTCTTGATAAACTCGCTTATGAGTTGAAATTGAAAGGCCGCTTTGTTGTGCGTATCGTCAAGTCCGTTGTCACAAAAAAGATGAAAGAGCAATTTGAAGATTTTGACTTCTGCGCTATATTTGACCAACCTTTTATGTATCCAAGAGCAATTGATTTTGACAAAGAAACCCTCGTTGAAAAAGAAGTTGAAGGTGATGCAAGAATTGAGTTTGAAATAGCCTCGCTTGAAGATGAAGGCCTCTGTTATCTTGAAATTGAAAGTCTGGATGACGGCGGAGTTTTCTTTGGGGGGAGCCTTTTGACAGAAGAAGAGCCGCTTAGAAGCCCGAAAATTGCAATTGCAATTTGCACATACAGGCGCGAAAAATATGTTGAGCGCAATATCACAAATCTTAGGAACGAGTTCAAAAAGAACCCTGTTTTGAAAAATGCATTTGATGTGATTGTCGTGGACAATGGGCAGACGCTTGAACTTGCAGAAAACGAAAACGTGCGAGTTGTCAAAAACAAAAATCTCGGTGGCTCTGGCGGATTTACGCGTGGCATTATGGAGTCGTATCTTGCCGGCAAGTATACGCATTTTTTGTTGCAAGACGATGATATAGTTTTTGACCCGAAGATGCTTGAAAGGGTGCTTGTTTATCTGGCTTATGCCAAAAATGAAAAACTTACAGTTGGTGCATCAATGATAGTCTTTGACAAACCGACTATGCAATACGAAATGGGTTCACGTTGGCGCGACACATATATTTGGCCAAACGGAAGAAACTATGACTTGTCGCTTGCGATTGACGTTTTGAGAAACGAGGAGCAAAAGAAGACAACTTACAATGCATGGTGGTTTATGTGTGAGCCTGTGTCCGTCGTTGACGAGTTTGGACTTCCGCTTCCACTTTTCATCAAAGGAGACGACATTGAATATTCGCTCCGCACGGCGAAAGAGATAATGACAATCAATGGCTTGGGTGTTTGGCACGAGAGTTTTGACTCCAAGTATTCAGGAGAACTTGAATACTACGTCAAGCGCAATGAGCTCATCATCAGTGCAATATATGGCAAACACAAAGTGATGAAAGACAATCTCCGCAAGTTGTTTCGCGGTGTGGCAAAAGAGCTTATTTTCCAAAGATACGTTGTCGCTGACTTTGTGATAGAAGGATTTAAAGACTTTTTGAAAGGTCCAAAATATATTATGAACTTGGACGGCGAAAAGATGCATGCATCTTTGCGCGCTCGTGCAATAAAGCAAGTCGGCAAGGAAGAACTCAAAAAGCAGGGCTTTGATGTGGACGAAATGACTCCATTTGCACCGCCCAGACATGCCTATTTTACAAAGATGATAACACTCAACGGCTATTTGCTTCCGAATTTCTTGTATGATAAGAATGAAACAAAAGAGGGGAGACTTGTTCCGCTTACAAAGACAAAACCAAAGTATTTCTTCAAATGCAAGACGGCAGTGCAATATGATCCTGCCACGGATAGAGGCTTTGTGACGAGGCAAAAGCGCAGTATGCTCTTTAAATATGGCTTCAAAGTCTTGGTCATGGGAATACGGCTTTTGTTTGAGTTTGGGACGGTAAAGCGCAAGTATAAAAAGGCTATGCCTAAGCTCACATCGTTTGAAAACTGGAATAAACTTTTGGGATTATAAAAAAACGCATCTTATTGATGCGTTTTAATTTTATATTTTTATTGTTTTGCGTTTGCGTTTTAGGAGAAGGAAGTTTGGTGTAAAAAAGACGATGAGAGGCTTTATTTTGAACAGGAAGCCGGATTTGTTGTCCTTGAAATTGCTCTTGCACTCGGCAACTGCCTGCTTGAAAGACTGCTTTCCGCCGATATAAAGCACAGGGAGGAGCAATGGTTTTTTGCCGTTTTCAATGAGGAAAGTGAAGTAGATGCCGGTCAAAACTTCGCTGATAAAGAATCTCTCCTTGAGATGCGCGGTTTGTTTTTCATATTCGCCCATCACTGCAAACACAAAATCGCAGTAGTCAAAGAAATCCGCCTTTTTGAAGATGAACATATTGTAGAAAAACGCCGCTTTGCCTTCAATGTAGTGTTTTGCCGCATCACTCATGTGGGGGAATTGCTCGGCAATAATATTTATTGCGAGGTCAATATCGTCTTTGTGGTGAGCGGAGCAGTAGTTTTGATAGACAGATTTTCTTACGTTTGGCATTGGGGCTGCAAAATCGCAATGCGCAAGCATGGAATCCAAGTTTTCCGCTTTGATATCGTTTAGAATGTTTTCGCTAATTGTTTTTTGCTCGTAGTAAGCATATTTTCTTTTTTCAAACACAAAGTAGCGTCTATAATGCACAACGCCGATATTGTCGGGGTCACCGAGTTTTGCATAGTTTTTGTATGCCCAATATATTGCGGTAAGCTCGTTGTAAGTTGGATTTTTTGCAGAGATATTTTCGCCGTCGTTGTCGTTTAAAATATCCTTGCTCCAGTCATCGCTTGCCAAAGCCGCCCCAACGCGGATAGGGAGGAAAGTCTCATTGTGAACAAGCTCTGCTTGTTTGTGGCAAACAACTAGCAATTTTGTCATAATTATATACTCTTTGCGCCGATTACTTCGCGATAGAAGTTTTCAAGGCGTTTGGTTTCATTTTGAATGTCGAAGTTTGAGCCGACAAGGGCTTCATGGGCGTTGCAAATAGGGCGCTCGACAAACACTTTCTGCATGGTTATAGCCCAGTCTTTTGGGGAAGTGATGTTCAAAAATGAGTATATTCCGCCAACGTCGGCCTCATGCGTGATTTCATTTGATAAAATCGTTGGCAAGTTCATGGCCTGCGCTTCAACCGCGACGAGAGGGAGCCCCTCATATCTTGACGGCAAAACGAAGCAGTCAAAGGCGGAATAGTATTTTTGCACGTCGTTGACCTCGTTCAAAATCACGACTCTATCGCTTAAACCATATTTGTTTATGCGCTTGATTATTTTTTCTTTTTCATCTCCGTCGCCCACGAGCAAAAGCTTGCCCTTTGGATTGTTTTGAGCATAGAGAGCAAAGGCGTCAATCAAAAAGCTGTAATTCTTTTGATAGACGAGTCTGCCGATTGTGCCAAACACAAACTCATTGTCGATGCCGAGAGTTTTGCGCGTTTTTTCACGCAGTACAGCGTTTGGAGTGAACTTTGAGAGGTCTATTGCGTTGTGGAGCAAGAAAGACTCTTTGGCAACTTTTTGCCCGTATAGCCAGCGAATAGAATATTCGCTGCAACCGGCAGTGTGGGTTGTAAACATCTTTGAGAATGGACGCAAACAATCCTTGACAATCTTGGTTGGTTCACCTCTGTGTGTTGTGTTGTGCGCGTGGCAAACACGCACCTTGATTTTTGCCTGTTTTGCGGCAAGCAAGGAAACAACGGAGAGTGTGGTGAGATGAGCATGGACTATGTCGTACTCACCGACTTTCAAAAGTTTTTTGAGTTTTGAAAGATGTGAAAGTGGGCGTATGGCTTTTGGGACGTAAAATACGTTGCCTCCGAGCGCCTTTATTTCTTCGTCAAACTTGGATGGGGCATAGGAGAAAAAGTCAAACTGAAAAACATCTCTATCAATATGCCGATAGAAATTGAGTACGCAACTTATAACTCCGCCCGTCGTGGCATCGCCGACGATTTGGGCAACTTTAATCTTTTGTTCTGCCATAATCACTCAAAAATACTTTATACTCATAGTTTATCACAATATGTTTATAATAGCAATTCCAAAATTGTAAGATATTTTATAAAGTACAAACCAAATATATGGTGCGTTTGGCAGTTTTTGGTTGAAAGATTAAACGAAAATTAAAAACTTTTTTTCAAACTTAAATGTAGTTTTAAGCCTTGACGTTTAGACTGAAGGCAAGAAAACAGAAAAGAGGTGAGTTTTATGAAACCTACGACAAAAAGATTTTTGACTTTATTCGCGGCAATAGTACTGGTGCTCGCGCTTGCAATAGCTTTTGTTGCATGCGACACAAACAGCACAACAACTGAGCAATCTGAAAGCGAACAAACAGGGGACAACAACACCCCACCGACGCCACCTGATGGCGGACAGGGCGGATTCCCCGGCGGACAACAGGGCGGTTTCCCGGGCGGACAACAAGGTAGTTTCCCGGGCGGACAGCAGGGTGGATTCCAAAACGGAAGCAACGCATCGGCAAGCAATGTGACAACGTCAGGCGTTGACACAAGCGAACTTGAAGCTGCAATCGCGGCGTTTGACTTTGACGTAGATTTTGACGATGTGACTTCTTATGAAGGGCTCTCCGTTGTTGAAGTAAATCTCTCAACTCTTGAAGCTGATTATGAAATCAAGGCATCCGGCAACTACGTGTTCACAGGCACAACCGAATACAGAATTGTGCTTGCAAAGAAGGACATTACGGTTCATATTTGGCTTGAAGACGCAACTCTTGACAGCGTGTTCGCAGACAAAAAGCCGACTTCAACAGTCATCACTCTCGTCGGCGAGAATACGCTTACAAGTGTGAGCGCATCGGCAGATGACAGCGCAAAAGGCACTTTATATGTCAAAAACGACTTGTTAATCAACGGAAACGGCAGTTTGTTGGTCGCAAGCGGCGATGACAAAAACGGCGTGCATTGCACAGGCAAGCTTGTCATTGAAGACGCAACTTTTGTTGTCAATTCAGGCAAGCATGGTATCCGTGGCAATGATGCAGTTGTTGTAAAAGGCGCAACTCTCAACATCACTTGCGCAAAGGACGGCATCCAAAACGACAACGAAGTTGATTATGAAGATCTTGCGGACGAATATGACGTGACTTTCCGCTATATTTATATTGAAGACGCGGATATAACAATCGTCAGCGGCGACGATGGTTTGAGTGCGGCAACCTTGCTCTATATCAAGAGCGGCAACATCAACGTCACAACCAACGGCGGCGCACCTGCAAGAATCACGGAGACTTCCAGCGACAACGCAGACGGAAAAGGTTTGAAGGCAGGCAGTATTCAATATGCGGTCAGCGACGACCTTCTTGCGACAGAACTTGCAAAGGGCAACCGCGTTGACACAGGAGAGGACGACGAAGAGGGTGTCAGCATCGTTGAACTCACAACACTCGATTACTATGCAATAGTCATTGAGGGTGGAAACATCACAATCAATGCAAACGATGATGCAATCCACTCTGACGGCAATCTCTTCATAAACGGTGGCACACTCAACCTCACAAGCGGGGACGATGGTGTCCATGCGGAAGAAGTGCTCAAAATCTCTGACGGCACAATCGTCATCAACAACTGCTATGAAGGCATTGAGGCGGCAAAGCTTGAAATCAAGGGCGGCGACATCACTCTCACCGCACAAGACGACGGTTTGAACGCAGCGGACGGCACAAATGCCGAAATGGGCTATGTCAATCAAAATTGCTATCTCATCATCTCAGGTGGCATGCTCAGAATCAACGCACAAGGCGATGGCATTGACAGCAACAACGCAGTGTATATTTCAGGCGGACAAGTGTATATTGACGGTCCGACAAACGGCGGCAACTCCGCACTTGACAGCGAAGCAGGCATAGTCGTTGACGGNNATGGTGGAAGCACCTGCAAGCGGAAGTGCGCAAAACGTGATTGTCTACACATCAACCTCAACCCTTGTGGCAAACACAACGGTTGTTGTCAAAGATGCAAGCGGCAACACAGTCCTTTCGCACACAACAGCAAAGGCATCTCAAAGCGTCATTGCATCAAGCCCAAACCTCATTGTCGGCGCAACCTACACGGTGTATGTCAACGGCACGTCAGTCGGTGAAGTGACCCTGTCAAACTCAATCACATATCTTGGTTCACAGCAAGGCGGTCAAATGGGTGGACAACCGGGACAGCCGGGCGGTCAGCAACCTGGTGGTCAACAAGGCGGTCAACAACCTGGTGGTCAAAGACCAAGCTTTTAATACAAAAACAAAACAAAAATTACAATAAAAGATTAGTTTCTCTCCCAAATAAAGGTGGCGCTCGAAAGGGCGTCGCTTTTGTTTTATTGATTTATTATACTATTTTTATATATTTTTAGGAATTGGCGCAAAACTTTCGTATATATAATTGAACACATTTTTTCTCGTCGGAGAAACGGCGAAAAGGCGAAAGATAAATGGCGCAAGGTTTGACTCCTGAGTTTTTGGAAGAATTGAAGTTCAAATGTGATATCGTTGAAGTCATTTCAACCTACGTGCCCCTTCAAAAGAAAGGGGGACGCTATTTTGGCTGTTGTCCTTTCCACAACGAGAAGACGGCGTCCTTCTGCGTCAATCAACAATCCGCCTATTATCACTGCTTTGGATGCGGCGCATCCGGCGATGTTGTGAAGTTTGTGCAGGAGATGGAATCGGTGTCCTTTGTTGACGCCGTCAAAATCCTTGCCGAAAAGGCAAATCTTCCAATGCCTGAGCTCAAGCTTGACCCGCATTATCAGGAGAAGAAGGACAGAAACGAGACGCTCAAACAACTCATGCGCGATGCGGCAAGATATTTCCGCAACAACTTGACGGATGAGACGAAAGGCAAGGAGGCGAGAGAGTATCTCGCATCTCGCGGCATTGATGACGAGACAGCAAAGCGCTATGGGATTGGACTGTCTCTTGACTTTGACAGCATGCCGTCCTATCTTCGCCGCAAGGGCTACAAGCTCAAAGACTTGGTTGATTGCGGGCTCATCTCCAACGAGAACAATCCGCGCGATGCTTTTGGCAATCGCATAATCGTTCCGATTATGAACGGCATGAGCGAGGTTGTTGCGTTTGGCGGACGCATCTATCACGGAGAGACGGACGTCGCAAAATACAAAAACTCCACAAACACCGTGCTCTTTGACAAGGGACGCACGCTCTATGGCGTCAACTTCATAAAGCGCGACAAAAAGGCGAACGGCGCAAGCTACAAGGAACTCATTTTGGTTGAGGGCTATATGGACGTCATATCTCTCGGCGCTGTTGGCATAAAGAACGCGGTTGCCGGTATGGGCACTGCACTCACGGATGGGCAGGCGAGAGAACTCAAACGCCTTGTTGACGACGTCTATGTGTGCTACGATGGCGATAATGCCGGACGCCACGCAACAGTCAAGAACGTTGAGCCGCTTATGGCGGCGGGGCTCAATGTCAAGGTCATATCGCTTGACGATGGCAAAGNNCCCTGACGAGACGGTGCGCGCGGGCGGCAGTGATGCGTTTATCGCAAAACAAAAAGAGGCACTTCCTGTCATTGAGTACAAACTCAAACTGTGCGAGGACGCTTTTGACCTCAGCACCGTGGACGGCAGAGCAAAATATGTCAATGCCGCGATAAGAGTGCTCAAATCCGTTGAGAGCAGAGCGGAAAGAGAAGTGTATTTTGAAAGAGTTTCATCTCTTTCAAGAGTGTCAATCTCAACACTTGAAGATATGCTCTCTTCCGGCTTCAAGGCAAAGGAAGAAAAGCCAAAAGCGGAAGTTGAAAAGAAAGAAAACGCGGCGCTTGCTTCTTCTCGCTTTGTCGTCAACAGGATTATGGAAAACGCGGAGTGCGCAGATTTGAGCCTTGTAAAACGCGAATGGCTTGCGCACCCGAAACATCAGGAGATTTTTGACTATGCATTGTCGCTTGGCGGCGAGCCGTTCAACGTGGGCAAGATGTATGCGCACATTGAGGACGATGCGGAGATCAACGAGATCCTCAACATCAAAATTGAACTTAACTCAGTGCAAGAGAAAAACTATTTTGAAGACTGTCTTGTTTTGCTTGCAAATGAATACATACAAGGTAGGCTTGAATATTTGAAGAACGCCTACAACGCAATGAGCGACCAGACGGAAAAGCGAAACGCAGTCCAAGAAATAACTTTGCTCGGCAAAAAACTCAAATCAAAATCTATTAGTGAAAAACTGTAATCACCAAGGAGGAACTACTTTGGACAGAGAACAACTCTTAAAACAAGAAATCGACAAAATTATCGCGCTCGGCAAGCAGAAAGGCAGTGTCACCGAAGACGAGATAATGCAAAAACTCGAGCATCTTCAAGCGACCGCCGAAGATATGGAAAAGGTGTTCAGCGCGCTCAAAGATGAGAATATCCCCGTCGAAGAAACAATAGTCGAAGACGACAACAGCGACCTTGACAGCCTCATTGACAGCAATATTGACGACTCAGTCAAGATTTACCTCAAGGATATAGGCAGAGTGCCGCTTCTTACTGGCGACCAAGAGATTGAGCTTGCAAAACGTATGGAAGAGGGCGACGAGGAAGCAAAGAGAATCTTGAGCGAGGCAAACCTTCGTCTTGTCGTTTCAATTGCAAAGCGCTACGTCGGGCGCGGGATGCAGTTCCTTGACCTCATCCAAGAGGGCAACCTCGGCCTTATGAAAGCGGTTGAAAAGTTTGACTATACAAAGGGCTTCAAGTTTTCCACATATGCAACGTGGTGGATTCGTCAAGCAATCACGCGTGCAATCGCTGACCAAGCAAGGACGATTCGTATTCCTGTTCACATGGTTGAGACAATCAACAAACAGGGCAGAGCAACGCGTCAACTTTTGCAACGTTTGGGACGTGAGCCGTCCGCAGAAGAGATTGCCGAATATCTCGGTTGCAGTGTAGAGCGCGTGCGCGAAATCCAAAAGATTGCACAAGACCCTGTGTCGCTTGAAACACCTATCGGCGAGGAAGAAGACAGCCATCTNNGGAGACTTCCTTGAAGACGAAAAATCACTTTCTCCATCCGAAGTTGCGGAGAGCAAGATGCTCAAAGAGCAACTCATCCAAGTGCTCAACACGCTCACTCCACGTGAAGAAAAGGTGCTCCGTTTGAGATATGGCCTTGACGATTCTCATCCGAGAACGCTTGAAGAAGTCGGCAGAGAGTTCAACGTCACTCGTGAACGTATTCGTCAAATCGAGGCGAAGGCACTCCGCAAGTTGCGTCATCCAAATCGTCTCAAAAAGCTCAAGGATTTTGAATAATGCCTATTAGACTTGACGAAAGATTGACTCTTATAGCCTCGCTCGTGGACTACGGCAAGGTTGCGGACGTTGGGTGCGACCATGGCAAACTGGCATACTATCTCGTCAGCACGGACAGGGCGTCAAGCGTGATTGCGACGGACGTCAGTGCACCAAGTCTTCAAAAGGCAAAAGAACTTGCCCTTGAAAACGGCGTTATGGACGTCATGAACACAAGGCTCGGCGACGGACTTGAACCGCTTGTATCGCGCGAGGTTGACACGGTCGTCATAGCAGGTCTCGGCGGAGACGTCATCTCCGGCATTCTTGAAAAGGCGAGAGAGGACAAAAAAGAGTTTGCGCACTTCATCCTTTCACCAAACACCCATGCGGAGAAGGTCAGAGCTGAGATCGCAAGATGCGGGCACAAAATCACGTTTGACGATATGCTCGTCGTGGCAGGCAAGACCTACACCGTGTTCAAGACGGAAGAGAGCGAAGAAGCGCTTGACAAAAATCAAATAAGATACGGCAAGTTTTTCAAGACGAGCGAGAGTTTCAAGGCTTGGATTGAAAAAGAAATAGCCGAAAAGAAAAATATTTTGAGCAAGAATTACAGCGAGGATTTGTCCCGCAAGGTCAAAGACCTTGAAGATATCAAATCAACGCTTGAATAAAGAGAAGATTATGAAGATAAGAAGAATCACAGAAGAAATTGAAAAGTATGCAAAGCCGGAACTTGCAACCGAGCATGACAGACCGCGCATCGGGTTGCAAGTCGGTTGGCTGGATGCGGAGTGCACGGGCGTCGTCCTTTGCCTTGACGCCACTCTCGACGTGCTTGAACAGGCGGTGAAAGAGGGATGCAATCTTGTGGTTGCGCATCATCCGCTCATCTATCATCCACTTCAAAAGGTTGACATGGAGGACGGGCATTCAAGGGTTGTCATTTATGCGCTCAAACACGGCATCACAATCTATTCCGCGCACACGAATATGGACGCTTGCGAACTTGGCATAAACAGAGAACTCATTGATTTGTTTGATGCCGACTTCTCCGAGCAGTCCAAAGAGGACAACTGTTTGTTCTTTGCAAAGCTTGAGCCTATCACACTTCGTGCACTCACAAAGAAGATTTCTGAAAAGCTTGGCGACAATAGCGTAAGATACACGGGCGACGGCAACAAGATTATCTCCACGTTCTGCATTTGCAGCGGCGGAGGCGGCGGAGCAGATGAGATTGCCATTGCCATAAAAGGCGGGGCAGACGTGTATATCAGCGGAGACTTTGCACATCACGACTATCTTTATGCGCTTGAAAACGAATTTGCCGTCATAGAATATTCGCATTACGACAGCGAGAAGATAGTTAAAGACCTATTTGAAAAAATATTGTCCGTATTTGACGGATTGAAAATTGTAAAAGCAACCGAAAAACGTCCATTCAGGACTATGGAGGAATTATGAACTTTGAAAAGATACTCGAATATCAAAGAATAGACCAAGAAATCTTGGCGCTTGAAAACGAGGTTAACAAGAGCAAGGAGAGAGCAAACCTTGCCGCGGCAAAGAATAACATCGCAAAATCAACCGAAATCATCAACCGACTCAAAGACGAGGCGGCGGCACTGCTTGTGTCTTACAATTCGGTTCAAGATAAAATTGACAAGTTGAAAGCCGAGCTTGACGAATACGAGGGCGTGCTTGACGGCGTGCAAGACGTTGCGGAGACCGACTATCACATCAAGAAAGTCAGCGCGATTGTGGACAACATTTCCGCACTTGAAAAGGAAGTCGCATTGGGCTCCAAGCGCATTGACGACATCAACGACAAATACAAAAAGACTTGGGAGCAGGGCGTAAAAGATACGGCTGTTTTCAAGGCGGCAAAAGCAGAGTATGACAAACTCGTTGAGGACTATCGTCCTCAAGTCGTTGAAAAAGTGAATGCAAGGGATGCTTTGAAGGACGATATTCCTCCAAAAATGCTTGACGTTTACAACTCGCTTCGCAGTGCAAAGAAGATGCCTGCGTTCGTGCCGTATGACGGCAAATCCTCAGGATGCTGCCCAAGATGCGGTATGGAGGTTGCAAACGATACGCTTTCAAAACTCAAAAACCCGGGCGACTATGCAGAGTGCCCGAACTGCCGTCGTATTCTCTATATTCCGGAGAAATAATTTGGCGAAAGACTATCAACTAGCATTTAGACAAAGGAAAAGCCATCAACAGGAGGAGATATGGAAAACTGTTTCAACAATCCTGACATATATCAAGTAAATGTCTCAAAAAAACACGGCGCCGGATTTCCAAGAAGCGAAAAGGGCGAAATCACAACCAAACTTTTGAACGGGGAGTGGAACTTCAAGTATTTTGCGTCAACTACGATGCTTGACTTGAACCCAACCACATGGGACAAAATATCCGTTCCGTCCAACTGGCAGTTGAAGGGCTATGGCAGACCAATTTATGCCAATATTCGCTATCCAAAGCCGATTCAAACAGGCATGTTCAAAAAACCGCACATTGACGAAGAATCGGCTCCGTGCGCAGTCTATATGACCAAGTTTGACGTGAAGAAGTTTGAGGGCAGTTTGCACAT
>DBVQ01000082.1:18270-19160 GCA_002308155.1 Christensenella sp. UBA1260
GGCGAAAACGAAGTCAAAATCGTTGTCTATCGCTACACGACGGGTAGCTATCTTGAGGATCAAGATATGTGGAGAATCTCCGGACTTTTCCGCGACATCACTCTCATCTATCTGCCGACTTGCCGAATTGACGACGTCTATGCAAGAGCTGAGTTCAACGAGGACTTCTCAGAAGCAAAGCTTTTGATTGACGCAGATGTGTATTGCATGAAAGACGTTGAAATCGGCGAGGACGCACTCTTGACAGCAGAGCTTTTGGACAAGGACGGCAACAAAGTCAGCGAGAGTTCGTTTGCGATTTTGGGACTTGATGAAGACGAAACAAAATCCGTCAAAATCACAGAAAAAGTTGTCTCGCCGCACCTTTGGAGTGCAGAAGATCCATATCTCTACAAACTTCGCATCACATTCACTTCAAAGGACGAAAAGACACAAAAGAATGTATTCCACGATATGCGCGAGCTTGACTTTGGTTTCAGACAAATCAAGACCGTGCCATCTATAGACGGCAAAGAGCCAACAATTTTGCTCAACGGCAAAGTGCTCAAAATAAGAGGCGTCAACCGCCACGAATTCCATCCGGACTTCGGACACGCAGTTCCAAAGGAGTACACGGAGAAGGATATTCTTCTTTTAAAGCGCAACAACGTCAACAGCATAAGAACGAGCCACTATCCAAACTCTCGCTTCTTCTATGAACTCTGCGACAAATACGGCATCATGGTCATGTGCGAAAACAACCTTGAAACGCACGGGCTTGCGGGCAGTATTCCACACTCCAACAAGCGTTGGATTGAGCAAGTTTGCTGGCGTATGCAAAATATGGTGAGAACATATCGCAATCACGCGTGCATCCTCTTCTGGTCGCTCGGCAATGAGAGCGGCAACGG
>DBVQ01000082.1:19215-19466 GCA_002308155.1 Christensenella sp. UBA1260
CCGGATGCGCACATGAAAGTCACTGACATCATGAGTGAAATGTACGCAAAAGAGGAGAACATGGAAAAGCTCTGCAAAAACGGGTTGTATATCCACACACTTGCAACCGTTTGGGCACCGTTTGGCCACTGGCTCACTCCAAAAATGTACAAGGATCTCCCGTATATTCAATGCGAATATTCGCATTGCATGGGCAACAGCCTCGGCAACTTCAACGACTATTGGGTGCATTTCAGAAAACACAACAGACT
>DBVQ01000082.1:19502-19814 GCA_002308155.1 Christensenella sp. UBA1260
GGACGGCACGATTGAATACACCTACGGCGGCGACTGGGGCGACAAGCCGAACGACGGCACTTTTGCTTTCAACGGTATAGTGAGAGCGGACAGAAGCCCAAATCCGGCATTCTATGAGGTCAGAAAGGTTTATCAACATGTCAACTTTGAGTTTGTAAACGGCAAACTTGAACTTGTCAACGAATATATGTTCACCAATCTTGACGCGTTTAAACTTCGTTTTGAACTTCAAGTTGACGGCAAAGTTGTTGAAAAGAAAGAAGTTGACGCACCAAGCATTGAGCCGCTTTCTCGCGGACAAATGCCGCTCCC
>DBVQ01000082.1:19890-22674 GCA_002308155.1 Christensenella sp. UBA1260
GGCTACAAGGAAAGAGAGTTCAAAAAGGCACAGGGCAAGACTGTGTTCAGAGAGGACGGCAAGATTTTGCTTGAAGCAGGCAATATCGTGGCAACCGTTGACAAGATTTCCGGCTATATCTCGTCCATTGTGATTGACGGCAAAGAGAGATTGTCCGCACCTGTGCGTCCAAACTTCTGGCGCGCGCCGATTGACAACGACAAATCTCCGCAACTTCCGTCGTTTGCAATGACAATACTCGGCAAAAACTATTTCAAGTGCTGCGATGACAAACTCGTCAAGGCAAATATGACGTTTACGGACAAGACAGTTGAAATTGACTGGGCGTGCGGCGTGCAATTTGCATTGCTTCACACGACGTACGAAGCAGGCGAGGACGGCATCAAAGTCAGCATGCGTGTCAAACCGCACAAGTTTGGTCTCCCGCGCTACGGTTTCAGGCTTGGGCTCAACGGCGACGACAGCGTAGAGTTTTATGGACGCGGACCTCACGAGAACTATTGCGACAGAAAGGTCTCCGCAAAACTCGGCGTATATTCCGGCAAGATTGCTGACTTTGAACACGACTATCTCGTCCCGCAAGAAAACGGCAACCACTGCGACACGCGCTACTTGAAAGTCGGCGGCAAAGACGGTCTCACCTTTGAGGCTACAAACAAGCCGTTTGAGTTCAGCGTGCACGACTACACGAGAGAAGAACTTGAAGCCGCAACTCACGCTCACGAGCTTGTGCACGGCGACAAGATTGAAGTCTCAATCGACGGCAAACAACGCGGCGTCGGCGGTGATATTCCTGCACTCGCTTGCGTCAAAAAACCATACAAAATCGCGCATGGTAAACTGCACGAGTTTAGTTTTGTAATCAAGTAATAATTGGCGCTTAAAGTTCAGCCTCGAAACGCGCGAAGTTTCGGGGCTGTTTTTTTGTCAACATATAGTATTCAGTGGCGTTTTGACCGCAAAATATGACAAAATAAAATATTCGTTTTCACCGCTTGACAAGGCAGTTTTTTGCCTATATAATGCCTTTACAATTTGTGTGCGTACAGCCGCTCGTTAGGCTGACTGCGCGGAGGTTATATGATAGTTGTTTTAAATGACAAATCTTTAGAGTTCGACGCGCCGGTTTCGGCGTTTGAAATAGCCAAAGCATTCAAAATTGAAAACTCAATTCTCGCCTGCAAGATTGACGGCGAGTGTTTTTCTTTGACGCATATTGTGGACAAGGACTGCAATTTTGAGCCAATCACTTTTGCCGATGAACTTGGCAAGAGAGTGTATCGTGCGTCTGTGGCATTTGTGCTTGCACAGGCAGTGAGAAACATCTATCCAACGGCGCAACTTGCGTCCGGCGGGGCGACCGAGGACGGCTTTTATTATGATTTTGATTTCCGCATCCCAATCGTTCAAGCGGATTTTGAAAAGATTGAAATGGAGATGCGCAGCATCATAAACGCCAATTTGCCTATCGTTGAAGTTATAGGCAAGCGCAAAGATGCAGAGAAGTTTGTTGCCAAGTCCAAAATGACCTACAAGGCGGAACATCTTGCCAGTATCAAAGGTGAGTATATCAAGGCATACAAGCACGCGGATTTCTATGACACAAGCGAATATCCGCTTGTGAGAAGCACGGGCAGGCTCAAAGCGTTTATGCTCACTTCGCTCACGGGTGCGTACTGGCAGGGCAATGAAAAGAACAAGATGCTCACGAGGGTATTCGGTGTCGCTTTTGAAAAAAAAGCGGACTTGGACGTCTATCTCAAAAAGCTTGAAGAGGCAAAACAACGCGACCACAACAAAGTCGGCAGAGACCTCGGGCTCTTTATGACGGACGAGAATATAGGGCAGGGATTGCCTCTGTTTATGCCTGCGGGCGCGCGCGTGCTACAAATTATGCAACGCTTCGTTGAGGACGAAGAGCAAAAGCGCGGTTATCTTCTCACCAAGACGCCGATTATGTCCAAAAACAACCTGTTTGTCACTTCGGGGCATTGGGATCACTACAAGGACAAGATGTTCTATATCGGCGAGGAAGACGTGGACGATGAGATACTGTGCCTCAGACCGATGACATGCCCGTTCCAGTTTACAATCTACAAAAACGGGCTCAAGAGCTATCGCGATTTGCCAATCCGCTATGCTGAAACCGCAACGCTGTTCCGCAAGGAAGCGAGTGGCGAAATGCACGGACTTACGCGCATACGTCAGTTCACTTTGTCGGACGGACACATCGTTTGTATGCCTGACCAGCTTGAAAGTGAGTTTGCGGGCGCAGTTGAACTTATCCGCTATCTAATGAGGGTTTTTGGCATAGAGGACGATGTGACTTATCGTTTTTCGCGCTGGGATGAGCATCATCCAAGAAAGTATGTCGGCACAAAACGCGACTGGACGAGAGCGGAAAACGCTATGCGCAAAATCCTTGACGACCTCGGCATAAACTATGTTGAGGCAGAGGGCGAAGCGGCGTTCTATGGTCCAAAACTTGACGTTCAGGGCAAAAACGTCCACGGCAAAGAGGACACGCTCTTCACGGTGCAAATTGACTTCGCACTC
Source organism: Christensenella sp. UBA1260 (assembly GCA_002308155.1). Lineage (GTDB taxonomy): Bacteria > Bacillota > Clostridia > Christensenellales > CAG-917 > CAG-475. The sequence goes on from DBVQ01000082.1 coordinate 22,447, forward strand.
GCAACGCGTTTTGATATGATTTACGTTGACGAAAACGGCGACAAGCAACGCCCGCTCATCATACATCGCTCGTCAATCGGCTGCTATGAGCGCACGCTTGCAATGCTCATTGAAAAGTACAACGGCGCTTTCCCGCTTTGGCTTGCGCCTGAGCAGGTGAGAGTTGCATCGCTCACGGACAGAACGAACGAGCAAGTGAAAGCTGTCCGCGACAAACTCATCTCCCTC
>DBVQ01000082.1:22750-22902 GCA_002308155.1 Christensenella sp. UBA1260
GGCACTGTCGCCGTGCGTCATCGCTCGCTTGGCGACCTCGGCACAATGACTGTTGACGACTTTGTCGCAATTGCTCTCGTTGAAGTTGCCAAAAAGGAAATAAAATGATTTAAAAATCAAAAATAAAAACCGCTCATAGAGCGGTTTTTTTG
>DBVQ01000045.1:0-770 GCA_002308155.1 Christensenella sp. UBA1260
TGCGGCGAACGCGGCAACGAGATGACGGACGTTCTCAACGAGTTCCCGGCACTTACCGACCCGCGCAGCGGTCAACCGCTTATGAAGCGCACAGTTCTCATCGCAAACACTTCGGATATGCCTGTTGCGGCGCGTGAAGCGTCAATTTACACAGGTATCACGATTGCTGAATATTTCCGTGATATGGGCTACTCAGTCGCAATTATGGCTGACTCAACGTCTCGTTGGGCAGAGGCTCTTCGTGAAATGAGCGGACGTCTTGAAGAAATGCCTGGTGAAGAAGGTTATCCGGCATATCTTTCCTCTCGTCTTGCGGAGTTCTATGAAAGAGCGGGTATCGTCAAGGTGCTCGGCGGCGACGGCAGAATCGGTTCTATCACCGCAATCGGCGCGGTTTCACCTCCTGGCGGCGACCTTTCAGAGCCTGTTTCACAAGCAACGCTCCGTATCGTCAAAGTTTTCTGGGGGCTTTCTGCATCGCTTGCATACAAGCGTCACTTCCCGGCAGTTGACTGGCTCACGAGTTATTCGCTCTATGCGGACAAGCTCGGCGACTGGTACGGCGACAATGTCGGCGAAGAGTGGGTGAGACAACGTGTTGTCTGCCAACGTATTTTGCAGGAAGAAGCTCAACTTGACGAAATCGTCCGTCTTGTCGGTATGGACGCACTCTCTCCGGCAAACAGACTTACAATGGAGACCGCAAAGTCAATTCGTGAAGACTATCTCCACCAAAACGCTTTCCACGAGGTTGACACATACACCTCGCT
>DBVQ01000045.1:807-5418 GCA_002308155.1 Christensenella sp. UBA1260
GGAGAAGCCCTTGACAAGAACGTAGATATCGAAGATATCTTGGAGCTTCCTGTCAAAGACCAAATCGGGCGTGCGAAGTATATTCCGGAGAGTGAAATGAACAAGTTTGACGATATTCTCGCCGAAATCAAGAAAGAAATGCTTGAACTCGTTGGCGAAGGAGGCATTTGATGTTAAAAGAATACAACACCATTAGAGAAATCGTAGGCCCGCTTGCTCTCGTTGAGGGCGTTGAGGGCGTCAAATACAACGAACTCGTCGAAATCCGTCAAGAGAACGGCGAAATCCGTGCAGGCAAGGTGCTTGAAATCAATCGCGACAAAGCCCTCGTCCAACTTTTTGAGCCGTCGCAAGGCATCAAGATGGCAACCGCAAAGGCAAGATTTTTGGGACACGGCGTTGAACTCGGCGTCTCAGAAGATATGCTTGGCAGAGTCTTCGATGGTATGGGCAGACCGCGCGATGGCGGCGCTCAAATCATCCCTGAGATGAAACTCGACATCAACGGTCGACCGATCAATCCTGTCGCGCGCGACTATCCAAACGAGTTTATTCAAACGGGCATCAGTGCTATTGACGGACTCAACACGCTTGTTCGTGGACAAAAGCTTCCTGTGTTTTCAATGTCAGGTATGCCACACGCAGAACTCGCCGCACAGATTGCAAGACAGGCAAAAGTTCTCAACTCCAACGAGAAGTTTGCGGTTGTGTTTGCGGCTGTCGGCATCACGTTTGAAGAGGCGGACTTCTTCATAAGCGACTTCAGAAAGACGGGCGCAATCGAGCGTGCCGTTATGTTTATAAACCTTGCAAACGACCCTGCTGTTGAGCGTATTTCCACACCGCGTATGGCGCTCACCGCCGCTGAATACCTCGCATTTGAAAAGGATATGCACGTGCTCGTCATCACGACGGACATCACCAACTATGCGGAAGCACTTCGTGAAATCTCCGCCGCACGTAAGGAAGTCCCTGGCCGCCGTGGCTATCCGGGTGCACTCTATACTGACCTTGCGTCAATGTATGAACGCGCAGGCAGAATCGTGGGCAAGAAGGGCAGTATCACCCAAATCCCAATCCTCACGATGCCTGAAGACGACAAGACGCACCCGATTCCTGACCTCACCGGCTATATCACAGAAGGACAAATCATCATCTCGCGTGAACTCTATAAACGCGGCATAGTCCCGCCAATCGACGTTTTGCCATCGCTCTCACGTCTTAAAGACAAGGGTATCGGCAGAGGCAAGACGAGAGAAGACCACGCAGACACGATGAACCAGTTGTTCAGTGCGTATGCACAGGGCAAAGAGGCAAAGGAACTCAGTTCAATTCTCGGCGAATCCGCACTTACGGAAACAGATAAGAAGTTTGCAACGTTTGCCGACGAGTTTGAAAAACAGTACGTCTCACAAGGTTTCTCAAAGAACCGCTCCATTGAAGAGACGCTTGACCTCGGCTGGGATCTTCTCCATTTGCTCCCACGCGGCGAACTCAAACGTATAAGAGACGAATATCTTGAAAAGTACTTCGACAAAAACGAAGAGAAAGTAGAAGAATAATATGGCAAAACTCAACGTCAACCCAACGAGAATGGAGTTGAGACGTCTCAAAACCCGTCTCAAAACTGCCACTCGTGGTCACAAACTATTGAAGGATAAATCGGACGAAATGATTCGTCAATTTATGCTTTACGTGCGCGAAAACAAGCGTCTCAGAGAAGAGGTGGAAGGCGAACTTCAAGCCTCGCTCAAGTCGTTTATGCTTGCGCGCGCAGTTTCAAGCGACGCAGTCATTGAGGAAGCCGTGCTTATGCCGTCCACACACGTTGGGCTCACAACCTCGTCAAAGAACGTTATGAGTGTTGACGTGCCTGTGTTTGACATCGTGGAAGGCGAAGTCAGCGACCTCTACCCATATTCGTTTGCCAGCGTTTCAAGTGAACTTGACACGTCAATCTCCTCGCTTACGACACTTTTGCCAAAACTCTTGAAACTTGCAGAAGTGGAGAAGACCTGCAATATGCTCGCAGACGAGATTGAAAAGAACAGACGTCGTGTCAACGCACTTGAATACGTCATGATCCCTCAACTTGAAGAGACAATCAAATATATCACAATGAAACTCGACGAGAACGAGCGTGGAAATATAACCCGCTTGATGAAAGTCAAGGACATGATTAAAGCAAAAGAGTAAATGAATAAAACTTCTCATGACAAACCAAAAGTTGTGAATGATTTTGACTAGGGAGAATTAAGTGAAGAACAAAAGAAGAAAATATTTGTTGCTCTTAGGAATTGTAAGCATTATGCTGATTTTGTCAGTATTTTTGCTTGTATCTTGCAACAAACAAAAAAAATGCACTACACATAAATATGGTGATTGGATTGTCGACTCTCAACCGACTTGCACTACTGATGGTATAAAGCATAGGATTTGCAGCGAATGTGGATATAAAGTTGATGCAACGATTGAAAAAACTGGGCATACTGTAATAGTCGATGTGGCTGTAGAACCAACTTGTGCGCATATCGGGCTCACGTCGGGCAGTCATTGTGAGACATGCGGTGCAGTGATTTCGGCACAAGAAGTACTTCCTGCACTTGAACACAACGAAGTTGTAGATTTGGCAGTCGCGCCAACTTGTACAGAGAATGGATTAACCGAAGGTACACATTGCGACAGATGCGGAGAGGTGTTGATTGCACAGCAAGATATCGAGATGCTTGATCACACCATAGTGAAAGACAATGCAGTTGAGCCGACTTGCACGCATGCAGGACTCACCGAAGGTTATCATTGTTCTGTTTGTGGCAGAATTATTGTCCATCAACAAATTATCAACGCATTGGGGCATACCTTTGATGAGAATTGCCATTGTTCAATTTGCGATGAGACAATAGATGGCTTTACATTTGATCTCGTCATATACGCAGACGGACACTTTGTCAATGAAGAAAATAGTTGCGTATATTGCGGAGCGACAAACGTAATTGACAACTTTGTGTTTGATGAAGAAAATGCGACTTATGCGTTTAGATACAGTGGCACAAAAACGGCACTCACTTCACCTGCGACATACAAAGGGATTGCGGTGACCTCAATTGGGCAAGCGGCATTTAGCGATATGCCAAATCCCTTGCTTGAACTTGATCTTGTCGACAGTATTACAACAATAGGCAAATTAGCATTTTCACGTTCGAATCTTAGAGCAGTTACGATTGGTCATAATGTGGTGAAAATAGGCGAGATGGCATTTTATGGATGCAATGTTTTGGAGACTATTGTCGTCGTTGACGAGCATTCAAAATATCATAGTTTTGGCAACTGTCTTATTGAGACGGAAACAAAGACACTTATTGCCGGATGCAAATCGAGCATAATTCCGGTTGACGGTAGTGTGACAAAAATAGGTGAATCGGCATTTGCCTATATATCTTCGCTGACATCAATTTCAATTCCTGAAGGAGTGACAGAGATCGATGATGCGGTATTCGATCATTGTTCAAGATTAACTTCTGTCGTTTTGCCGAATAGTTTGACAAAAATCGGTACTCATGGATTCTTCTGTTGCAGTGCATTGACCGATATATATTACAACGGAACGCAAGAAGAATGGGCAAACGTCGAAAAAGGTCCTGTTTGGGATATGCTTGTAGGATATAGCGCAGGCGGTGGCTATACAGTGCATTGTTTGGACGGAAGCATCCATGTGAAAACAAATTAATACGATTTTAAAAGTAAAATCGCACGGATAAAACCGTGCGATTTTTTAATAAACTATTCTTTTGCAAATACTATTTCCAAATAAAGTTGGATTTCAAGATTTCACCATTATCTATTAGCAGGTCTTCGCCGGTCATGCTCTTGTTGACGACGGAGAGGAAATATACAAAGTCGGCAATCTCTTCGGGCTCTGCCCATTTGCCGAGCAATGATTCATCAAGAACTGCTTGCCAAAGTTTTGGGTCGTCCATAACAGGCGCGTTTACTGACGTTTTGACGCCGCCGGGGGAGACGCTGTTTGCGGTTGCGCCGTACTTTGCAAGGCGCAGGGCAACGTTCTTTGTGTAGGCAATCACGCCGCCTTTGCTTGCCGAGTACATCGGGAACTCCGCGCCGTTTCTTCCGCTGGACGATGCGATTGTGACGACGGATTTTATGCCGCTTTGAAAAGCATACTTTTCAACGACGTTGATTGTGCCTTTCAAATTGACGTTAATCGTTTCGCTGTCGGGGAGTTGCACACCTGCCGCCGTGACAACGATGTTTACGTTGTCAACATCAGGGAGCGCATCGCGAACGTCCGCGATAAAATGCGTATAATTTGCGTGTGCCAAAGATGCCGGCGCAATGTCAATGCCGACAACTTCGTGCCCTAAATCCAAAAACTTCTTGCATACCGCAAGTCCTATGCCATTACTCGCACCCGACACCAACACTTTCATTTTGTGTTCCTCCGTTTATGAGATTCAAATATTCCTGTCCGACTTTTTCGTCCTCCAAGCGTTTGACCACTCTGTAGCCGATTGGGGAGAAGGCGATTTCAAACAAGAGTTCAATCACTGCGCCCGTCACTGCGCAAGTGACGCACTGCACGATTGTCCAACC
>DBVQ01000058.1 GCA_002308155.1 Christensenella sp. UBA1260
TGCTTCCGCCTTGGAATACGGCTATGACAGCATAGAATATGCAGACGATTTGGCATCGGCTTATGCGCTCGCGCTCAAATATGCGCAGGAACGAGGCTGCAAAAACGTGTTGTTTTCGCCCGCGTCCAAAAGTTTTGACCGCTACAAGAATTATGTTGAGCGGGGAGAGGCTTTTGACGCCGTTGTCAAAAATTGTCAAGAATGAAAGCGGGCTTTTTGCAGGGCGCAACGGATTTGAGGGAAGAGAGTTCGGCAAGGCGAATTGACTTTGCCGAAGTGTTTGCCTTTGATAAACCGCTTGCGATTGCAGTTCTAATCCTATCGCTCCTTGGCATACTCTTCATATATTCCGCGTCAAACTACTCCGCAAACGTACAGTTGGGCGATGCCTATCACTATGTCAAGACGCAGGCGATCGCACTTTTTGTTGGCATTCTCACGATGTTTGGGCTGAGTTTCTTTGATGTGGAAAAGTTGAAAAAGTATGCTTTGCCGCTCTATATAGTTGGGCTTATTCTGCTCGCACTCGTTTTTTTGCCCGTGCTCGGCGTGGAGAGTTATGGCGCAAAACGCTGGTTAAACCTTGGATTTTTTACAATTCAACCGTCTGAATATGCAAAGTTCTTCATGGTGATGCTGATTGCAAGTTTTATGTCAAAGCACGATATGTCCAAATTTAAAAACGTGTGCGTCGTGCTTGTGCTCGGCGGACTTGTTGCGTTGCTTTTGATACTTGAACCAAATATGTCAATCACGATGTGCGTTGTTGCCGTGCTCTTTGCGATGCTGTTTTTCGGCGGAATAAAGGGCGGGCATCTCGTTTTGCTGATTGTCCCCGTAATTGTCGGGGCAGTGCTGCTTGTCCTTGTTGAGCCGTACAGAATGAAGCGTCTTCTTGCATTTGTTGACCCGTGGGAATCTCCGCTTGAAGAGGGCTATCAACTCATACAATCCTATTATGCTCTGGGCAGCGGGGGATTGTTTGGAGTGGGGATTGGCAATTCGCGGCAGAAATATTTGTTCTTGCCGTTTGCGGAGAGCGACTTCATTCTGTCAATCATAGGCGAAGAAACGGGGCTCTTTGGCGTGCTTGTGATTATGCTTTTGTTTTTGTTTGTGGCATATAGGGGCATAAAGATTGCAAAGTATGCAAAGACAAGATTTGCCTGTTATCTTGCTTATGGCATAGTTGCGGTGCTTGCGGTGCAGACGCTTTTGAACTTTGCGGTTGTGTGCGGAGCAATTCCGCCGACGGGTCTGCCGTTGCCGTTTATGAGTGCGGGCGGCAGTTCGCTCGTTGCATATATGGCGGCAATGGGCATATTGCTCTCCATATCAAGAAATCAAGTCAGGTTTTTGAGGACGGATTCGTTTGCGGCACAAAAAACCGAAATAAAACACAGTATGATAGCGAGGAAACGAAAAACATAATATGGCTAACGGCAATTCGTTTGTGATAAGAGGCGGAAACGAACTCTTTGGAAAGGTTGATTTGCACGGCGCGAAGAACGCCGTTTTGCCCATGCTTGCGGCGGCGCTTTTGACAAAAGAAGAGGTGATAATTGAGGATTGTCCGCATATCACAGACATAGACAACATGGTTGAACTTCTGCGCGAAGTGGGCGGAGAAGTGTTTGTTGAGGGCAGAAAAATACGTGTGCGTGGGCAAGCCCGCACGAACAAGATTTCTTCACGGCTTGAAAAGACGATGCGTTCGTCTATGTTTATGCTGGGGGCACTGATCGCAACGGTGGGAGAGGTCAGATTATCCTTGCCGGGTGGATGCAACATAGGTGCTCGTCCGCTTGATATACATATAGACGGACTTTCAAAACTCGGCGCAGTTTGCGAGGAAAGGGACGGCACTGTCATTTGCCATGCAAAAAAACTTGTTGGAGCAAAAATACTCCTTCGTTATCCAAGTGTAGGGGCAACCGAAAATCTGATTTTGGCATCAGTGCTCGCCAAGGGGAAAACAACGCTTATAAACTGCGCGCGTGAACCTGAGATTGTTTCGCTTGTTGAGCTCTTGCGCAAAATGGGTGCTAAAATAAGGGGTGAAGGTACTTCAGTTATGGAAATCGAGGGTGTGGATGAACTTGGCGGAGCAAGCATAACTCCCGTGGCGGACAGGATTGTCGCGGGGACGTATCTTAGTGCGCTTGCAATAACGGGTGGCGAACTTGTTTTGAGAGGGGCAAACAAAAAAGATCTGCGCACAACGCTCAGCGCAATCGGCAACGTTGAGGCGTATGCGGACGGAATTGCTTTGCACGCACGCGCAAAAAGACCGCGCGAAAACGAGTGGTTGTTTGAGCAAGTTGCCTGTGATTTGACAACGGGACCGTATCCGCTTTTTGCCACGGATATGCAACCACTTCTTTGTGCGGTAAAGTGTTTTTCAAGCGGTACGACTGTCGTGAGAGAAACTGTGTTTGAAAACCGATTTTCACATCTTCGCGAAATGCAAAAGCTTGGCGCAAACGTCAGGATTGAAGGCGACGTTGCATATTTGTCAAAAGGAGACTTGCACCCGGGCGAAATGGTTGCAAACGACCTGCGTGGCTGTGCCGGTCTCAGTGTATTTGCTATGGGAATTGAAGGGGAGAGCAGAGTGGTCGGCACAAAATATGTCGACCGCGGCTATGAAAACTTTGAGGAAAACTTCAAAAATATTGGTTGCGATATACTAAGAGAATGAGTAAAAACCGCTCAAAATCCAAAAATTAATCGCCGTTGGCGATTAAAAATAAAAAAATCGCGATTTTTTACAATTTTTTTCAAAAAAACCGTTGACAAACTTTATATTTTATATATAATAAAATTATA
>DBVQ01000078.1:0-2098 GCA_002308155.1 Christensenella sp. UBA1260
ATATATTTAATCTTGCCTTATTTTCAAAGTTGTATTATAATATATACTAGCAAAATATGCGAGGTTGTTATGATGAAAATTGCAGTAGGGTGCGACCATGGTGGCATAGTTTTGAAGGAGAGCGTTGTCAAAACGCTTGAGCGTCTCGGGGCAGAAGTAGTTGACCTTGGGTGCTATTCAACCGACTCGGTTGATTATCCTGAATACGGTGAAAAAGTTGCAAGGGAAGTCGCTTCCGGCAGGGCGGACGCAGGCGTCATTATGTGTGGCACAGGCATCGGCATAAGCATCGCCGCAAACAAGGTGAAAGGCATACGCGCCGCTGTCGTCACAAACACCTATATGGCACAGCTCACAAAGAATCACAACAACGCAAATATAATCGCACTCGGTGGCAGAGTTATCTCTCCAAAGGAGGCGGAAGCAATCGTCGAAGCATGGTATACGGCGGAGTACGAGGGCGGCAGACATCAACGTCGCCTTGATATGATAAGCCGTATTGAAGACGAAAACTTCAAATGAGGGTTTTATGGTTGAAGAAGTTTTGACAGAAATTAGAAAAGCCGAAGAAAAGGTTGACGCCATGCTCAAAGACGCAAATGCAGAGGGCAAACAAATTGTTCTGCAAGCAGAAGCGGATGCCGAAAAGCAAAAGAAACTCACTTTTTCCGGTTGCAAGGACGACCAACGCAAGGCTGTCCAAAAGGCGGAAAAGCAGGCGGCAGACAAGAGAGAAGTTATTCTCAAAAAGGGGCAGGAAGAGGCAGATCGTCTCATTGACGACAAGCACGCAGACATTGAGGCTCAATCCGACAAGATTGTGGCAATGCTCCTTGCAAAATACAGCGCATAACATTTTTGGCAAATTATAGATTATGATTGTTGAAATGAAGAAGTTGGTGCTCGTTGCGCACCGCTCCACGAGACACAAATTGTTCCATGCACTCCAACGCACAAAGGCGGTGGAGATTGTGGCAACCAAAGAAATTGAAAACACAAAGCGTCTCGACAACAATGCTTCTTCTGAAAACGCCAAGATTCAACTTGGCAGAATCGCATTTGCTTTCAAGTTTTTGAAGGATCAAAAGAAAAAGGCAGAAACACTTGCAAAGAGGACGGAGAAGAGTGAGTATCCATACATTTACACTCCAATCAAAACCCCGTCCGTTTCTTCTATTGCCAGACTCAGTTTTGACGACTTTGATATGATTGGTACGCGTGAGTTTGAACTTATGGCAAACGTCAGCGACCTTGAAGATATCAATTCAAAGCAAGTCATGCTTGAGGCGGAAAACAACAAGCTCAGAGCTGAGATTGAAAACCACAGAGTGTATATCGGCTTGAAACAGCCATATTCCTTCTACAAGGACACGGCGCACACGACAGTGATTGTTGGCTCTGTGCCGTCTCAAATGGCGACTGAACTTGCAGAATATGCGTCTTCGCAAGATTTTGCAACTATAGAACTCTTGAACTCAGTAAAGGAGCAGGCTTTTGTTGCAATCACGCACAAAGACCATGCGGACGAACTTGTTCAAAAGCTTCAAAGCCTTGACTATTCAAGGGCGAATACGGACCTTGACGTCAGACCATTTGAAAAGATTGAGAGCTTGACTGCTCAAATCAAAGAAAACGAAAACGAAATCAACGAACTCATGACCCGCGCACTCGTCAAAGAGATGTTTGTTGCGGACCTCAAAGTTTTGTACGATTATTATATGGTGCAGCTTGCCACAAATACGGCACTGGACGGCTTTGCCACAACAGAGCGCAGTTTTGTCATGGAGGCATGGTATCCGGCAGAGTATGAGCCAAAACTCAAAGAAGTTTTGGACGGGCTCGGCAACACTCTCGTTTATGAGTTCAGAGAGCCGGAGAAGGACGAAGTTGTGCCAACCTATGTGCGCAACAGCAAACTTGCCACACCGTATCAAGACATCACAAATATGTACAGCGTGCCGTCCTATCACGGCGACGTTGACCCAAACCCTGTGATGAGCTTCTTCTATTTCTTGTTCTTCGGTATGATGCTCGCAGACGCCGCCTACGGTATCATTTTGGCGCTTGGTGGACTCATCATGTACAAGATCAAAAAGCC
>DBVQ01000078.1:2144-5266 GCA_002308155.1 Christensenella sp. UBA1260
TTCTGGGGCGCGATATTCGGCGGCTGGTTTGGGCTCAACATTGATGGCACTTTCCTTGAAAAGATTCGTCTCATACAACCGCTTGAGGGCAACGGTCCGCTGATTTTGCTCGGCATATCGTTTGCACTCGGGTTTGTGCATATATGCATGGGTATGTTGCTCAACGCAATCAACCTTATAAGAAAGAAGAGAGTGCTCGACGCAATCGCAGAAGTCGGCACATGGTATCTCATCTTTGCGGGTATTGCTTGCTTTGCGCTCTCACTCTTGTTCTTCAAAGAAGTTGAAGCACTCAAATGGACGGGCATTGGGCTTGTAGGCCTTGGCGTATTGTTGCTCATAGTCTTGAACGCAAGAGGCAAGAAGGGTATCAAGATTTTGACGTCCTTGCTCGGTGGCGTGGGCAAGTTGTATGACGGTGTCAACATTGTCAGCGACATTTTGTCTTATGCGCGTCTGTTCGGTCTTGGCTTGTCCGGCGCGGTCGTCGGCCTCGTCGTCAACCAAATCTGTCAAGTGTTTATGGGATTCTTCCCGCCAAGCGTTTCTTGGATTGGCTATATCGTAGCCGCACCAATTTTCCTTGTCGGGCACTTGTTCAACGTCGCAATCTCAACGCTCGGCGCCTACGTGCACGATGCAAGGTTGCAATATATTGAGTTTTACGGAAAGTTCTATGAGGGCGGCGGACACGCCTTTATCCCTTATGGTTCAAATACAAAATACACATATCTTGATATGTAGGAGGTAGTTTTATGTTTAGTACAGGCACAGCTATTGCCATTATTGGCGCAGTTCTCGCTGCTGCTTTGGCGGGCAGTGGTTCCGCTATCGGCGTCGGTGTCGCAGGTAAGGCGGCGGCAGGCGTCACGAGTGAAGATCCAGACAAGTTCTCAAAATGCTTGGTCTTGCAACTTTTGCCGGGCACACAAGGTATTTACGGCTTGCTCGTTGCATTCTTGGTATTCGTCAAGATTGAACTTTTTTCAGGTGTCCAAGCTCTCTCAATAAGCGGTGGTCTTGCACTGTTTGGTGCTTGCTTGCCAATGGCAATTGTTGGTTTCCTCTCCGCACTTTATCAGTCAAAGGTTGCTTGCTCCGGTGTTGCACTCGTTGCAAAGCGTCCTGAAGAAAGCGGCAAGGCAATCATCTTGGCAGTCATGGTTGAAACGTATGCGGTTCTCGCACTTCTCGTTTCACTTCTTGCAATCATGATCCCAGACGTTCAAACAATGGTTGGATAATAGTTGGTTATGAGCAAAGAAGCAATTGTTGAAAAAATAATCTCGGACGGACAGAAAAAAGCCGACGCTATCTTGAAAGAAGCAAGAGAGAAAGCCGACGAAATCTTGGCCGAAGCCGCAGGAGAGTGCAAGTCGTATTATGACCAATCCGTCTATGATACGAACACAATGGTGGACGATATAATCGCACGCGGTAAAACCGTTGCGGAACTCGACGCCAAAAAGTTGCAACTCGGCGCAAAAGCAAAGATTTTGGATGCTGTTTTTTCGGGTGCGCTTGAAAAGCTTCGCAGCCTTGACAAAAAGGCATACAAAGGATTGCTCCTCAGTATGCTTTCAAATGCTGAGGACGGCGACGAAGTGATTATCTCCGCGCGTGAAAAGAATATTCTCACGGCGGCGGACATCAAAGAGTACGCGGCAAAGAGGGGCATCAAACTCTCGCTTGCAAAAGAACTCGGCGATTTTGACGGCGGACTTATGCTGAGAGGCAAGGGTATTGACAAAAACTTCACTTTTGAAGTGGAAGTTGCGCTTCTCCGCGACGAGATTGAAATGGATATTGCAAAGGAACTGTTTGTGTAATGAGCGACAAGTTTGTCTATCAAAATGCCAGAATCAAGCACATGGAGTCAAAACTCATAACCTCGCAATCGGTGCAGAGGCTCATTGAGTGTACGACAACTGACGATGCTTTCAAAGTGTTGCTTGAAATGGGGTTCGGCTCGGGGATTCCCGTTGAGACGAACGATTTTGACACGCTTTTTGCTCACGAAGAGGAGAACGCGGTTGCGCTTCTCAAAGAGTTCAACGTGTCTGATGCGCTCAACGCCTTTTTGGTGGAGATTGACTATCTCAACATGAAGAGCGTATTCAAGGCGCACGCAACAGAGACGGACTTTTCGTCCACACTCGTTGGGCTCTATGACGTGAATGAAATGAAGGCGCTCATTGACGGCGTCGGAGGTGAAAACCTTCCGCAGGAAATGAAGGACGCAGTCGCATATTTGCTTGAACTTGAAAAGGCTGAAAAACTCTCGCCGAGAATCATTGACGTGACGATTGACAGAGCAATGTACAAACATATTTTGAGTCTTGTCAAAAAGAGCGGAAATCTTGCAAAGAGATATTATATAAAGAAGATTGACTACCTCAATATATTGTCATTTTTGAGAGTGAAAAAACTCTCGCTTCCGCTTGACTTCTTTGAAAAAGGCTTCATTGAGGGCGGCACGCTTGACAAAGACGTCTTTACGTCCGCTTTTGACAGCATGGAAAAGTTCAAGGAAAACACAAAACTGACAGAGTTCCGCGAAGTCATTGAAAAGACTGCGGACACACAGAATATCGTTGCGCTTGAAGTTGCAATCGACAACGATCTTCTCAAAATATTCAGAGACGAGTTTAACGACTTGTTCTCAATCGCCCCGATTGTGAGTTATTATCTCACAAAGAGGACGGAAATCAAACTTACAAAACTTATCGTTGCAGGCATCAAAAACCACGTTGACCCGCAACTCATAAGAGAAAGGATGCGTGAAATCTATGCGTGAGGGTGGTATTGCAGTTGTAGGAGACAAGGACTCAGTGCTCGCTTTCAAGGCTATCGGCGTGGACGTTTTCCCCGTTGAAACCGAGATACAGGCGAGAGACAAAGTCCATGCACTTGCAAGGAATTATTCCGTTATTTTCGTGACGGAACAAGTTGCCCTTTGGGTTGAAACGCTCATCAAACGCTATTTGGCAAGACCGTACCCGGTCATTGTGCCGATTCCGTCCGCGGAAGGCAACAAGGGACTGGGGCTTAAAGGTATCAAGGCAAACGTTGAAAAAGCCATTGGTGCAGATATTCTATTTGACAAAGAGGACAGATAATGG
>DBVQ01000078.1:5329-5604 GCA_002308155.1 Christensenella sp. UBA1260
CAAGTTTCTGAAAAGAAACTTATCGGCGAAGTTATCGAACTCAGAGGCGACCGCGCTTCAATTCAGGTCTATGAAGAAACGAGTGGCTTGGGCCCAGGTGAGAACGTCTACACGACAGACGCTCCGCTTTCCGTTGAACTTGCTCCGGGACTTATCGAGGGCATATTCGACGGTATTCAAAGACCGCTCGGAAAACTGCGCGAAATCGCAGGCAACCACATAGAACGCGGCGTGTATGTCTCGGCAATTGACCACGAAAAGAAGTGGGACTTTGT
>DBVQ01000078.1:5709-5831 GCA_002308155.1 Christensenella sp. UBA1260
GACATCAAGAAAGGCAAGTTCAATATTGAAGAGACAATCGCCGTTATCACAACGGACAAGGGCGACAAAGAAGTCTCAATGCTCCAAAAATGGCCTGTCAGAAAGGGCAGACCATATGCGGA
>DBVQ01000086.1:0-303 GCA_002308155.1 Christensenella sp. UBA1260
ATTGACGGTAAACAATGTGGTAATCTGTGACGCAATCTAATCATAACGTATAGAAACTGTCAAATAAACCAAATGTTTTAACAGTCAAATCAAACATAAAAACAATATATAAAATTGATTAATTTGTAAACAATCCGCTTCTACAGCCCATTTTTGGCTATTTTTATGCGTAAAGCTCGTGTTTTGCGAATAGTTGTATAGATTGAGAATTATAAAAAAATCGGCTACTCTTCACTTTGAGTGCCGATATTTTTTTAAGCGATAAAGTCCGCTCTACTTATTTGCTCAAAAACACTAAATATT
>DBVQ01000086.1:311-2614 GCA_002308155.1 Christensenella sp. UBA1260
TGACTGCATATATTTTGAATCTCTCGCCTGCGAGCCCGCAGATTCACTGAGAACGTGTGGCGTAAGACCATTTTTTACAATCACTTCACCAAACGGTTCAAACTCTGGTCCGTAAATTGTGTCTTCAAAAGTCAAATGTTTGACCTCACCTTTTGCCGTATACATAATTTTTGAAAAATGCACGTGCATATTCTTGGTTTTTTCCTCACTGAGCCCGTCAAACATCTTGTCAATTATGCGTTGAAAGTCGTCGACTGACTTGAGTGCGCCCTGCATAACGCAATTTACGTGCCCAAAATCGACGCACGGATAGACATTTGGAGCGATTTTGCAGAGTTCTATAACTTCATCCACAGTCCCAATTTGTGAATATTTGCCCATTGTCTCAGGACAAATATACAAATCGTCGTAGCCCATTGCATTTATGACATCAACGGTCTTTTCAACCATATATTTCGTACGCGCGAAAGCCTCTTTTCTTGGCTTTTTGCCCTCACTGCCCGGATGAAAAACGCATCTTTTGCCGCCAAACCAACGCAGAGCCTCCAAGGATTCAGTGATATAGCGGATTGAATTGTCTGCTTTTTCCTGCTCAACAGATGCAAAATTGATAAAATATGGCGCGTGAACACTGATTTCCACTCCATTTTTGTCTGCCTCAACTGCAATGGCAGTTGCCGTATCTTTTGAAATCCGTACTCCTCTGCCAAATGAATACTCAAAAAGATCGAGGCCTCTTTCTCTCAACCATCTTGGCATCTCAATTGTTGCCGAGTGCCCTTCATTTGCAAAGTCATCGTCTGAGCCGGACGGACCGAATAATGCTGTGTTTCTTTTGATTTCCATATTATTCCTTGATTTTGAGCAAATTTTTGACGTAATTCTCGTCTTTTTCAAGCTGCGCTCTCAAATCATCAACTGATTCAAAGCGTTTGATGTCGCGGATGCGGTCAAAATATGATATCTTCACCGTTTTTCCGTACAAATCTCCATAGAATCCCATGATATGAGTTTCAACGGTTTCAAAATAATCGTCAAAAGTCGGCTTTGCTCCCACGTTTGTCATTGATGGGTATTCTTTGCCGTCAATCATGGTTTTTGTGGCGTAAACTCCGTCCGCAAGTGCAAATCTCTCAGGATTTTGGCAGATATTTGCCGTTGGAAAGCCCATACGTGTGCCGTTGTGCTTTGCCCTGGCAACTTGTCCAAGCATAAAGTAAGGCTCGCTTAAAACGGCGTTTATGCCCTTTATGTCACCAGACTCAATGAAAGATTTGAGGTCTCTCGTTGAAAGCTTTTTGCCGTTTACGCAAGCAAATGGGACAACTTCAACTTTCACCCCTCTTGATTTGCAAAACGACTTTAAAAACTCGACGTCGCCAGTTGCATTTATACCAAAGGTATAATCAGCTCCAACGACTATGCACTTTGCATCGTATGAGTCGAGCAATCTTTCCAAAAAGTCATTTGGCGAAAGGTTTGCAAACTCTTCGTCAAAAGTTGTGCTTACAACACCGTCAATGCCGAGGGCTTCAAGTGCTTCCAATCTGTCATTGTATGTGTATATCTGTCTTGATTTTGTGAACAGCTCACTCGGATCATTTGAAAACGTCAATACAAAACTCTCCACCCCAAGAGATTTTGCAATCTCGTTTGCGGTTGAAATCAAAGATTTGTGCCCTATATGTATACAGTCAAAAAATCCAAGCGACAGTACAATAGGTTTTGAGTATTTTTTGTCAAAATCAAACGTTTTCATGTCTATTTTACAGTCTTGTTTTAAAAACAAGTTTTCCGTCTTCGTTTTTTGCGATGCCAACGACTTCTTCGTCAAGTTTTACAACAAATGCGTCATTTGGCAGATTGTCAAAAGCAAGTTTTACGCCATTGAGTGCCTGAAAAGCATATTTACTTGGCAATTCAAATGTTTCAAAACTGCCGAGCGCAAAGTCAAGCGGAAGCACGAATTTTAGTGGATTTATCTCAAAATCTCCAATGCTGACTCCGTCTTCAAATAAAAACGCTCCGGATTGCACCCTGAGGAGTGAGCTCATATAGCCAACTGTGCCGAGCGCATTCGCCAAGTCTCTTGCAAGAGCACGAATGTACGTTCCGCTGCTGCATGCAATTTCAAATGCAAACTCATTGTCAGAAAGCGCGTGCTCCCCGTCCTTAAAATGCACTTTGTTTTGAGCAGTTTCAATCAGTTTGAAATCATAGATTTCAATTTGTTTGGCTTGGAGTTCTACGATCTTGCCTTCTCTTGCGAGTTCGTATGCTCTCTTTCCACCGACGGATTTTGC
>DBVQ01000092.1 GCA_002308155.1 Christensenella sp. UBA1260
TATTTAAAAAATAAAAAGCGCGTGCCGAAGCACGTGCGAATTTTGTATGTTTTTATCAATATTTATTATTTCAAATCAAATGCGCGGTTGATGACTCCGCCGCCCAAACAAACGTCTCCGACATATATCACAGCATATTGACCAGGCGCGATGGCGCGTTGCTTGACTTCAAAATCAAGTTGGACGTCCCCGTTTTCAAAAACGGTTGCTTTTGCCTTTTGAAGCGGTTGACGATGTTTGATTCGCACCTCGCAATCAAACTCCTTGGCTGGTGGTGGCGTGATAAAGTTGAATCCTTCCGTCACGAGCCCGCCTTTGAAGAGAATATCGTCCTCCCCTTGCGAGACGATGAGCAAGTTTTTCTCGACGTCCTTGCCGAGCACAAACCATCTCTCGCCGTTGCCGTCCGCGCTTCCGCCAATGCCAAGTCCGCGACGTTGCCCGAGCGTGTAGAAATAGACACCCTGATGCCTGCCGACAACCTTGCCGTCTTGCGTGACGATGTCGCCCTCTTTCATTGGAATATAGTTTGAAAGGAAGTTGCGGAAATTGCGCTCCCCAATAAAGCAGATGCCCGTGCTGTCCTTCTTTTCCGCAACGGGGATATCATACTTGCGGGCAAGTTCACGCACTTCGGGTTTCAAAAGATCGCCGAGTGGGAATATGACGTCGCGCAGTTGATGTGAGCTGACTTGATTGAGAAAATACGTTTGGTCCTTGTTGTCGTCCTTGGCACGCAAGAGATAATGTGTGTCGCCGTCGTGGCGCACACGGCAATAGTGTCCTGTGGCAATATAGTCCGCGCCGAGCTCTCTTGCAAAATCGGCAAATGGTCCAAACTTGACCTCGCGGTTACAGAGCACGTCAGGATTTGGCGTCCTGCCCTTTTTGTACTCCTCAACGAAGAGCTTGAAGACGTTGTCCATATACTGCTCGGAGAAGTCGCAAGAATAATAAGGTATGCCCAGTTTGCCACAGATATATTGCACGTCCGTCCAGTCCTGTTCGCCTGTGCAGCAACCCGCATCGTCTGTCTCTTTCCAGTTGGACATATACAGCCCGACCACGTCAAAACCCTGCTCTTTGAGGAGAGCAGCAGCGACTGCGGAGTCCACTCCGCCTGACATACCAACTACGACACGTTTTGCCACAAAACCACCTTTATATTTACAAATTGCTCATATAAACTTGCTGTTTCGCAATTTACGCATTTCTTATGCTCTTTGCAAGCTACCCTCACAAAAGGTGAATGCCCCTATATTATACAACATTCAATGACATATTTCAACAAAATCAAACCTGTATTTTTCAAGGTCGACTTTGTCGTCAACAACCTCAATTCCATCCGCTTCAAGGCGACGCTTTTGCTCATCAATTCCGCCAAACACAAACGCAGGCGCAAGACCACCATCCTTGTTCACAACCTTGAAACAAGGGTACTTGTCTCCATCGGGATTGCGATGCAGCGCATAGCCAACCGCTCGGGCATATCTTATGCTCCCAAGCGCGACCGCAATCTGCCCATAGGTGACAACCTTGCCCTTTGGAATTGTCAGCAACAATTCTAAAACTCGCCTTGTAAAATCCTGCATATTGTTCGCCACATATTGTGGCTTTCCCCCTTATAGACAGAACCCCAAAACCATGATATTTGGATGAAGAACAAGGAAGAGCGCCTTGAATGACAACCCTAATGTACATGCAGTACATGAGTTGGCAAGCGAGACGTTCTGACGCAGTTATTCGCCAAATAGCACGGTTTTGCCCGCGCCTAACTCAAAATGACACTTGGCTATGCCCACGTCCGTTGTGGCAAAAGGTCCTTTGGCGGTTGTAACGCGCACTTTGTCTTCACCGATGAGTTCAAACTTCCACTTCTTTTGATTGATTGCAGACGGAGCAAGCAACACGGCTTCTATACCATTGCGATACCACTCAGGCACGTCCTTTGAGAGAGAAACTTCGTCAAACGTCTTGGTCTTTGACGGTGTGCCGGCATTCTCACCATAGCCGATTGCGATGACAAGCACAAATCTGTGTCCTTCCGGGTGCGTATATTCAACGCGTTTCTTCTTGAAAAATCCACCGACCCAGCAAGTGTTGAGCCCCATATCTTGCGCCTTCAAAACGACAAGTTCGCCGACATATCCTGCGCGCTCGTCAAGGTTCTCGTCGTCCTTGCCTGCCACATAGATATAGTTGTTGCAACCCTTGATCATACCATAGCCGAGAATGAGGTGGTCGAAGACGTCTTCACCCTGCACGAGCCTCAAACTCATATCATATTTCTCATTGAGTTCCGCGATATACGCCTCAAGTTCCGCCGCCTTTTCAGGCTCAATCGCCTTGTCCAAATACTTGCGCACGCTGTGGCGCTCCTGCATAAGTTTCAAGTAGTCCATAACATACTCCTATCAAAAAAATTTTTATTTCATCATTATTCTATCACAACCCCACTCCCCTGTCGAGCACAAAATATGGCAGAACTTATCGTTTGATTTTTGACAATATTTTCACTTGCAAAAAACCGCTATTGCATATAGAATATAAAATGCTATATACCCGTAGTTCAACTGGATAGAATAGT
>DBVQ01000055.1 GCA_002308155.1 Christensenella sp. UBA1260
GCCGTTTTTTTGGCGGTTGTTTTTTTATTTCTTAATTATGAGCAAAGCGTTCCATTCATCAAGGTTTTTATGCTTGACGACCTTAAATCCCGCGTCCTCATAACACTTGACAACTTCGTCAAGACGAGGGTCAATAATGCCAGAAAGAAGGATTTCACCGCCCTCGTTCAAATGCTTGCCGATACTCGCGGCAAGGCGCATGAGGATATCCGCCGTGATGTTGGCAAAGATAAAGTCCGCCTTTCTGTCCCCTGCAATGAGGTCCGCCTGCTCAATCTCCGCATTTACGCCGTTTTGCTTGGCGTTTTCAATGGAGAAGCGCACGGCTTGATCGTCAATATCGCACATATACACGCTCTTTGCGCCGTTCAAACACGCGGCGATACCGAGGATTCCGCTTCCGCAACCAACGTCGATGACGCTCTTGCCCTTGACGTCCATTAGATCAAGGCACATACGCGTAGTCGCGTGCGAGCCCGTGCCAAATGCCATGCCGGGGTCGAGTTTCATGACTCTTTCGCCAGCCTTAGGCTCATACTTGATCCAAGTCGGCACGACGGTTATGTTTTTGGTGACGATTGGCTTATAATATTTTTTCCACTCGTTTTCATAGTCCGCGGCGTCAATCTCGCCCACAACTATCTCGCCATATTCAATGCCGCCGTCCGCTTTCATCTCAAAAAGACGGGTTGAAAGCCTCTTTTCAAAGGTTTTATCGTCTATTTCGGTGATTGTGGACACTTTGACGTCGTCGCTTTGAAGCAGAACATTCTCGTCCACGTAGTCCCAAATGACGTCGCTCTTGACAAGGTCAAGAAAATCTTGCTTGTCAATTATGCTGACGCCCTGCGCCCCCACGTCAAACATTGCAGACGAAACGAGGTCTGCATCCTTGTGGGTTGTTGAGACTGTTATGGTTTTGTATTTCATTACTTTTTAACGTTTACGGACTTAGCCGCCTCTTCGTACTCACGTTTGTGCGGGTACTGTCTTGCTTCGTTTGCATCTGCGAACTTCTTGAGCAACTCTTTCTGTTCGCGATTTACGCTCTTCGGCACTTCAACGACGACCTTGACGTACAAATCGCCCTTGCCACTGCCACGCAAATCCTTTATGCCGCAATTTTTGATTTTGAACTCCGTTCCGCTCTGTGTACCCTCAGGGACTTTGAGCTGTTCAACGCCGTAGAGTGTTGGGATTTGAAGCGTACAACCGAGTGCAGCCTCAACAAAGTCAATCGGCACGGTCATTCTGAGGTCCTTGCCGCTTCTCACAAACAGTTTGTGCGGTTGAACCCTGATTTCAACGACGAGGCTACCCTTTTCGCCACCGTTTATGCCGCTGTGTCCTTCGCCTTGATACGTAATGCGTTGCCCGTTGTCAATGCCGGCAGGAATGTTGATTTTGACTTCTCTCGTCTTTTCAAATCTACCTTGACCGTTGCACGTCTTGCAAGGCTCGGTGATAATCTTGCCTCTGCCTTTGCAGTCCGGACACACGCCCGTGGACGAAAACTGTCCAAACGGAGTGCGTTGCGTCGTGGTCACTCTGCCCGAGCCGCCGCACTTTGTGCAAGTCTTGTATGCCGTGCCGCCCTTTGCGCCCGTGCCCTTGCAATCAGGACAACTCTCCACGCGTCTGACGTTCACTATGCGTTGTACGCCAAAAGCGGCTTCGTCAAATGAAATTGTCGCAGCCGTGAGAATATCTTGTCCGCGTTGAGGTCCGTTGGCTCTTTGCGAGCGTGAACCACCGCCAAAACCGCTGAATATGGTCGAAAAGATGTCGTCCATATTGATCCCAAAGCCGCCTTCTCCGCCAAAGCCACCAAAACCACCTGCGCCAATTTGCGGGCCGTTCTCGTCGCCGTATGCATCATAAGCAGCCTTCTTTTGCGGGTCGCTCAAAACGTCGTACGCGTGGTTGATTTCTTTGAACTTTTCTTCTGCGTCCTTCTTTTCTTGTTCGCTCGCGGTCGTAAAAAGATCGGGGTGATACTTCTTTGCGAGCTTTCTGTACGCAGCCTTCAAGTCGTCTTGAGAAGCGTTTTTGTCAACGCCTAATATTTCATAATAATTTTTTGCCATAAATTATACCTTGGAGCAACGGCTTTTACCGTTGCTCCCGATTTTATTGAATGTGGAATGTTGAAAGTTGAAAGTGGAGTTGCGGAAGAATAGAATTTCACCGCAACTGAACAAGCTCTGCTTGTGAGAATTCACGGAGTGGCTTGCCACGAGAATTCACGGAGCGTAGCGAGAATTCACTTCGGTCAAAGACCGAATCAATCAACTGTTCCGTTTGCGCCGTCGTTTGGACCTTGATAGTCGTCAGGATTGATGCCTGCCGCCTTTGCCGCTTCCGCCGCAGCTTCCGGATTTTGTTGATAGAACTTTGTGAAGATTGGGTCAGTCACCTTTGTGAGTTTTTCAACAAGTGCCTTGACGTCCTCTTCAGTCTCCGCCTTTTCAAGAGACTCGCGCGCTTCTTTGGTTGCGTCCGCGATTGAAGTCTTGTCGGCTTCGTCAATCTTTTCGCCGTTTTCGCTTACAAACTTGTCAACTGCAAATATTAGTTGCTCTGCGCCGTTCTTTGCATCGACGACTGCTCTGCGCTTCTTGTCTTCTTCTGCATACTTCTCAGCATCCTTGACAGCCTTGTCGATGTCTTCTTCCGTGAGGTTTGAAGATGCGGTGATTGTGATGGATTGAGACTTGTTTGTGCCCTTGTCCATTGCCTTGACGGACACGATGCCGTTTGCGTCGATATCAAATGTGACTTCGATTTGCGGAATGCCGCGTGGAGCAGGAGCAATGCCGACGAGCTCAAATCTGCCAAGCGTCTTGTTGTCGCGTGCGAATTGTCTCTCGCCTTGGAGTACGTGAATGTCAACGGATGTTTGATTGTCTGCAGCCGTTGAGAAGACTTGTGACTTGCTGGTCGGGATTGTTGTGTTTCTGTCAATGAGTTTTGTAAACACGCCGCCGAGCGTCTCAATGCCAAGGGATAGTGGCGTGACGTCAAGAAGAAGCATATCTTTGACTTCGCCTGCAAGCACACCGCCTTGGATTGCAGCGCCGAGTGCTACGCACTCGTCTGGGTTGATGCCCTTGTATGGGTCTTTGCCCGTGATGCGTTTGACTGAATCATAGACAGCAGGAATACGCGTTGAGCCGCCGACCATGATGACCTTTGCGATATCGTTGTAGCTGAGTCCTGCGTCCTTCAAAGCTTGTTGCATTGGACCGACCGTTGCTTTGACGAGGTCCTCGGTGAGTGCATCAAACTTTGCACGTGTGAGTTCCATATCAAGGTGCATAGGCACGCCGTTGTTCATAGAAATGAACGGAAGTGAAATGGATGTCTTTGTCACGCCGGAGAGGTCAATCTTTGCCTTCTCTGATGCTTCCTTGATACGTTGCATTGCCATCTTATCGCCGGAGAGGTCGATGCCGTGAGACTTCTTGAACTCTGCAACAATATAGTCCATAATGCGCTTATCAAAGTCGTCGCCGCCGAGACGGTTGTTGCCTGATGTTGCCAAAACTTCAAACACGCCATCGCCGAGCTCGAGGACGGATACGTCGAACGTGCCGCCGCCAAGGTCGAAAATCAAAACTTTTTGGTTTTTGTTTTCATCCTTGTCAATGCCGTATGCGAGTGATGCCGCCGTTGGCTCGTTGATGATACGTTTGACCTCGAGGCCTGCAATCTTGCCTGCGTCCTTTGTTGCTTGACGTTGTGCGTCCGTGAAGTATGCAGGAACTGTGATGACAGCCTCGGTCACCTTTTCGCCGAGATACTTCTCTGCATCGTTCTTGAGCTTTGTCAAGATCATTGCGGAGATCTCTTGCGGAGTATACTCTTTGTCTTCTATTTTTACCTTATAGTTGCTGCCCATTTCTCTCTTTATTGAAGAGACCGTATGCTCAGGGTTTGCAACTGCTTGTCTCTTTGCGATTTCGCCGACGAGTCTCTCGCCGTCTTTCGTGAATGCTACGACTGATGGAGTCGTTCTCATGCCTTCTGCGTTTGGGATGACGACAGATTCGCCGCCTTCCATAACTGCGACGCATGAGTTGGTTGTTCCAAGGTCAATACCGATGATTTTTCCCATAATATATTCTCCTTTTCCCTTCGTGCGGGAAACTGTATTTTCTATTTTTTTGCTGTTTACGCACAGCCGCGATTTGTTGATTTTTGATGTCAAAATGAGGTTTATCTGTCATTTTTGACATTTAAAGTCCATTTTGCTATTCGGCGTAGCCAACTTTGACGTGTGCAGGCCTCAGGAGCTTTCCGTTTAGTTTATAGCCCTTTTGAAGCACGGAGACGACCTTGCCGTTCATCTCTTCGTTCTTCTCACGCTCCACTGCGTTCATAAACTTTGCGTCAAAGTCTTTGCCCTCTGCATCAACCTCTTCAAGCCCAAAGCCCTTGAGCGCATTGAGGATTTGCGTCTCCATCATATTGAATCCGGTGAGTGCCGCTTCGTCCGTCAAATACTTGCGTGCGAGGTCGCAGTTGTCAAGCACTGTGAGCATCTTCTCGATGACAGCGGATTGCCCAATCGCCTTGCTGTCCTCGTGGATTGAGGCATTGCGCTTGCGGTAATTGTCAAAATCCGCTTGCAGACGTTGCGCCACACTCTTGCACTCGTTTGCCTCGGCTATTGCCTGCCCGAGTCTTGTTTCAAGCGCAGAGATGTACTCCTCGTCCGTCATGTTGTCGCGGTCAATGACTTGGTCTTCGACCTGTGTTTCGACTTCCGGCTCTGCTACTTCGAGTTCTTGCTCGAGTTTTTCGTTTTTCTTTTTTTGTTCTTTCATATTATTCCTCGTCGTCAAACGGGTTTAGCAACTTGCTGCCAAGCACCGATGAAAACATTTTTTTGATATAGTCAAGCACGCTTATGACCTTCTTGTAGTCCATACGTTCAGGTCCTATGACGCCCGCCTTGCCCTGCACTTCATCGCCGACTTTGTATGCCGCAGTGATGATTGCGCATTTGTCAACGCCACTGTCCTCTTTGCCGATACGCACGGTGAACTCAATTGAATCGTCGTCGCCGAGGATAATCTCGCTGACTGCGTCCTTGTCGCTGATGACACTGAGAAACTGCTTTGCGTCGTCGATGTTTTGATATTCAGGATAGTCAAGCATCTTGAGTGCGCCTTCCACAAAAACATTGTCCGAGCTATGTTCCGAAATATACATGCGAAGCATGCCGAGCACCTCGTCAAAGATATCTTTGAAGCCTTGGATTTCTTGCTCGATTTCCTTTTGGTCAAACTCTTTGATTTCGTCAATCGTCTTGCCAGCAAACACCTTGTTGAGCACCTTGCCCGCCGTCTCGATGTATTCCGGCTTGACGTCCTCCTTGACGTCGATTGCCTTGTCCGCAATCATACCCTTGTCCGTGACGATGAGCACAACTGCCTTGCCACGCTTGAGCGGAATGAGCTTGATTTCATCAATTGTCACGTTGCCGTCGCCGCTCTTGTCAACAACAAAGGACGTATAGTTGGTGACGTCGCTGATTATCTTTGCCGCCTCTTTTGACAAATCTTCGATTTGTCCAAGACGTGAGAAGAAACTGCCTCTGATAAACTCCGTCTCTTGGTCGGTCAACATATTGGACGCATTTGAGCCGTCGATTGAATCAACATAAAACTTGTATGCATCCTTGAGCGGCACACGCCCTGCTGACGTATGCGGCTGCTCAATATAGCCAAGCGCCTCAAGAGCACTGAGCTCCGCACGAATAGTCGCCGAACTGACTTCCGGCAAGTATTTTGATTGAATATCCGCGCTTGAAACCGGCTGACCTGTCGAGATGTACAAATCAACGAGAGCATGAAGTATTTTCTTTTTTCTTTCGGAAAGTTCTTTTGACATCCCTCTACCACCTTGTCAACTATTTGAGTTTTAGCACTCTATTGCTTTGACTGCTAACAGTATATTACTCCTCTTGCTAAAAGTCAACATATTTTTTAACTTTTTTGCACTTTTTTATTATTCTTTTCAAAAAATATTTATTTATAAAATAAATCCATATTATGCGCGCACAAAAAAATCTCACAATTTTGCGATTTGCGTTGTCAGATTTACGTG
>DBVQ01000089.1:0-6072 GCA_002308155.1 Christensenella sp. UBA1260
AAGTTTGCCAATCATTGGGCGGTCTTCTTTTGGAACTCCCGCCATATCTCTCATGAGTGCGGAAATCTCACCCGACTTGCCAAGGTACTTCACTCTCACGTCATTGAGTTCTGCAGTTGTTGTTGCGAACTCAATAAGAGCAAGCGCCTCATTTTTGATTTTGTCCATTTTCTCTTTCATAGAAAACTCTCCAAAAGCTTACGCATATGCGTACATTAAGCGCGCAAGCGAAATATACTTTAATATCATAACAATTTTCGTTTGAATAGTCAACAAAAGCGCGATATTCTTGCCAAAAACTGATCAAAATAGTGCAAAAATAATAAAAAAGGCGATTTAATCGCCTTTTGGTAAAATATATGTGATATCAAGCGGTTTGTCAGTGAGTTTGAATATTGAAGTTCCAGTGAGTTTTGTTTTGCCAAGATATACTTCACGCTCTGCGCCTCTTAGAATATGCAGATTGTGAATTGTTCCTTCATAGTCAAACAATATGTCTGCACGCACTATAATCGAAGGTAAATGAGGACTCACTTTCATCTTGCCACTTTGCACCAATATTCCGAGATTTATGTTTTTGAACCTGCCGATATTTTCAAAAGTATTCTCAAATATTGATGATTTTAGAGTAGTTTTGTCTCCTTTGCCGACGCGATTGCCTCCAAATAGTAGCGTCATAAGCGTCTTTGACGACAAAGCCGATGCCAGCATCGCAATACCCTCTTTTGCAAATATTGCAGACAATTTATGCTGAAATAAACCTGTTCTTATCACTTTTATATGAGCAGAGTTTGCAGATTTTGTAAAATTGTCAACCCGTATTGCAAACAAAAACTCATCAGTATTCTCTTTGTCGCTCAGTTTTTTGACAAGTTTTAAAAACGCACTTCTCTCTTCTTCGGTCGCAGCATCAAATGCCTCATATTTACAAAACATTTGAAGCGGCGTATAAAAACTTGAAAAATCCGTCTCCTCAATCTTATGTTTTGTTTGCAAAACTGTGCAGATTCCATTTTGAATGTTTAGTATATACTCATTTCGTGCAAAAACACACTCTTGACTGTCATATAGTCCCCTTGAGTCACAAAAGGACAGGAATATTTTGCTGTTTTTCAGTTGCAAATATGTCTTTTCATCCTTGATTAGATATGGTGTTTTAGCATTTTTGTCCGCAATATACTTCATTTTGCATATAATCTTCAAATCATTTAGCAAAAACGCCAATTTTTTGATTAAAACAAACAAAAATGCACTGTTCAGTGCAAAAACTTCATCAAAACCTAATGTTTTATGTGCATTTTGGATGTTTATTAGTGCCGCTATTCTCTCTCCATCATAGGCAAAATCGCATGATTTCAGACAAAACTCAGCAAGTTTTACAACACGCGGAACACCGTCAATACTTGGCAGAGTCGTCAAATCTTCAAACTTTTGCTTTGCAAACTCCTTTATTTGCGCCGAATAACTGAGTATTGATTGAAAATACTGCTTGTTTTTTTGTCGTGATATTGTTCTAAGTGATGACTTGATTGAAGAAACATAGTATTCCAAATTTAGTTTTGTGCCTTGTTGTTTTGGCAAAGAAAAAGTTTTTACATATTCACTGCCTTTTGTCTTAAAATCGTCAAAATCCGCTATTCTAACAGCAAATTCTTCTCTTAGTCTTGGTTTTGAGATGGTAAAAATCATCAAAAATATGCCTATTATAAATACAGCCAAAGCATATATCATAAAGATATTTTTGCCAGATGCAAAAAAGTTAAACCAAAAAAAGAAAACGGAAAGTTCATGCGCTCTCCGTTTTCATGTGCGAGATAGTCTGTAAGCCGAGTTCTGTATTTGACGGCCATCTATCTAGGTCGTACATTTCTGCACGACTCAAGCGAATGGGAGGCTTGCGGGCCACTTTTTTGCCTCCGTTCTTGCATCGAGTGGGGTTTACACCGCGCCTTGTCGCCAATTTGCGCGTGAGCTCTTACCTCACGTTTCCATCCTTACCCTTGCGGGCGGTTGTTTTCTGTTGCACTGTCCTTGAAGTCACCTTCACCGGGAGTTACCCGGCACCCTTGCCCTATGATGCTCGGACTTTCCTCAATATTTCATGCGACCGTCTGGCTAACTCGCTGGATTAATATAACATATAGTTTTGAATATTTCAAGCAAAAACGCAGTAGATTTTGTGTTTCTACTGCGTTTAATACTTATTTTGAAGAATCCATGCGTATTATCGATATTATTTTTGCAAACTTGCCTTGTATCTATCCGCCCAAGCACGCATCTCTTTTGCGTGCGGAATCGCGTATTGCGAATAGCTGTCACCGCCGATGAGTCGTGCAAGCTCGTCCGTGTCGTCATCAAGAAGTGTAATATGCGTGAGTGTCTTGCCGTTTTCAGTGGACTTTGCAATGAGATAGTGATTGTCCGCCATAGCGGCAAGGCTTGGCATGTGCGTCACTGCAATGACTTGACGGTTTCTTGATATATTGCACATCTTTTCGGACACAACTGCGGAAATATTGCCTGAAATGCCCGTATCAATCTCGTCAAAAACCATTGTGCCGATGCCGTCAATCTTTGCAACGATATTTTTGAGCGCAAGCATAAATCTTGACATCTCGCCGCCGGAAATTATCTTTGCAAGCGGTTTAAGCGGTTCGCCGACGTTTGGAGAAATCAAAAACTCAACTGTATCGGCACCGTGTCTGTCAATATTGTACACATCTTTTGCGCTTTCTATATTAACTTCAAACGTAGAGCCATTCATGCCAAGATCGGCAAGTTCTTTGAGCATGGCTTTTTCAAATTCTTTTGCGGTGTCTCTGCGGAGTTTTGTGAGTTTTTCCGCCTTATTTTTCAATTCATCGCTTGCCTTTTTGAGTTCTTTTTCAAGTTTTTCAACGGCCTCATCTGCATTGCTCAGCATATCAAACTCGTCATTGATTTCTTGATAGAACTTTTGAACTGCCTCATACGTTCCACCGTATTTTCTGAGAATTGAGCGGACAATTTCAAGACGTTCTTCAAGTTTGTCAGCCGAGCGTGCGTCAAATCCAAGTTGGTCAACCTTTTCACTCAAAGTGTCGCAGATATCTTGGATTTCCGCCTTACAAGAGAGTAATCTTTCTTGAATATCCGGTAGTTCCTCATCAAAATCAACGATTGAGCCAAGATTTGCGGACGCATTTTTAAGTGCTGCGGAAACGCCCGTACCTTCATAACCTTCAAGTGTTGACTTTGCGGTTTCAAGAGCGGTCAAAATCTTCTCCATATTGCGTATGCGTCTGCGTCCCGCAAGCAGTTCTTCTTCCTCGCCCTCTTTGACGTCTGCTTCAGAAATATCTCCAATTTGGAAAGCAAGGATATCAAGGCGTCTTTCTCTTACTTTCTTATCACCGAGCTCGTTCAATTCTAAAAGAATTGAGCGGTAGTTGTCAAACGCGAGTGCATTGTCATATCTTGCGGCAATAAGTTTTTCTCCGCCCATGCTGTCAAGAAGCCAAATATGGTTCTTTGGGTTGAGCAATGATTGATGTTCGTGCTGACCGTGAATGTCAACAAGAAGTGCCGTAAGTCCTCTCAGAACAGACAAATTGACTGCTCTTCCGTTTATTCTGCACTCGTTCTTGCCGTCCACAGACATTTTTCTGCGGATGATGAGGACGTCGTCTTCACTTATGCCCATTTCGTCAAAGTATTCACCGACAGCAGGCGTCATGTAGTCTTCAAAAACAGCTTGCACGGCTGCGTAGTCAGTGCCGTATCGAATGAGTGACTTGTCTGCTCTTTCGCCGAGCACAAAATTGAGCGAGTCTATAATTATTGACTTGCCCGCGCCTGTTTCGCCGCTCAAAATGTTCAAGCCGGATTTGAGTTGCAATTCAAGCTTGTCAATGAGCGCAATGTTTTCAATTGAAAGTTCAGAAATCATATTTCACCTTTTTAAAAAACTATAATCACAGATTATAGGAGTTAGCGAAGTCTTGCCGTATCAAGCAAATCTTCTAATCTTTGTTTTATGATCTCTGTATTTTTGATAGTATCAACTGCAACAAAAATGGTATTATCGCCCGCAATAACGCCGAGCACCTCGTCATACTTCAATCTGTCAATAAGTTCAGATGCAGGACCGGCACTGCCCGGCTCTGTTCTCAACACGACAAGATTTTCAGCAGCGCGAATTGAAAGGACTGTACTCTTGAAAATGTTCAAAAATTTGTCTGACGTTGTAGCTTCTTTTTGCTCATGCGCGACATACTTGTAGTGTCTGCCGTCAGCCGCCAACGTCTTTATAATATTCATCTCTTTGATATCGCGTGAAATCGTCGCCTGCGTCACATTAAAGCCTTCGGCTTTGAGATATGTGACAAGCTCCTCTTGTGTGTCTATATCGTGCTTTGAGATGATATCGAGGATTCTTATTTGTCTGTTTGCTCTTGACATATTCACTCCGTCTTTTGAAGCGTAGTACTCCAAACGTTCATTTTTTTCAGTAGTTTATTAAAGAAGTTTTCACTGCTCGTCTTGACAAATTTTGCAGTCTTGTTTGAGGTCTTGATTTTGACACTTTCGCCGACTTTTGCGCATCCCACGAGATTGCCGTCAAGTGTCAAAGACGCTTCGCCCTCATCACCTGCAATGCGCACCTCAATATTTGCCTTGTCACTCACTACAATCGGACGTGAGTGCAATGAGTGCGGACAAATTGGGTTGACTATTATTGCTTTGACATCAGGCGCAACAATAGGACCGCCCGCCGAAAGCGAATATGCGGTTGAACCAGTTGGCGTTGAAACAATGAGTCCATCACTCTTGAATGTGTCTGCAAAATTGTCGTCAACATAGAGATCAATCACAATTGGACGTGCGCCCGTGCTCTTGACAACGAGTTCGTTGATTGCAAGATACTCTTTTGATGCGTTTGCAACGCTCAAAACAGCTTTGTCAATATGCTTATTGGATTTGAGTGCGGCAGCAAGCTCTGCACTCGTTGCATCCTTGTCAAACTCAGTGAGGAATCCAAGATAACCAAGATTTACGCCAAGTACAGGGATATCAAACGCAAGTGCGTGGCGAGCGGCATCAAGCATTGTTCCGTCTCCGCCGAACACCAAAACCCTGTCAAAATCCGCAGTCAATTCCTTGGACGAGCCGAGCTCTTGAATATCAAAATCGCCCGACTCTTTCAAGCCGTCAAGCAACCACTTTTTGAGCGGATTATCCATAATTCCTTTCTTTGATATTACAGCGATTTTCATAAGCTTTTTAATTATATATTAAACCTCAAAATATTTCAAGCCAAAAATGCATAAAAACCAAAATATTGCATAAAATCCTCTGAAAATTGCATATTTTGACCGTTTTTATTGATAACAGACGCTTTTAAGCAAATCGTGTTGACATTGAGGTTTCAATGAAGTATAATTTTTGTATGCTACAAAATCTTTTGTCACTCAGTGAGTTTACAATCAAAGTCATTGCCGGATGCTCCGGTATTGTCGTTGCAATTGCCATTGCACTTGTTTTGATTTTCTCAAAAAAGAACGACAAGGATTAAGCATAACAACAAAAAGAAACGCACGGACTTCCGTGCGTTTTTTATTTATAAAATAAATAAGCATTCACTTATTTAGATACAAAAGATACTCAATATTTTTGTTTTGATATCTTATTGGTGCCGTGCCTTCTCCTGCGATTTCAAATCCCAAACTCACAGCGCATCCCGACACGCTATCTAGTGCCCTCTTTCTCAACTTTTCATTTTTTACAATGCCGTTTTTGTCAAGTGCGGATTTTTCAAGTTCAAATTGCGGTTTGACGAGCACAATAGACTCCCCGCCATTCTTCAAAACTCTGTATATTTCGCCGAGTATATACGTGAGCGAAATAAAACTGACATCACTGCACACAAAATCAAACGAATTGTTATCAAGCGGAAGCTCTCTTGCGTTTGCACGCAAAAACTCAATTTTGTCAGATTTTAAAAGTTTTTCGTCAAGAGCGCACTCCGCAACGTCAACCGCAAGGATTTTCTCTGCACTGCGACGCAGCAAAATATCACAAAATCCCCCATTA
>DBVQ01000089.1:6135-7439 GCA_002308155.1 Christensenella sp. UBA1260
CTTGTATGCGCCTTGTGATGCAAAACTCTCATCGTTTAATATCTCGACATTTGCATATTCGTCAACATCAAAAGACGGTTTTGACACAATCTTGCCATCAACAAGCACTTGGTTTGTAAGCACCAAGTTTTCTGCATACGTGCGGGATTTTAGATTAAACTTTGTCTGCAAATATTTGTCCAGTCTCATATTCAAAAAGAAAACGACCGAAGCCGTTTACTGTCAATCTTGATTTTTCTTTGTTTTTCTGCTCGTTTTGGAACTTTCTGATTGCAAAACGTCATCTTGAGAATTGTTGCTCTTTTCAGACTCAGGCTTTTGTTGTCTCTTCTTTTCAAGCTCTTTTTTGTAGCGCCTTCTCTCTTCCGGGATGAAAAATGCAAGCAGACGAGCGATAAACAGTACAAACTCCTTAGAGTTTTTGATTGCAATGTTCTTCATAAACGCCTTGCCGCCGATTGTGACAGCGGAGACAACAGCCGCGATACCAATTGCAATCCATCTCTGCCAGTCCTCCTCGAGCACTACAGCGATTTTTACGACTATTGCCGCAGAGCACGCACCTGAGATGATGCCAAATATATCGCCAATCACGTCGTTGCAAATGCTTGCAACTGTGCCGCTGTTCTTTACAAGCCACATAGCGGTCTTTGCACCGTAGATTTTGCGAGATGCCATTGCAATAATTGGCGCATCATCACACGATGTGACAGCAACACCGATTGAGTCAAAGAGAATGCTTGTGACCACCAAGAATCCAAGCAACAACAAAATTACGACAATATGCTCCGCATCAGCTGTGAGCTCACTCAAAAAACTGAAAAACGCAGCGAGAACAAACGAAATAATCGCAACTTTAATCCACCAAGTATTGCGTTTTTTCTTTGGCTTTTTCTTTTTGTCATCATCGTCATGCTTTTGGGCGTGCTTTTGATGAGTATCGCCGGCTTTCGTTTTTTCAATAGACAAAGAAGAAACATCATCAGCGGATGCTTCTTTTTCAGAATTATCGATTTGGTTTTGTGAATCTTCGGCTGAATCTTGCAAAACACTATGTGTTTTGTCTGCGTCAAAATTGTCGGACGAACTTGTTTCGTCAGAAGGTAAAACGTTTTTGTCAGATGAGTCTAAATCGTCAGCCATAATAAAACCTTTTGGGTATGGTGGCAACAACTTGGGTAAACCTTGCACCTTAGGTTCGGTAGGATTTCCCTATGCGGAAACTTGTCGTCGCCGTCCAAGATGTTTCCGATTACTCCGCATACTTGCGGTCTCCCCACAAGAACCGAATCGCCACTTAGAGT
>DBVQ01000035.1:0-3612 GCA_002308155.1 Christensenella sp. UBA1260
ATGGCAACATCCATTCCGCCTCACAACCTCGGCGAAGTTATCGACGCATCCGTTGCTCTCCTTGAAAACCCTGAACTTACGGTTGAAGAGCTCATGGAGTATATTCCTGCTCCTGACTTCCCAACCGGTGCACTCGTGCTTGGCAGAAATCTCATCAAGCAAGCATATCGCACGGGCAGAGGCGCGGCAATCCTCCGCGCAAAGGCGGAAATCGAAGAGATGGCAAACGGCAAGAGCCGCATCATTGTCACCGAAATCCCATATCAAGTCAACAAGGCAAAACTCATTGAGAACATCGCAGACCAAGTCCGCGACAAACGTCTTGAAGGCATCAGCGATTTGAGAGAAGAGACCGATAGACACGGCATGCGTATCGTCATTGAACTCAAGAAAGACGTCAACGCACAAGTGCTTCTCAATCAACTCTACAAACAAACCGCTTTGCAGACAACGTTCAGCATGATTACGCTCGCGCTTGTGGACGGCGTACCGAGAATCCTCAACCTCAAAGAAGTGCTTGAAAACTATATTGCGCACCAAAAGGACGTCATCGTCCGCAGGACGCGCTTCGACCTTGAAAAAGCACAAGAGAGACAACACATACTTCTCGGTCTCACAATCGCACTTGAAAATATTGACGCAATCGTCGAGATGTTGAAAAAGTCCCGTGACCGTCAAGACGCTATGCAAAAACTCATGGATGGCTATAACCTCAGCGACAAGCAGGCGGCGGCAATCCTCGATATGAGGCTCCAACGCTTGACAGGTCTTGAAGTTGAAAAGATCAATGAGGAACT
This sequence comes from Christensenella sp. UBA1260, assembly GCA_002308155.1. Taxonomy (GTDB): domain Bacteria; phylum Bacillota; class Clostridia; order Christensenellales; family CAG-917; genus CAG-475. The sequence continues at coordinate 798 of DBVQ01000035.1, forward strand.
TGCATTCTTGACAGACCAAATCGCATACTTCAACCTCGTGCTCGCAAGCGATGACGAAGTCAAAAAGATCATCATCAAAGAGATCACAGAGATCAAAGAGAAGTATGCAACGCCGAGACTCAGCGAACTCACCTACGACTACGGCGATATTGACATTGAAGATCTCATTGAAAAGGAAGATGTCGTCATCTCCATGACGCACGGCGGCTATATCAAGCGTATGCCTGTTGCCGAATACAAGGCACAACACAGAGGCGGCGTGGGCATTACGGCGCACAAAGCAAAGGACGAGGACTTTGTTGAAAAGATCTTCACATGCAACACGCATGAGCGCATCATGTTCTTCACCAACTTCGGCAAGGTGTTTACGCTGAAAGCGTACGAAATCCCAGAGGCGGCAAGGACAGCGAGGGGCAGGGCAGCAGTCAACCTCTTGCAGCTTGAACCGGGCGAGAAGATTCAATCCTTCATGTGGGCGCCGGAAGACAAATCGGGCTTGTTCTTGATGCTTGCAACAAAGAAGGGTCTTATCAAAAAGACTCCGCTTGAAGAGTTTGACTCAATCAAGCGCAACGGCAAGATTGCAATCAAGTTCAACGAGGACGATGAGCTTATTGACGCAATGATAACATCGGGCAACGACGAGTGCCTCATCGCATCCAGCGAAGGAATGTGCATCCACTTCAACGAGAAGGATGTCCGTCCGGTCGGCAGAACGGCAATGGGCGTCAAGGCTATGAACCTCGGCAAGGGCGCAACGCTTGTGGCACTTGCAATCGTCACTCCGGGCAGCGAGATTTTGACAGTCACCGCAAACGGCTACGGCAAGCGCACGGCAATTGAAGAGTATCCGCTTCAAGGCAGAGCAGGCAAGGGCGTCAAGGCAGGCGTGTTCAACGACAAGACAGGTCCTGTCGTCAGCCTCAGAGTGTTGCCTCCTGAGATGGATATCATGATGATTACAAGCGGCGGCATTATTATCCGCGTTGAAGCAGACGAGATCAGCCGTATCGGCAGAGCGACACAAGGCGTTCGCATCATGAAGCTCAAAGACGAAAACGTAAACGTCATGGCAACAGCGCTCACACCGCACGTCGATGAGGAAGACGAACCAGCCGAGTCCGCTGACGAATCTGCAAGTGAGGTTGCAGAAACGTCAGAACAAACTGAAGAATAATTCCGCGCTATTGAGCGCCTAACTTCGTCAAATCCCACTTTTTCAATCTCATGTACTTTGTGTACATTAGGGCTTGCAAAAGTGGGTTTTTCCTTGTTATCCATCTCAATGATCGCGGTCTTAAACGAGAAAGTTTTTTGGTTTAAACCGAAGACGAACCAGCCGAGTCCGCTGACGAATCTGCAAGTGAGGTTGCAGAATCTTCAGAAGAGCAAAGTGAACAATAATGGCACAAACGAGTGTTAATACACACAAAAACGGCGGTTAAACCGTCGTTTTTGTTGTTTAATTGACTTTGATTTGTATCGGCATATTGCCACTTTGACATCTTCAATACAGAGCGTTGCATGGCAAAGAACGTGGCGGTGTTTGGCATACAGCATCATAGAAATGTTTGGCAAAATGCAGAGGGAACAAAAATAATTATGAGATTTATTTGTGTTGACGACAACTTTTTTATGCTTTATAATTATATCGATATCAAATGTCAATGATTGCAAATCAATCAAAAGGAGAAACAACATGAAAAAAGCAGTTATTACAATTTTGGCAGTAGTTATGCTTGTCAGCGTTCTTGCTGTGACACTCACCGCCTGCAATCCAACGGTTTCTGCAGATTCTATTCAATCAGGTCTCGCCAAGGCAGGCTACAAGGTTGACAGATTCAGCCCGGTAGAAGCCGAAGCATATGTTCAAAACCTTGAAACAAGCAAAATGGAAGGCTTGCAAGCAGTTATCCATGGATACAAAGAGAATGATTCTAAAGACGAAATCTTGATTTTGGTTTTTGACAAGACCGATCATGCAACAGTCAGCGATGAAAAGAAGTTTATGATGCACGACTGGGGCAAAGCACATGCACCTGAGACAGAATCTTCTGTTTATGGCACACACAACAATTGTGTTTGGGCAGGTTCCCAAGCGGCAAGAAACGCAGCAGGCTTGAACATTTAAAGCATATTGAACAACAAATTGTGCATCCCCAAAGGATGCACATTTTTTTATGGCGCACAGTTATATTATCAAAAATTGTCTCTTGCGCACACGCGCGTTTGGTGATACAATAGATATAACGAACAAAAGCGTGCAAAATGCGTCAAAAACGCAAACGCTGCAAAGTGACCGCTTTTGCAAACAAAAGAGAATACCCACAAGCACACGGTGTTATACACACGAACACAAAACATACGAATACAAACACGCGAATGTTATAATCACACGAAGTGTGAGAAAAGAGGAGAAAAATATGGAAGAGAGAACATGGTTCAAGAGTATGACGCTCTATCAAGTTTGGCCGCGCTCGTTTGCTGATGGCAACAACGATGGCATTGGTGACCTCAAAGGCATACTTTCAAAACTTGATTATATAAAGAGCCTCGGTGCAGACGCAGTGTGGTTTAGCCCACTCTATGTTTCACCGCAAAACGACTATGGCTATGACATCGCTGACTACAAAAATATCGCTCCTGAGTATGGCACGATGGACGACTTCAAGACAGTGCTTGACAAGGCGCATGAAATTGGGCTCAAAGTGGTGATGGACCTCGTCATCAATCACACGAGCGACCAACACGAGTGGTTCAAAAAATCCTGCGCAAAGGAAGAGCCGTACACAGATTTCTACATTTGGGAGAAGGG
>DBVQ01000035.1:3667-5353 GCA_002308155.1 Christensenella sp. UBA1260
GAGTTTTATCTCCACCTCTATGCAAAAGAACAGCCTGACCTCAATCACGACAACCCGGCGGTGCGTGAAGCGATCAAGGACGTCATGCGTTTTTGGCTTGATATGGGCGTGGACGGCTTCCGTGAGGACGTCATCACTCAAATCAGCAAGCGCAAGAAGAAAGACGGCAGACTTCCGCAAGGCAACTGGATTATGCCTGCATCCCGCGGAATGGAGCACTACAACAACGGTCCGCACATCCACGAGTTTTTGCAGGAATACCGCGCCGTTATCAACGAATATGAAGACCGCTTCCAAGTGGGTGAGTCTCCAATGGTCAACCCAAAAACCGCGCTCAAATATGTCAACGAAAACCGCCAAGAACTCGATATGATGATTGGTTTTCAACATATGGAGGCGGATTGCATACTCATCGCTTGGGTGCACAAGAAGTTTGACCTTGTCAAACTCAAAAAAGTGTACTACAACTGGCAAACACAGCTTTATCACAGAGCGTGGAACGCCAACTACCTTGAATCCCACGATCAAGCGCGCACGATTTCTCGTTATGGCAGCGAAAAGTTCCACGATGAGTCGGGCAAGGCGCTTGCAATCATGTATTCATTCTTAAGCGGTTCGCAATTTGTCTATCAAGGGCAAGAAATCGGCATGACTTCGCTCCACTATGACAATGCGCCGGAAGGCACAGACCCATGGGCACAATTCAAGGATATCTCCACTTTCTGCGTGAGAGACCTCATGCGCAAGTTTGGGTTTAAAGACAGCAAGATTTTGAAGACAGCGCACACAGCCGCACGCGATAACGCCCGCACTCCTGTTCAATGGACAGGCGGCAAGAACGCAGGTTTTTGCGACGTTGAGCCGTGGTACACCGTCAATCCAAACTATGTTGACATCAATGTTGAAAAACAAGAGGCAGATCCAAACTCACTCTTGAACTTCTATCGCAAGGTCATCGCGCTCCGCAAAAAATATGCCGACGCCGTCATTTACGGCAAGTTTGACATGTATCTCAAAAATGACAGACAACTCTTTGTCTATGACAAGACCAGCGAGGACGACAAACAAAAGCTCCGCATAGTCATCAACATGAGCGACAAGCCTGTTTCAAGAAAGCGTGTTGCCGCCCTCATCCCTGAAAACGCACATGAGATTTTGAGCGTGTACGAAGGGGAGTTGGGTAAAGTTCTTAAACCATACGAAGCAAGAGTGTATTTGCTTCATAAATAATTGAATAGCAAAAAAAATCAAAAGCGTGCCAATCGGCACGCTTTTATATTTTCACTCCAAACAAGGGCAGTATTGACACGACAACGCCAAGCAGGGCGGTGTATATTATGAAAGGTTTTAGGTTGTAGTTTGCAACAAGCTTCAAGAAAAACTTGATTGCAACAAGCCCCGAAACAAAGGCAAACACAACCCCAATGACAATGTCATACCACGGCAAAGACAGGGCAAAACCGCCTCTCCAAATATCCACAATTTCAACGATTGCAGAGCCCAAAATTATGGGTATTGAAAGCAAAAAAGAGAAGTCCGCGGCACTTCTTTTTTCTATGCCGAGAAAGGTCAAGGTTGAGATTGTCGCACCACTTCTTGACACCCCGGGCAGAACTGCAATTCCTTGCAAAACACCAGTTAATATGCTTGTTTTGTATGATAAAACCCTGTTTTGTGCAATTTTGA
>DBVQ01000035.1:5387-5558 GCA_002308155.1 Christensenella sp. UBA1260
TTTTCGCCGACAAACAAAAGCGTGGCTGTCAACACAAATCCAAAGCCCAACATTTTGCCGTTTAAAAGGGACGGAAAACACAGCTTGAAAACGAGTGCGATGATGGCAGTCGGCACACATGCGACAAGCAACAATCCCGTCTGTCTTGAAAAAGGTTTTTTGACAAGAGCG
>DBVQ01000035.1:5650-6072 GCA_002308155.1 Christensenella sp. UBA1260
TTTTCAAGCAGAAGCAAGTGCCCCGATGACGATATCGGCAAAAACTCGCTGAGCCCCTGCACTATGCCCAAAATTATGCAATAAAGAACGTCCATATATTTTCCACTTTACTATTTCATAAATTATGTTTATAATAGTTTATTAGAAAAAATGTTTGTTAGAACTTGCGACGCAAGTTTTGATAGGTGAAATATGAAACTCGGTGTAGTCGGTTTGCCAAACGTTGGCAAGAGCACACTTTTCAATGCGATTACAAAGGCGGGAGCACAAGCCGCCAACTATCCGTTTTGCACGATAGAGCCAAACGTCGGCGTAGTTGCCGTCCCTGATGAGAGGCTTGAAAAACTTGCCGCTCTTTACGACAGCAAAAAAATCACCCCAACATCTTTGGAGTTTGTGGACATTGCGGGGCTTGTCAAAGG
>DBVQ01000035.1:6130-13204 GCA_002308155.1 Christensenella sp. UBA1260
GTACGTTGTTTTGATGATGAAAACATCACTCACGTGGATGGAAGTGTAAATCCGGCGCGCGACATTGAAACCATAAACCTTGAGCTCATATTTGCCGACCTTGAAACGCTTGAGCGCCGTATGGCAAAAGCCGTCACCATGCTCAAAGCGGACAAAAAATATCAAGAGGACGTTGACCGCTTGACGATTATGCAAAAATGGCTCGAGGATGGCAAGGCTCTCCGCGCTCTTGACGTGGATGAGGACTTCAAAAAGTTCATTGACGAGCAATTCCTTCTCACATCCAAGCCTGTCGTCTATGTTGCAAACACCGACGAAGCAGGCATAAACGGCAACGATTATTCCAAAGAGGTTGAACGCATCGCAAAAGCCGAGGGCGCAAAGGCAATTGTGCTCTGCGCAAAGCTTGAAGAGGATTTAACCGAGCTTGAAGACGACGAACGTGAGATGTTTATGGCAGAATATGGCCTCACCGAGAGCGGTCTTGACCGTCTTGTCAAAACAAGCTATGACCTCTTGGGACTCATAAGCTATTTGACCGCCGGCGAAAAGGAAACCCGCGCATGGACAATCAAAAAGGGCACAAAAGCTCCGGAGGCCGCAGGCAAAATTCACAGCGACTTTGAGCGTGGCTTCATTCGCGCGGAAATCGTGGACTATGCAACTCTCCTTGAGTGCGGCTCTTTCAACGTAGCAAAAGAAAAGGGCAAAGTCCGTAGTGAGGGCAAGGACTACGTCATGCAAGACAATGACGTGGTGTTATTTAGAATAAATGTCTGAGCGTAAAAACCGCACAGGATTGCGCCTAACTTTGTCAGATTTACGTGCACTCGGCGTCATGTACGCCTAGTACATTGGGCGCCTCGTGTGCGCATCTTCCGCGTTATCCATCAATCCTGAGCGGTTTTTGAGATAATGCAAGTTCGAAGACGGAACGACTCCGCAAGGCGGAGCAGGAAAGGGTGTTGCATTTAGGGTTAAACGACGATAACAAGAATAGGAAAATACAGTTTATGTACGAACAACAATTATCAAAAGCATTAGCCGTTGAGGGGCTAAGTCAAGAAGAGGTGCTTTTGGCACTGGAAACACCAAAGGACTCCAAACTCGGGGACATTTCTTTGCCGTGCTTCAAGTTTGCCAAGACTTTGCGCCAAGCTCCGCCTATGATTGCGGCAAAACTCTTGCCGTATGTTGAAAAACTCGACTTTGTTGACAAAGTGGAAGTCGTTGGGGGATATCTCAACATCTTCTATTCAAGAAGGCACATTGTCGGCGGATTGAAGGCGTATGCAGTGGACAACGAGGTCGTTGGCACAAGCAAAGAGGGGGCAGGCAAGACAATCTGCCTTGACTACAGCTCTGTCAATATTGCAAAACCTTTCCACATCGGGCATCTCTCCACAACCGTCATCGGCGGCGCGCTCTATCGTATTTTCAAACACCTCGGCTACAACGTAGTCGGCATCAACCACTTGGGCGACTGGGGCACGCAATTTGGAAAGCTCATTGTCGCAACAAGAAAATGGTCCTCGCTTGAAGAGGTCGCGAACAACGATGAATACTTTTTGACGTCTCTCTACGTGCGCTATCACAAAGAAGCGGAAGAGCATCCCGAGATGGATGACGAAGCGCGTGCGTGGTTCAAGCGCATCGAGGATGGCGAGAAGGAAGCAAATGCCTATTTTGACGTCTTCAAAGAAGTGACGATGAAAGCAGTCAGCACAATTTACGACCGTCTCAAAATCAAGTTTGACAGCTATGCCGGCGAGAGTTTTTACAACGACAAAATGGAGCCTTGCCTTGACATTCTTCGCGAGAAGAAATTGCTTGTTGAGAGCGACGGCGCACAGGTTGTAAATCTTGATGAATACGGCATGCCGCCATGCCTTCTTGTCAAGGCGGACGGCGCGACTTTGTATGCCACTCGCGATATCGCTGCGGCGTACTACAGAAAGCAAACTTATGATTTCTACAAATGTTTGTATGTGGTCGCATATCAGCAGAATCTGCACTTTAAACAACTATTTCAGGTGCTTAAACTCATGGATTTTGCAGGAAAGGACGATATGGAGCACGTGGCATACGGCATGGTTTCAATGGAAGACGGTGCAATGTCCACAAGGAGCGGTCGTGTCGTTTGGCTCAAAGACGTGCTTGACAAAGCCGTTGAAAAAGCAGAAAAAATCATTGAAGAAAAGAACCCAAACATCAAGGACAAAAAGCAGATTGCAGAGAGCGTCGGCGTGGGCGCCGTCATCTTCTCCGCGCTTTGGAACAACCGCATAAAAGACATCGTTTTCTCCTTTGACAAGGTGCTCAATTTTGATGGCGAAACAAGCCCATACGTTCAATACACTTATGCCCGTTGTCTGTCCGCACTCCGCAAGGGCGGAGATATAGATTTTGCTGCTGTTGACTATTCGGCAATCGCAAGCGACGAGGCATACGAAGTCGCAAAGAGCGTGCTCTCGTTTGGCGACAGCGTGGAACAAGCGGCAAAACTCAGAGAGCCATGCATGGTGTCTCGCCATATCGTTGACCTTGCAGAGAAGTTCAATCGTTTTTACATTGACCACCGCATCGTTGTTGACGATGCAGGCACACGCAACGCGCGTCTACTTTTGACGCAAGCAGTTGCCAATACGCTCAAAACAGGTTTGTCCTTGCTTGGCATTGACGCTCCAAACGAAATGTAAGGCATTTTAATGATTATGCAATGAAGGCGTTTCCTTTTAGGAAGCGCCTTTTATATTATTATAATATTTTCGCCGCCTGCGATAGTCAAGAGGAACAACCTGCGCCGTTTTGCTTGACACGGGTGCAATATTTTTCTATAATAGTCAAGCATAATTATATTATTATAGTAAAATATGTCTATTAGACGGAGGAATAAGAAATGAAACAAACCTACCAACCAAAGAAAAGACAAAGAAACAAAGTTCACGGATTCCGTGAGAGAATGAGTTCTAAATCCGGCAGAAACGTTTTGAAGCGTCGTCGCAACAGAGGTCGCAAGCGCATCTCTGCCTAAGCCATTATGCAAAAGCAAGACAGGTTGAAAAAACGAGCGGCATTTGCCTATGTTTATCGCAAAGGCGAGAGAGCCTCTGCTCACAACCTGTTGCTTCTTAGCGCAAAATCCCGAGAGGGATTGAAAATCGGCTTGTCCGTCACAAAGAAGGTGGGCAATGCCGTCACCCGCAACCGAGTCAAGAGGCTGCTTCGAGAGGCAATCGGCAAGATTCGTCCTCGCATTGACGAAGGGTATATGTATGTGCTAGTCGCATATCCCGAGCTTGCGACGGACAGTTTTGAAGAGGTTTGTGCCGCAGTTGAAAATGCGTTTTCAAAGGCAGGCAAACTTGTGGGGGAGGAACAATGATAAAGAGGCTTTTGATGTCCTTGCTCCTTGTTTACAAGCGTACGTTGTCGAGGATATTCGGCAATCATTGCGCCTACACCCCAACTTGCTCGATGTACTCATACGACGCAATCAAAAAACATGGCGCTTTGAAAGGGATATTTATGACGATAGAGAGGCTTCTTCGTTGCAATCCCTTTGTGAAAGGCGGTTTTGATCCGGTTCCGGAAAATTATAGAGGAAAAATCAAATGGCTTATATGAACCCTATTCGCAAAAGAATATGGCGCATTTATCTTGTAGCGGCACTGCTCATTGTGTGCTGCTGTTTGCTTGTGGCGTGCAACAACGACACTTCGTACAACGTTTCGGGCGATGTTTCCGAGCCAACGCATTTCATGGCAAAGCTCATGTACAAACTTGGCGAAACCGACGGCCTCAAAAATGCAAGTTTCGGCTGGACGGTTGTTGTGTTCACCATTATTTTGCGTCTCATCCTTTCGCCGCTTGATATTTGGCAAAAGTTGATTGCAAGAAAGAACTCCAAAGCAATGGAGCGTATGAGACCGCAACTTGAAGCACTCAACGAAAAGTATGGAGATGACAAGCAAAGATTGCAACAAGAGCAAATGGCGCTCTACAAAAAAGAGCATTATTCAATGCTCGGCATGTGCTTGCCGACAATAATCACGTTTGTCGTCTTCTTTGTCGTGTTTGCGGGATTCAGACAAATGGTCGGCTATCAATATGCCAAGGATTACAAGACAAGCGCAGAGGCTTTCAACACCGTGGTCGCACAAGAGATTGACGCCTATGGTTATGGCGACAGAAACGGCGACGGCATCAAGGATCTTGCAGACATTGATCCAACCGATGCAGATGTAGTGAAAATCAAGACTCGCATTATTGACAAAGCACAGAGCGCAGTGCTTGAAACATATCGCTCAGAAGAGCAAACAAACATAAGAGGCTGGCTGTGGATAAAGAACATCTTTGTCTCAGACAACTGGTCGCAAGAAGTTCCGGACTATGCAAAGATCACGGGTCAATCCGGTTTTGCAACATCCAGACTTTCGGGTATTGAAAAATCCGAATACGAGCTTGTCATGGGCAAGGTGCTCGGCACGGGCGGCTATGGCAAGGAAGGCAAGTGGAACGGACTTCTCATTTTGCCGGCACTCTCATTGCTTCTCAGCTTCTTGTCCACATTCCTTCTCAACAAGTCGCAGGCTCAACCGCCGCAACCTGTTCAAAAGGATGCAAACGGACAAGCTCAACCAAACCAAGCCAATTCAATGAAAATGATGCAATGGATTATGCCTATCATGATGGGCGTCTTCTCATTGCTGTATTCCGGCGCATTTGCGCTATATATGTTCACAAGTTCGGCGGCGGCAATTCTCTTCCAACTCACTTTCAACCTCATTGCGAAGTTGGTGGATATGTCAAGAGAGAGAAAAGTCCCGTCCAACGTTGCAAAGAGATAGGAGTTTTATGGAAAAGTTTATAGAAACCGAAGCGTCCTCAGTTGACCTCGCGGTCGAAAAGGCGCTTGTGGAACTAAACACAACAAGAGACAAGGTCGAAGTTGAAGTGCTTGAAAAGGGCGGGCTCTTTTCAAAGGCAAAAGTGAAAGTCTCTTTGAAAGATAATGTTGCAGACAAACTCGGAGAGTTTTTGAACGGCACACTTGAGCGTATGGGGCTCGTCTCCCGCGCAAAGATTGCAGAGGAAAACGGCACAATCTACGCAACAATCTCCGGCGACGACAGCGGTGTTGCAATCGGCTATCGCGGAGAGGCGCTTGACGCTTTTCAATATCTTGCGGCGACATTCCTCAATGAGCAAAAGGGCGAGTTCAAAAAAGTTGTGATTGACTGCGAAAACTATCGCGACAAGCGCAAAGAGACTTTGACCGCACTCGCGCTTCGCCTTGCCGAAAAGGCACACAGACTCTGCCGCAAAATCGCGCTTGAGCCAATGAATCCGTTTGAGCGTCGCATTATCCACAGTGCACTTGCTGACAGCGAACTCGCAAGCACGGAGAGCGAAGGCGAAGAGCCGTCCCGCTATATCGTCATTATTCCAAAGGGAGTTGAGCTCAAGGATAACCGCCCAATCAAGAACGGCGAGAGAGAAGAGCATCGCGGCGGAAGAAACAACAAGGGCGACAGAAGACGTGGCGACAGAAACAATCGTGACCGTCGCGACCGCAAACCGCGCGAGCGCAGAGAGGAAAACGAAGTTGAAGTTGAGGACGGCAACGTCTATCGTGGATATTTCACGGAGCATGACGACTTTGTCAAGCCTACAACTCAAGGCGGTCCGCCAAAGTTCAAGAGTTTCGGCGGAAAGAAAAGATTTTAAAATATGAGCACTATTGCAGCAATTTCATCTCCAATAGGGGCAGGTGGTATCGGTATCGTGCGCGTATCCGGCGAGGATGCGCTGAGAATCGCCGATGCCATTTTTGATTTTGCCCACAAGCGTGATGCGGACAAGAAGAGTTGTCTCCGCCAACTTTGGCAACCTCTCTATATGCACTTTGGCACTTTCAATGCGCAGGACTTCAAGGACGTCGGCTATGCGGTGTATTTCCCTGCAAAACAGGCGTATACAGGCGAAGACACAGTGGAGTTTTATCTCCACGGCGGCGTGCGCATTATGCAGGGCGCACTTGATACGTTGCTTGCAAACGGTGCGGTCATGGCAAAGAACGGCGAGTTTACAAAGCGCGCGTTTTTGTCGGGCAGGCTTTCACTTGCTGACGCCGAAGGCGTCATTGACATGATAAATGCCGAATCCGCTGCGGGGCTTCGTGCGGCATACAGGCTTATGGAGGGCGACGTTGCAAAGCGCATAAACGCAATTCTTGACAAACTTGAAGAGCTCATTGCGACAATTGAAGCAACGCTTGACTATCCTGACGAGATGGAAGACGAGGTGCTCCCAAACCTTGAAAACAATATCAAAGATATTTTGGTTAAGGTCGAAGACCTTATCGCCAGTGCAAAGAATGGCAAGATTGCAAAATATGGCTTGACCGTTGCGCTTGCCGGCAATCCAAACGCGGGCAAATCCTCGCTCATGAATGCACTTCTCAAAGAGAACCGTGCAATCGTCACACCTGTCGCAGGCACGACGAGAGATACGGTTGAGGACAGCTTTGAATACGACGGCGTCAAAATCACGCTTGTTGATACGGCAGGCCTCAGAGAGAGCAAAGATATCGTTGAGAGCGAGGGTATAGAGCGTGCAAAACGCGCAATTGAAAGTGCAGACGTAGTGCTTCACGTCATTGACAGCACGGCGGACGATAAGGACGATATTGACTTTGGAGACAAACTTGTGTTTGACGTCTACAACAAGTGCGATATTTCAAATGAACGCAATGTTGCAAAAGACATTAAGTCTTTTGTAGTCAGCGCAAAGACAGGCGAGGGAGTTGAAAGCATTGCAAAAGCAATCGCTTCGCTTTTCAAAGAGAATAAGGTTGAAGGCGGCGAGCTCATAACCTCTAAGCGCCACGTATCCGCACTCTATCAGGCAAAACGCGCACTTGAAAGTGCGTTTGAACAAAAAGATTCCACTTTGGACATTGTTCTTATTGACCTCACCGAAGCATACAACGCTCTCGGCGAGATTACGGGCAAAACCGCAACTGAAGATGTTGTAGACTCCATTTTCTCCCGCTTTTGCGTAGGTAAATAA